>JAFAQQ010000180.1 GCA_019246335.1 Actinomycetota bacterium | reverse complement strand
CCTGTGCGGATCGACGTCTTCACGCTCTTCCCGCACTCGTTCGACTGGTTCGCCGAGCAGAGGCACGTGCGCAACGCGGCGGCGGCCGGGCTGGAGCTGGTGGCGCTCGATCTGCGCGAGACCACCCCGCTTCGCGCGGGACAGGTCGACGACACGCCGTACGGGGGAGGGGCGGGGATGGTCCTGCGGGTTGACGTCGTCGAGGCGGCCCTTCGCGAGCGCTACGGCGACGATGCGGCGCGGGTGCGCGACACGCGCCGCGTGATCGCGCTGGCGGCGGGAGGGCGGCCGTTCGACGACGCGCTCGCGTCCGAGCTCGCGGCGAGCCTGCTGGACGGCCGCGACATGACGCTGCTGTGCGGCCGCTACGAGGGCTTCGACGAGCGGGTGCACGAGCAGCTCGCGAGCGACGTCGTATCGATCGGGCGCTACGTGCTCTCCGGCGGCGAGCTGGCGGCGATGGTCGTCTGCGACGCGGTCGTCCGGAAGCTTCCCGGTGCCCTCGGGCACGAGGAGAGCGTCGTCGAGGAATCGTTCAGCGACGCGCTCGGCGGGGCTCCGGAGTACCCGCACTACACGCGGCCGGTCGAGTGGCGCGGGCATCGGGTGCCGGAGGTCCTGCTGTCCGGAAACCACGCCGAGATCGCGGCGTGGCGGCGTGCTCGGAGCGCGGAGCGAGGGACGCTCGGGCCCGCCTGAGCCGGCAGACCCCTTCGCTACCATCGGCGCCTGCGCGCGCCCTGGCCGCTCTCGTGTCGGTCGCGCCCCTTCTTGCGATGAGCGGAGTGATCGAAAGCCTCGAGCGCGCGCAGCTGCGGAGGGTCCCCCGCTTCAAGGCCGGCGACCGCGTGAAGGTGCACTTCCAGGTCGTCGAGGGCACCCGGCGCCGCACCCAGGTCTTCGAGGGCGTCGTCATCAAGCGTCAGGGCAGCGGGGCGCGGGAGACGTTCACCGTCCGAAAGCAATCGTTTGGCGTGGGGGTCGAGCGCACGTTCCCCCTGCACTCTCCGAAGATCGAGCGGATCGAGGTCGCGAGCCGGGGCGACGTCCGGCGCGCGAAGCTGTACTACCTGCGCGGCCGCGTCGGCCGCCGGGCGCGCATTCGCGAGCAGCAGTACACGGGTCCCGGCGCCGACGAGGAGATGGTCGAGCCGATCGGGGCCGCCGATGCCGCCGGCCCGCAGGAGGAGGCTGCGCCGGTCGCGCCCGAGGAGGGCGAGGCCGGAGATGACGGGGGCGGGCAGGCCGAGGGCGGCGGCGGGGCGCCGACCGACGGGGAGGCCGCGACCGACACGGAGGCAGCGGCGGACGTGCCGAGCGACGCGGAGGCGAAGGAGACCTCTGACGAGCAGGGACCCGCGGAGGCTGCGGGCGAGTCATCCGCGCCTGAACGGGAGGAGACCGAGGGGGCCGCTGATCCCGAACAGGCCGGTTCGCAGGCGGGTTGACCGGCACGCCCCCGATGACCGAGCCGGCCGCACGCGGCACGAGGCGCTCGATGAACTCGCTGCTCGAGTTCGTCCTGATAGTCGCGGTCGCGCTGGGGCTCGCGCTACTGATCCAGGCCTTCCTCGTAAAGCCGTTCCGCATCCCGAGCGGCTCGATGGAGCCCACGCTCGGGATCAACCAGCGCGTGCTCGTCGACCGTGTCACGGATCACTTCGGCGATCCGGGACGGGGGACGATCGTCGTGTTCAAGCCACCGAAGGGCGCCGACGACAACAGCTGCGGCATCGCCAGCGAGCCGAACGACGGGCACGCGTGCCAGAAGGCGACGCCGGGGGGCCACTCGAGTCAGAACTTCATCAAGCGGATCGTCGCGGTGGGCGGGGACACGATCGCGGTGAAGAAGGGACGCGTCTACCTCAACGGCAGCAAGACGCCGCAGAAGGAGCCGTTCATCCGGCCGGACCCGAGCTGCGGAATCTGCAATTTGCCGAAACCGATCAAGATTCCGCCGGGGTACTTCTTCATGATGGGCGACAACCGTGGCGAGAGCGCAGACAGCCGGGAGTGGGGTCCGGTCCCCAAGCGATGGCTCATCGGGCGAGCGTTCTTCACCTACTGGCCCATCGACCGCATCGGAACGCTCTAGAGCGCGACCCGCCCCTCGCCGCGGCCGCCGCCTGTTCGCGTTCGACCGCGGCTTCGAGCGGCGCTTCGTCGCCGGGGCCGACGAGGCAGGGCGGGGCTCGCTCGCGGGACCGCTCGTCACCGCCGCCGTCCTCTTCGACTACGAGCGCCTGACCCTCTCCGACCGCCGCTCGCTCGCGCGGCTGAACGACTCCAAGCAGCACACGGAGGCCGGCCGGGAGGAGCTCTACCCGCTCGTCCTGCGCGCCGCCGCACGCGTGGCGATCGTCGCGCGCTGCCCGCGCGGGATCGACGATCGCGGACTGCACGTCACCAACCTCGAGGCGCTGCGCTCCGCGGTCGAGTGCGTGGCGCGCGAAGGCACCCTGTGCCTGATCGACGGGTTTCGGATCAAGGGCCTGCGTTTCGACCAGAGGGCGGTGATCGGCGGGGATTCGCGGAGCGCGGCGATCGCCGCGGCGTCGGTCCTGGCCAAGGTCACGCGGGACCGCTACATGCGGCGCGCGGCGGAACGGCACCCGGAATGGGACTTCGAGGCGAACGTCGGCTACTCGACGCCCGAGCACCGCGCGGCGATCGCCGCCAACGGCATCTCGCCGCTCCACCGGCTGTCCTTCGCCTCGATCGCCTACCAGCAGCTCCCGCTCGGGTAGGCCACTCAGAACGCCCCCTGCAGGTGATCCACACGGAGCACCTGGCCGTCGGGCGCCAGCGTTACGCCGATTGCGTCGAATCGCAGCTCGTCTCTGGCCGGCCGCTGCCGGCCCGGCGGCCGTTGCTGCAGCCATCCACTGGCCATCGACCGGACCTGCCTTCGCTTGCGCGGACCGATCGAGTCGAACGGTCCGATCACGCCCATGCGGCCTGAGTCGACGCGCGTCTTCACCTCGCAGAACACGATCGTGCGCGCGTCCGAGGCGACGAGGTCGATCTCGCCGTGGCGCGTGCGGAAGTTGCGCTCGAGGATGCGGTAGCCGCTGCGGATGAGGTGTCGCTCGGCGATGCGCTCCCCGCGCTCTCCGATGCTTCGCCGCGGGTCCGGCGAGAGGGTCGAGGACATGCACCCGAAGCTACGCGACGGGGAGTGACGCGTGGGCGACGAATGTGACGGTTCGGTGACGGGAGTGCACCAACTTCGCCGGCGGCCCGGGCAGCGCTGCGACGGCCCCGAAGCGAGTTGTCTCCAACCTGTCTGAGAATCGTTACGCACGTCTCCCACGCGTAACGCGTCCTCGCTTAGCGTGGCTGCGTGCTCGCCACAGTCGCCACATTCGCGATCGAGGGGGTCGAGAGTCGCGAGGTCGCCGTCGAGGTCGACGTGCGCCCGGGCCTGCCGGTCTTCACCGTGGTCGGGTTGCCCGACGCGGCGGTTCGCGAGGCCCGCGAGCGCGTCCGTTCGGCGCTGCAGAACTCCGGGTTCGACTTCCCGCAGCAGCGCATCACCGCGAACCTGGCGCCCGCGGACGTTCGCAAGGCGGGCCCGAGCTTCGACCTCGCGCTGGCCATCGGCGTGCTCGCGGCCAACCGACAGGTGCCCCACGAGGGGCTCGGCGCGCTTGCCCTCTGC
>JAFAQQ010000206.1 GCA_019246335.1 Actinomycetota bacterium | reverse complement strand
CGTGGAGCTCCTCGAGCAGCGTGCACCGCGCCTCTCGCGCGCGCTCGTCCTCGACCCCCTCGAGGAGCCCCTCCGCCTCGAAGTCGACGCTGGCTATGCGCCCTCCCGGAGGAGCTCGCGCATCCGGTCCTCGGGGATGTCGGCCGGATCCGTGCTTTCGACGAAACCCACGAGCTCGCGAACGAACCCGCGCGGATCGTCGCGATGGGGGAAATGCCCGGCGTTCGGGAAGGTGATGAGGCGACTGCCCGGCATCTGCTCGGAGGCGCGAACGCCGTGGTGGAACGGGATCACCGGATCGCGCTCACCCCAGAGCAGCAGGGTGGGCATCTCCGCGGCGAGGTACAGGCGGTCGGTCGCGCTCACGCGCTGGCCGGTCGGGTCGACGATCGTGCGCAGCGTGTGGATGAACGCCGCGCGCGCCTCCGCGTCCGCGAGCGACGAGAAGCCGCGCCATATCTCCTCGAGGTCCGCTCCGGCGCGGAAGCCCAGCCGGCTCAGGAAGGTCCCGACGGCGTCCAGACGGTCGATCAGGGCCGGGTGGGCGAGCAGCGGCAGGACGAGCTCGGACCCCGGCAGGACCGCGGCCCGGATCAGGAGGTGGACCTCCCTGCCGAGCCCGCCGCTCGAGACGAGCACGAGCCGGTCGATGCGCTCCGGGAACTGGTACGCCATCTGCATCGCGATGCCGCCACCGAGCGAGTGCCCGACCACGGTCGCGCGGCTGTGTCCGAGTGCCGCAAGCAGGTCGCGGATCCCGCTCGCGTACGCGCCCAGGGAGTAGTCGCCCCGGGGCTTGGCGGACTCGCCGTGGCCGAGGAGGTCGGGCGCCACCACGGTGTAGCGCTCCGCCAGCGGCTCGATCACCTCCTCCCACGTCACCGAGCTTCCCGTGATGCCGTGGATCAGCACCACGACCGGCCCCCAGCCTGCCTGGCGGTAGCTCACGCGGTGTCCGTGCAGGACGATCTCTTCGTACTCCATGGCGGCCTCCTGTCGAATCGGCGCCGGGCTCGCCGCATTATCGTGCGGCGCGCGGCCTGCGCCCGCCATCGGTTGCGCCAGGGCCCCTCGCATCACCGGGTTCGACCCTGGGTATAACTAACTAACCGGTTAGTCAGTTAAGGTAACAGTGAGCCCGCGCACAGAGACCGAAAGGCGGCGCCGCATCAGTGCGGAGGAGCGTCGCGAGCTGATCCTCGGCGCTGCGCTCGAGGTATTCGCTCAGCGCGGATACCACGCGTCGTCGATCGACGAGATCGCCCAGGCGGCGGGCGTGTCCAAGGCCCTCATCTACGAGCACTTCCCGTCGAAGCGCGACCTCCACGTCTCGCTGCTCGAGCAGCACGTGCAGGAGATCTTCGAACGGCTTGCGACCGCCGCGGCCACATCCGATCCCGGCGAGGTGCGGCTCGAGGCGGGCGTGAACGCCTTCCTCGAGTTCGTGGAGAGCCGGCGCGACGCCTTCCGGATGCTGTTCCGCGACGCCGTCGAACCCGACGTGGCGGAGATGCTGGTGCGGGTCCAGCAGCAGGTGGGCGCGGCGGTGGCGGGCCTCATCGCGGCGGAGCCGCGCGAGGAGCGAGGGGACCCCGAGGAGAACCGGCGCGCGATCGAGATGGTGGGCCAGCTTCTGGCCGGTGCGGTCCAATCGCTCGCGCTCTGGTGGGGGGACCACGAGGAGGTGCGTCGCAAGGACCTCGTCGCCGTCGTGATGGACTTCGCCTGGCTCGGCCTCGAGCGCCTGCGCTCGGGCGAGCGCTGGCCCCGGAGCGCCTAGGGTCGAGTCCGAGCTCGGGCGCCTCTGCGGGAACAGTGACCGATTACCACTTCCCTCGAGCGGGCCGCGTGGGCCATACTTCCACCATGGCGTACGACCTCGTCCGCCTCATGGCGAGGAGCCAGGTCCGCGCATCGGACGACGAGCGGGAGCGCGCCGTGGACGCTCTCAGGCACTCGTTCGCGGACGGCCGCATCACCGCGAGCGAGTTTGAGGAGCGCGTGGAGCTCGCCTACCACGCGCGTACGCACGGTGAGCTCGACTCGCTGTTCGCGGACCTGCCCCGGCGCGGCCGCCCCGGCCGAGGGCGGGGACGGGCGCTTCGGCACGCGAATCGCGCCGCCCTCCACAGCCACGCGGCCACCTACGCCGCTGTGAACGGCGGGCTCGTGGCCGTCTGGGCGACCACTGGCGCCGGCGCGTTCTGGCCAGCCTGGCCGATGGGCTGGTGGGGAGCGTTCCTCGGATGGCACTGGCTGACCTCGCGCGCGATCGGCCGCGCGCTCGGCGACCGTCGCCGCCGGAGGAGGGAGCGCCGCGTCCACCCGTCGCGCCCGCTGCCGCGGTAAGCGGCTTCAGGCGAGCTCAGCGGGACGGGACGCTCGATCGCCTGCGCGCGGCCTGAGCGCCGGGGCCCATTCCTCGAGCTCACCCGGCTGCGCGGGCGACCCATCCCCGCGCCCGCGGACCTCCACCGCCAGGAGCGCGAGCAGGACGCCCGGCATGAACCACGAGATGTAGAAGAAGTACCAGTGCGCGGCCGAGAGCTGGAGCGCGATCAGGATCGCGCCGGCAAGGGCTCCGACCTGAGCCGTAGTGCGCCGGCGCACGGGAACCGAGGCGGCGACGGCCAGTCCCACCGCGCCGGCCTGGACGGCGAGCTTGAGCGGGTGAAGCTGCGGATACTGCCCCCAGATGCTGAGGAACGAGTGGCGCTGGAACTGGAACCCGAGTGTCTGGCTCCAGAAGACGCCAAGGCCGCCCGGACGTGAGTAGATCAGGATCGGGACGACGACCGTGGCCGCCATGGTGAGCGCGAACGCGGCCGAGCGGCGCCGCCGGTCGCCGTTCGCGGTCGCAAACAGGCCCGCGAGGGCGAGCGGGGCGAACTTGGCGGCCGCGCCGAGACCGAGTAGGAAGGCGCGCCGCACGGGCGACGCGATGGCGACCAGCGCCCAGATCACGAACAGCGGCACCAGGCCGTCGTTGGTGTTCGCCATGAGCGTGAGGAAGGTGAACGGTGACGCGGCCCAGGCGAAGGCGAGCACGACCCCGAGCCGCCGCCCGGCGTCGCCCCGGCGAAGCCGTGGGCCCAGTGCGACCAGCCCGCCGATCGCGAGGAGGTCGAACGCGATCGCGGCCGCGTGGGCCGAGGGCAGGTAATCGTGCCTCAGGTTGTGAAGCGGGAAGATCATCTCGAACGGCAGGTACGCGAGGTAGGTGATCGGCCCGTAGGTGTCCAGGTGGTTGTGGTCCGCCACGTACAGCGGCCATCCCTCGTGGATGTTGCTCGCGCCGTAGACAGACGCGTACCCGATGTCCCCCACGCCGCCGAGCAGGAGGTTCGCCACCACCCGTGCGACGAGGAGCCCGACCAGCGCTCCGACCAGGAACCGTGTGCCGCCCCGCGCGGCCAGCGGGCCCTCGTCCCGCGCTCCCCGGAACCCGAGCAGCGCTAGCCGCGCGCAGAGGTAAACGAGCGGGGGATAGACGAGGGGGACGCCGATCAGCGGGCGATCGTGGTGGAAGAGCGCGACGGCCGCCCCGAGCGACGTCAGGGCGAGGAGGTCGAGGTTGCGCCGCCGCAGCGGCCGGCGGAAGTCGAACAGGACAGCGATCGTGAAGATCACGAGCGCCAGGCACATGAGCTCGACCTTGACCGTCGCCGCGTTGGCGTCTCCACTCGTGAGCGGATACGAGGAGAGGCTCGGCTCGAGCACGTCCCCGGTGCGGTCCTCGATCGGGATTCGGACGCGGATCCCGCCGCGATCGCGGTACACGACGATCCAGAGGCCGAGGTCGCCCGCGTAGGCCTGGCCGCGCACGCCCGGCTCGCGCGCGTGGAGCCGGCGGACATCGGCCTGGCGGTCTGCGATCGCCACCACCTGCCGGGCGCTGCGCCAGAAGTTCGGCGGCGGCTTGGTCTGGCTGGCGGGGGCCTTGAGCCCCGGTGGGAGCGTCCCGGCGGTGGGGACCTCCGCAGCGGCAGGCTGGGCGAAAACGGCAAGCGCGGCCACGGCCGCGAGGGCGACCGTCAGCAGGTACCGCGCATGCCCGTGGCGCCGGAGGGTGCGCACGGGATCGTCATCGGCCCGCGCTCGCGCGCCTTGAGGGTCGGGGGGCCCCTAGCGGGACTTCGGTGTGAGCACCGGCCCGACCGACCGGCCCACCGCTCGCAGCACGTAGGCGTCGCGGCCGGGGCTGTAGCGAAACAGCGGGCGGAGAATGGCCAGGATGCGCGGGCTCACTCGCCGGCGGGGACGCGGGGTATGCATACCCACACGGTGCGAGATGCACCTAAGACCAAGCTAAGCGATCCCACCGCCTTAACCGCGATCCAACCTTCATGGCCCACACTGGTCCCGACTTGCACAGCGCTCGCCGCCCACGCAGAGACGCGCGTACAGGCCCCTGGCTGCTCGCCGTCCTGGCCGCCTTCGCCGGCCTGCTCTCAGCGACAACCCCCGCACCTGCCGCCGCGGCGGTGCCGCGCTGCGGGAGCAGGGGCGCACCGCCCGCCTGGAAGCACGTGGTCTGGATCGTCATGGAGAACCACGCCTATGGCGAGGTCATCGGATCCGGCGACGCGCCGTACATCAACCGGTTGGCGCACCGGTGCGGGCTTGCCACCAACTATCGGGCCGTCACGCATCCCAGCCTGCCGAACTACGTCGCGATGACCTCGGGCGGCACCCACGGGATCGGCGACGACGCCCCGCCCAGCGTCGACGCGATCTCCTCGCCCAGTATCTTCTCCCAGCTCGGCGGCGGCTGGCGCGCCTACGCCGAATCGATGCCGGGGCGATGCAGGCGTTCCGACTCGGGCGAGTACGCGGTTCGCCACAACCCCGCCACCTACTTCACCTCGCTGGATGCGATCTGCTCCCGGCACGACCGGCCGCTGCCGCGCAGCCCGACGCTCAAGCGGTTCACGTTCGTCACCCCGAACCTCTGCGACGACATGCACGATTGCTCGACCGCGACCGGGGATCGGTGGCTCCAGGGCTTCGTCCCGAAGCTGCTCCGGCTGCGGGACTACCGGAACGGATCGACGGCGATCTTCATCACCTGGGACGAGGACGACGGCACACCGGGCAACCGCGTGCCGCTCCTGGTCCTCGCCCGGTCGGTCCCGCACCGCGCGCGAAGCGGGGTGTACTACACCCACTATTCGCTGCTGCGAACGACCGAGGAGATGCTGGGCCTCGCGCCGCTCGGCAGGGCGGGGAGCGCGGGCAGCATGCGGGGCGCGTTCGGGCTGTAGCGCGCGTCTCCGACCCTCTCGGCGGGGTCCGCGTGGAGCGTGTGGGAGCGCCCCGAGCAGGATTCGAACCTGCGGCCTACTCCTTAGGAGGGAGTCGCTCTATCCAGCTGAGCTATCGGGGCTCGAGGCGGAGGTTAGCCCCCTCCGGCCGGCCCTCACTCCTCGGTGTAGAGCGACTCGCGCGCGATCTCGCGCCCGTCCGACCCCCACAGCTTCACCTCGAGGTAGTCGCCGGTGTAGCTGTCGATCGAGACGAGCGTGAAGCGGTTCTCGATCAGCGCGCACTGGTCAGTCGTGGTCGGTCCGAGCTCAGCCGTCACGACGAGTCCTCTGTGCTCGAGTGCGACTCCCCAGACCAGCGCGATCTCCGCCCGCCTCCCCTGCGGCCCGCGCCAGGTCGCGATCTCCTGGTCGCTCAGGTCGAGCTGCCAGTCCGGATTCGCCTCGGCGGTCTCGTCCGTGAAGTCCGCGACGGCCAGGAAGTCGGTCGCCTCGGCGCCCTCGTGCTCGCGGGTGAAGGACACGTAGCCGAAGTACTCGAACCCGGCCGACGTCGGCGCCGTGGCCGGCACGTACGTGCGGCCGGCGTACGTGCGGTCCGGGAACCACACGACGTCGCCGGGCTCGCCAAGCTCCTCACCCTCTTCGTCGACCCGCCGGCAGGCGTCGAGGAAGTGACCGGCGAGGGCTTCCGCCCAGCGCCCGTACGGCAGAGCCTCCTGCGGCGTCTCGGCGATGTTGCGCGGAATGGGGCGGTCGTCGGGGGGCATCGTCGGTAGGGGTCAGGCGGCCTCGCGCAGCAACGCCGCCGCGCGCTCCGGGGCCACGACGTTGAGGTTAACCCCGGTGCCCATCTCGAGGCCCGCGAGCTGCGTCAGACGCGGCAGGACGTCGATACGCCAGCAGAAGGGCTCGGCCCCGCGCGGCGCCGTGCGCACCCAGAGGTTGAGCGGCGGCGAGGCGCCCAGGGCCGCGCTCAGCCGGCCGAGAACGTCGTGCAGCAGGCGAGCGCCCAGCGGCCCGTCGTCCTCGAACCGGGCGCGTGCGCGGCGGGGCACTATCTGCAGCTGGAACGGGACGCGGGAGGCGAACGGGCACAGCGCCACCGCCTCGGAGTCGATCTCCACGATGCGCTCGCGGCGACGGACCTCCTCCTGCAGGAGGTCCTCGAGAAGGTTGCGGCCCTGCGTGCGGTCCCAGTACGCGGTGAACCGCTCACGCTCGCGCGCCACCGCGGCGGGCACGAACGGCAGCGCGAAGAGCTGCGCGTGCGTGTGCGGAAGCGACGCCCCGGCGCCCTGGCCCTCGTTCACGCTCACATGCACGAAGGCGGCCTCCGCATGCGCGCGGATGCGCTCGCGCCACGCGTCCAGCGCGACCTCGACCTGCTCCGGCGCGAGCTCGGCGAGCGAGCGGACGGGCTGCGGTGCGTTGACGATCACCTCGTTCACGCCCTCTGCGGGGCGGCTCGGGAACAGGTCGGGCTCGCCGCGTCCCGCGCTCAGCGGATCCGGACCGGCGTCGCCGCCGCCGCCGGCGCGAGCCGCCCGGCCGCCGGCAACGCCTCCCTCCAGGGACGGGTAGAGGTTCGGCACCACCCGCACCCGCCAGCCCGGCCCGTTGGCGTTGCCGCCGCCCGGCCTCAGCGCGAAGACCTCGGGCGGCGTCATGTCCTCGTTCCCCTCCCGGAAGGGGTCGGTCGCGGTGTCGAAGTGCGGCGCAGGCTCAACCTTCCATCCGCCGCCCGGCCGCCGCGAGCGCTCCGCGGCCACGATCGTGCGCAGGCCGGAGAGCGAGTCGATGCGCAGCTCGGGCACGCGCGACTTATATCCGCGCTCAAACCCCGGCGTACCTGCGGATGTCCTCGCGCAGCTTCGCCTGGCTCGGGTACGCGCCCTGGTGCACGAACGTCAGCCGGCCGCGCGCGTCGTAGAAGACGGTCGTGGGAAATGCGAGGCTCGCCTCGATCACCCGCGCGATCTCCCCCTCCGGGTCGGCGTAGCTCGGATAGGTCACCGGATAGCGCCGGAGGAAGCGGTGCGCGGCCGATGCGTCGTCGTTGCCGTCGACGCCGACGAAAGCCACCCGGCGCCCGAGGGACACACCGAGCCGCTGGAGGAACGGGAACTCCGACCTGCATGGGCCGCACCAGGCGGCCCACTTGTTGACGACGATCGCGTGGCCGCGCAGCGATCGCAGCCTCGCCTGGAACGCGTGCGGCGAGGCGGTGAGCAACTCCCCGCGCTGGCGGTGCAGCGCGGCGAGCGCGGGCGGCGAGCCGCGCAGCGCGCGGTCCGTCGCGGCGCGGCTCGGAGCGGCGCTGCGCGGAGTCGCCGCGCCGCAAGCCGTGAGCGCCAGGGCGGCGACCAGGGCCGCTGCGGGTGTTGTGCGAGCGCCGACCACCGGCCAAGCGTCGCAGACCCGAATCCGAGGCCGGCCAATCCGCTGAACGCCCGTACCGTGCGGTAGACTTCTTCGCGAGCCCGGGCCCCAGATGGGTACGGGCGCCGCCGCCGAGAGGGACAACCTGCGGCGGCGGCACGGGGGACGTTCGGCCGCCTACCCGAGCGCGGCTCGCTCGCACCGAAGCGGCTGCACGGCTCCGCAGCAACACCTCTCGTCAGAGAAGCCTCATATGGCTGACACCCCATCTGTCCTGGCCGCCTCGCCGGTTTCCGCGGAAGACCTCGCACGCGCAGAGAAGTTCACGCGCGAGTCGTACCTGCACGAGGGAGAGGACCCCGAGCAGGTCCTGGCGCCGGGCTCGCCGCGGCGGCGTGCGCTCACCGACGCGCTGGCCGAGCTCGACGCGGGCCGCAGCGTGCCTTCGATCGAGTGGCAGCGCGAGTACTCGCTCATGCTCGGGCTCGAGCGCCTGCTGTCGGAGGAGCAGCCTCACCTGGCCGATGGCGCCGAGCTCTCGGCCCACCAGGTCGACGCGCTTTCGGGAACCCTCGCCGCGCTCATGGCCGAGGCGCAGTCCAACGGGCGGAGCGGGAACGGCCGCTCGAACGGGGCGGTCGCCGCCGAGGACATCGCGGAGCTGCCCTCGGGCGAGGTGGAGCTCGAGGGGGACGACGAGATCGACGACGAGGACGAGCCGCTCGACTGGGACGCAGACGCGGAGGCGGAGTCCGAGGACGAGGGGGAGGCGCCGTCGCCCGAGGAGGACCCCGGCGCCGAACGTCGCTTCTGGTTCGAGCACGCGACGGGGGCCGGGAAGACGGTGGCGGCGCTCGGGTTCGTTGAAGCGTCGCGCACCGGCGGCGTTCTGATCCTCACCCACCGGCGCAACCTCGTGGACCAGTTCAACGGCGAGCTGCGCGACCGCGGCTATCGCAAGCGCGTGAGCGCCCCGCTGCTAGACGGCCAGGGTCTCGACCGCGCGGACGGGCCGGTAACGGTCGAGACCTACCAGTGGTTCGTCCGCAATTCCGGCCGAATCTCCGACGCGTACACGATCGTCATCTGCGACGAGGCGCACACCGCTTTGGGCGAGAAGACGAGCGCTTCGATCCGCCGCTGGCTCGGCCCGATCTTCATCGGCATGACCGCGACCGGCGCGCTGATCGCGCGGCACGTCACGGACCTCTTCCCCACGCAGACGTCCCGCTTCGACCTGGCCCAGGCCGCCCGCCGGGGGGTGATCGCGCCGCTTCGATGCGTCCGCATCCCGCCCGGCGTGGGCGTCCGCACGATCGCCAAGGTGCCGCTCCGGCGCGGCGAGGTCGACCAGGATTTCGACCAGGAGGAGCTGGCCGCGCTGCTCGACCAGGGGCCGTTCAACGCGGCCGTGGCCGACCTCTACCGCGTGCGGTTCAAGGACGTGCCGGGGATCGTGTACGCCGCCGGCGTCCGCCACGCATACAACGTGGCGAAGGCATTCCAGGACGCCGGGATCAAGGCGAGGGGAGTCTCGGGCGAGACGCCGAAGCGGGAGCTAGCGCGCGTGCTCGCCGCGTACGAGCGCGGAGAGATCGACGTGCTCGTAAACGCGCAGCTCCTCGCCGAGGGCTGGAACTCGCACCGGGCCACCGTCTGCATGCACCTGGCGCCGACGGCCTCGAAGCGCATCTACCAGCAGCGCGTCGGGCGCGTCACGCGCCGAGCGCCCGGGAAGGAGGCCGGGATCGTCGTGGACTTCGTGCACCCGGCCACGACCCATGACGATCCGGTCGTCACGCTCCACAGCCTGCTCGATCGCGACGTGTACCGGGGCGGGGCGATCGTGGTCGGGCCCGTGCGGCGAGGGCGGGGCCGGCGCCTGCGCGTCGAGCGGCGGGTGCTCCCGGTCACGCCCGATCCCGACCGCAGGGCGATGGTCTTCGAGCGGGAGCTCTGGCGGATCGCCGTGGAGCACCTTTCGTGGAGCGAGCAGCACGTGTGGGCCGCGCTGGCCGGCGCGCGGGTGGCCTCGAACAACTGGCGCCGCGCGAAGGCGATGCTGCACTTCGACCAGACAGGCGAGCTGCGGCGGCGATTCGTGATCACCTGCCTGCAGCGGAACCGCAACACGCAGCTGCGGCTGCGCGCGCTCCAAGAGATCGCGGCCAGCCGCGACGCGGAGGCCTTCGACGAGGCCGTGGACATCGTCGGCGGCTGGTCGCGCGACGAGCGGCGGGAGGGCGTGAAGGCATTGCTCCAGGCGCTGGCCGAGCGATCCATCGGCCGTCGCGACCAGGCCACCGCGTGGCTCTGGCGTCTGGCGGAGTACACGCGCGAGGTCCACGAGGAATACGCGGTGCAGCGGTGGCCCGAGACGAAGCGTTTGCTCGGCCTGCTGGTGAACTCCTCAGGGGGAGCGCACGCGCGCAACGCGCGGCGCCTGGTGCAGGCGGCGCGCAACCAGGACCGCCGGCTGAGCGCGGCGCTTCTGGCGGCGGCGCTCGCCCACACGCCCGAGGCCGAGGAGGTGCTGCGGGGAGCGCGGACGCGCATGGCCCGCAAGCCCTCCGCTCTCGCGCGCGAGCTCCTGCGGAACTTTCCGAAGGGCCGCCGCCGGCGCGGGGGTCGCAGGCGGCGGAAGCCGGGCGCCGGGGAGGACGGCGCCGCGGACGTTCAGACGCCTCAGCCGGCCGAAGCCGTCGAGGCGGCGGGCGAGGACGTCGAGGCCCCTCAGCCGGCCGAAGCCGTCGAGGCGGCGGTGGGCGGCGAGGGCGATGAGGCCGACGTGCCGCCGGTCGCAGGCGAAGCCGTGCAGCCCACCGTCGACCCCGAGCCCGCGGCCACCGAGGACGAGCCCGCCGCGGCCTGACGGTTTGGCGCGCGCCGCGCCGGCCCGGCTCAGGTCGTCGATCGCCCTGCCGCGCCGGTGAGGTGGACCTCGCCGGCGTCCAACCTGACTCGCTCACCGGCGCCGGTCTCGACGATCAGCGCCCCCGATTCGTCGACGCCGGCGGCCACGCCCGTCCCGCCGCTCCACGTCACGCGCTCCCCGTGGAGGGCGTCGCGGCCGCGCCAGGCGTCGAGGAGCTCCGGCGCCGGCGTGCCGAGGCGACGATCCAAGGCCAAGACCACGGCGGAGAGCACCTCGTCACTCCGCGCGCCCGAACGGCCCGCAGAGGCAAGCGAGGTGGCGGTTGAGCGCAGCTCGTCGGGGAGGTCGGCCAGCCGCGCCGACACGTTGATCCCGATCCCCACCACCGCCCACCCCTCGGCGGGCCGGCCCTCGACCAGGATGCCGGCGAGCTTGCGGCCCTCAAGCCAGACGTCGTTGGGCCACTTGATCTCGCACCGCACCGCGGCAGCCGCGTCGACCCCCTCGCAGGCGGCGACCGCGGCCGTCAGCGGCAGCAACGCCTCCGCCCCGGGCGCCAGGTCGCGCACGACGACCGACATCAGCACCGCGCTGCCCGCCGGCGCCGACCAGGATCGCCCCTGGCGGCCGCGGCCCGCCGTCTGCTCGTCGGCTGTCACGAGCGTGCCGTGCGGCGCGCCGTCCTCGGCAAGGGCGCGGGCCCGCCGGTTCGTGGAGTCCGTGACGCGGTGGTGGACGTGCGGCGCGCCGATCACGGCGCACGCGCGATGCGGACCTCACGGTCGGGCGCGAGGCCCAGCTCCGCGGCGGCGTCGCCGCGGTTGACGGCGAGCGCCAGCGATCCCCAGGCGTCCTCGTACAGGAGCAGCTCGCCCGAGGGCACGTCGGCAAACGTCTGCACCACCGTGGCCTCGCGAGATCGACCGCCCGTTGCGATCACCACCCGCGCCCCGATCGTCGCGCCGACGCCGAGCAGGTCCCGGTGCCCCAGGTTGAGCGCCGCGTTGCCGAAGCGGTCGACGACGAGCACGTGGGCGGTCGCGGTGCCGTCCTCGACGGTCGGCGCCGGCAGATCGAGCGCGACTAGCTCGCGCGGATCGAGCGGGTCGCCGGCCTCCGCCAGCGGCGAGCCGATCGCCAGGTGCGCGGCGACCGGCGCGAAGACGTCGCGCCCGTGGAACGTCGCCGATACCGGCTCGAGCCGGTGCTGCGAGCGGCTGACGTCGACCGCCTCCTGCACACCCCCCGCCCAGTCCCAGGCGAGGCTCAGCACGCCGTTGTCCGGCCCCACCAGCAGCCGACCGTCGCCGCAGCGCAGCGCAACGGCCCGCCGCTCGGTGCCCACCTGCGGGTCGACCACCGCCACGTGCACGCCCGCCGGCAGGTAGGGAAGCGCGTTCCGGAGCGCGAGCGCGCCGGCGCGGATCCCGTGGCGCGGGATCCCGTGCGTCACGTCGACGATCGGCACCTCGGGCGCGATGGTGCGCACCACTCCGTGGCAGACGCCGACGAACTCGTCGCCGTGTCCGTAGTCGGTGAGGAGCGTGACGATCATCCGGCGGGCATCGTGGGATCACGCGGTCGCGCGGCGTGCGACCGTCAAGCCGGTGACCTCTGGGGCGCGTCCTCGAGCAGGGCCTCGACCAGTCCGTCGATGTCGTGGCGGGTGGCCTCGACATGGACCTCGAGCCCGAGCCGGCGCGCCTCCTCACTCGTGATTGGGCCGATCGAGACAACACGGGCCGCCTCGGGGAATGGCCGGTCGCCGAGCGCCTCGAGGAAGAACCGCACGGTGGAGCTCGAGGTGAAGGTCACGTAGTCGGCGCCCTCCGCGGAGGCGACCGTCCGCTCCGCGAGCGGCTCGGCCACGGTGTCGTAGAGCGCCACGACGTCCACCTCGGCGCCACGATCGCTGAGCGCGTCTGGCAGGACGTCGCGTGCGTCCGCCGCCCGGGCGATCAGGACGTGACGGCCCTCGACCGGGACTGCGGCGAGCGCCTCGACGAGCGACTCCGCCACCGAACGCTCCGGCACGACGTCGGCGCCGATGCCGAAGCGGGCGAGCGCCTCGGCGGTGCCCGGCCCGATCGTCGCCACGATGGCGCCGGCCAGCGCGCGGGCGTCGCGCCCCCGCCGCATCAGCGCCTCGGCGAACAGCCGCACGCCGTTCGGGCTCGTGAGGCACACGAGCGCGTACCGCTCGATCCGGGCCACGGCGCGGTCGAGCGCCTCGCTCTCGCGCGGGACGATGCGGATCGCGGGCGCCTCGATCACCTCCGCTCCGAGCTCCGTCAGCCGCTGCGCGAGGCCGCTCGCCTGCTCCCGTGCCCGGGTGACCACGACGGAGCGGCCGAACAGCGGCCTGCGCTCCATCCACTCGAGCGACTCGCGCATCGCGGCGACCGGTCCTACGACCGTCACGGCGGGAGCCGCCAGTCCCTCGCCGGCGGCTCGATCCGCGATGTCGCCGAGCGTGCCGGTCGCCACCCGCTGCGACGTGAGCGTTCCGTGGGCGATCACCGCGGCTGGCTCGTCGGCCGGGCGGCCGCCGGCGATCAGCGACTCCGCGATCCGCTGCAGGTTGCGCACGCCCATGTAGAAGACGAGCGTGCCTGGAAACGCCGCGAGCGCCGGCCAGTCGAGCGCGCTGCCGTCCTTGGCCGGCTCCTCGTGACCGGTGACGAACGCGACCGCCGAGGCCTCGTCGCGGTGCGTCACCGGGATCCCGGCGTACGCCGGGGCCGCGACGCCAGCCGTCACGCCGGAGACGACCTCGAAGGGCACTCCGGCCGCCGCGAGCGCCTGTGCCTCCTCGCCGCCGCGGCCGAACACGAAGGGATCGCCCCCCTTCAGGCGGACCACCGAGCGGCCGGCCCGCGCCAGCTCGATCAGCTGGTGCCCGATCTCCTCCTGGGAGACCGCGCCGGCTCCCGGCTCCTTTCCGACGTAGCGGAGCTCCGCATCGGGACGGGCACCATCCAGTGCACCTGCGGGGATCAGGCGGTCGTAGAGGATGGCGTCGGCGGTCGCGACGACGTCGAGCGCGCGCCGCGTCATCAGGCCCGGATCGCCCGGCCCGGCGCCCACCAGATAGACGATCCCGGACACGCGGACACCGTACCTTCCCGCCTACTGCCCGGAACGCTCCCCGCCCTCCGCCTCGCGCAGCAGGTCGCCGGCGCCGGCGGCGCGCATCCGGTCGGCCAGGGCGCGGCCGAGCGCCTCAGGATCGTCGGGCGACCCGCTGACGGTATCCCGGATCCACCAGCTGCCGTCCGGCAGCCCGGCGAACGCGTCGACCCGAAGCGCCGTCCCGTCCTCCCGCGCGTGCACCCCCAGCGGCGTCCTGCAGCTCGCGTCGAGCGCCCGGACAAGCGACCGCTCGGCCAGCAACCGGGTGAACGAGCCGTCGTCCGAGACCGCGCGGCAGCGGGCGGCCGTCTCCTCGTCGGCCGATCGCCCCTGTAGGACGAGCGCGCCCTGACCGCCCGCGGGAACCACCGTGTCGACCCCGATCGGCCGGCCGTCAGACGAGCGCCCGAGCCGATCCAGGCCGGCGGCGGCGAGGACGAGGGCGTCGAAATCCCCGCCGGCCAGCCGGCGCAACCGCGTGTCCACGTTCCCGCGCAGCTCTTCGATGCGCAGGTCCGGCCTGCGCGCGAGCAGCTGAGCCCGCCGCCGCAGGCTCGAGGTGCCCACGGCCGCACCCTCCGCCAGCTCGTCGAGCGAGCCCGCCCCGCACACGGCGTCCCGCGGATCCGCCCGCGGGGGCACGCCGAGGATCGCCAGCCCGTCAGGCAGCTCGCCGGGCACGTCCTTGGCCGAGTGCACCGCCAAGTCGACCTCGCCGCGCAGGACCGCGGCGTCGATCTCCTTCACGAAGCGGCTCTTGTCGCCCCCGGCGCCACGGTCCCCCGTGGTCGTGATCGCGACGAGCTCCACCTCGTCTCCCCCGTCCGCCGCCCTCAGCGCGTCCCCGACGAGCCCGGCCTGCGCCAGCGCGAGCGCGCTGCCGCGCGTCCCGATCCGGATTGGCGACACCCCCGCGCGCGGACCTACGCCGGCCGGCGGCGGCGCTCCTCGAGCGAGGTGACGCCCGAAGGCCCGCCCGCCGCGTCGCCGGGCCTGGTGTCCTCCTCCTGCTCGACGAGCCACCCCGGCCCACCCGGCTCGAGCCCGAAGAGCTCGCGCACCGCCTGCAGGTGCACGTAGGAATCGGGCTCGCCGCCCGCGCCCTTCAGCCGCACCGTGGGCTCGTGGAGCAACCGGCTCACCACCGCCCGAGCGAGCATCTCCACACGCGCGCGGTCCTGGTCGGAGAGGGCCTCCCACCGGGTCTCGTTCTCCCGCAGGACCTGCTGCACGATCCGCTCTCCGCGCTCCCGCAGCGCCGCGATCGTGGGGACGACGTCGAGCGTGCCGAGCCACCGCGCGAATCGCTCCGCCTCGGCGTCCACGATCGAGCGCGCGCGGGTGGCTTCGGCCTCCTGGACCGAGAGGCTGCGCGCCACCTCGCGCTGCAAATCGTCCATGTCGTACAGCGTGATCCCGGCGAGGTCGCGCACCGTCGGGTCGATGTCGCGCGGCACCGCGATGTCGATCGCGAGCAGCGGCCGCGCCTCGCGCTGCTGCAGGACCACGGCGAGCTCGTCGCGGCCGAGGATCTGGTGCGGCGACGAGGTGCAGGTGACTACGATGTCGGCCTCTGCGAGCTGCGCGGGAAGGTCGTCGAACCGCACGGCGACGCCTCCGAAGCGCTGAGCGAGCCCGATCGCCCGGTCGTACCGGCGGTTGGCGACGAAGACCGTCCGTGCGCCGCGCTGGTGGAGCGCCTGCGCGGTCAGCTCCCCGTTCTCCCCGGCTCCCACGATCAGCACTCGTCTCGACTCGAGCTCGCCCAGAGCGGCGCGCGCCAGGTCCACCGCGACGGTCGAGACCGATGCCCGCGAGCGGCCGATCGCCGTCTCGGTCCGAACCCGCTTGCCCGCGGCGAGCGCGTCGCGGAAAAGCCTGTTCGAGATCGGTCCGGTCACGCCCTCGACAAGCGCAAGCTCGTACGCGCGCTTGACCTGCCCCTGCACCTCGGCCTCGCCCACGATCATCGAATCGAGCCCGGCGGCGACGGAGAACAGATGGCGGACCGCCTCGTCGTCGCGAATCGCGTACAGGCGGCCGAGGAGCTCGGTGGGCGGCATATCGGCCTGACGCGCCAGCGCGCCCAGCGCGGCGCTCTCCGCCTCGACCGGGTCGCCGGTGACCAGGTAGAGCTCGGTGCGGTTGCAGGTCGAGATCGCCACGGCCTCCCGCACCGCCGCCTGCGTCACGAGCTCGGACAGAAAGCCCGCCGCCCGGCCCTCGGGCAAAGCGAGCCGCTCGCGCAGCGCCACCGGCGCGGTCTTGTGCGAGACGCCAAGCGAGAGCAGGTTCCCGCTCACCGCCGCCTCTTCTCGGCAAGCTCGGCGAGCGTGTGCAGCTCGCGCTCGACGCGAGCGATCTTCACGGCCATGATCGCCACGTAGACCAGCACCAGCGCCAGGAAGACGAGGTACGCGCCCGCCACATACTTGCCGGACACCGAGGCCACGGTCAGGATCGAGCTCATCCGACCCCGACCGGCTCGGGCGCCTCGGCCGGGAGCTCGCCGGGCGGCGTCTCCTCGAAGCTGCGGCGCAGCCGCCGTAGCTGCTCCGATGCGTTCTTGGACGTGAGCTCGAGCTTCCAGAGCGTCGCGAACAGGAGTGCGACACCGAGCAGCGTCACGTAGAACGCCAGCATCATCTTCCCGGGCAGGTGGCCGCCCGTCTCCGAGAGCACGCGTGGATGCACGTGCTGCACGGCGAGGCGCACCGCCACGAAGTTGATCGGGACGAACGCGCCCGCCGCGATCGCGAACACCGACGCGTAGCGCGACTGGCGGTCCGGATCCGAGATCGAGAACCGCAGCGGCTGGTAGCAGCAGTAGAGGAGGAAGACGATGAGGTACGAGACGAGCACCGGCTCGTCCCAGACCCACCAGTGCCCCCACGATCGCTTCGCCCACAGCGATCCGGTGATCAGGACGGCGACCCCGAAGACGATCGACAGGTGGATCGCAACGTAGGAGCGCATGTCCCAGGCGCGGTCGCGCGTTCGGAGCTGCTGGATCGCCATCAGCCCGCCCGCCACGAAGCCGCACAGGGACACGATCGCGAGCGGCACGTGCACGTAGAAGATCTTCTGGATGACCCCCTGGTCGGCGTCAAGCGGGGCGTAGAAGAAGACGAGCGCGAACCCGGTCAGCAGAGTGATCGCGGTGATGACCGAGAGCAGCCTGAGGCCCCGGCCGAAAAGCGGCTTCGCGGCCAAGCTAATCCTCGAGTAGGTAGTCGAAAACGGCGACTGCCACTAGCAGGAAGACCGTATCGTAGACCCCGGTAAAGCCCAGCCATTTGGCCAGTCCGTGCGGGCCTGGGTGCGGCGTCAGAAGCGGCTCCGTGGCCCTCGCCGCGGCGATCAGGAGCGGCACGTACAGCGGCAGGACGAGCAGCGGGACGACGACGTCTCTCGCGCGCGCTTCGGCGGCGAGGGCCGCGACCAGCGCCCCCACGGCGGCGAGGCCCACGTCGGCCACCAGCAGGATCAGCGGCAGCTCGGGCAGCGCACCGCCGAGGCCGGGCCCGAGCAGGAGGATCGCGAACGCCGGCACCGCCACGACCTCGAGCACGACCAGGTAGAGGAACAGCGCGGCCGCCTTCGCCAGGTAGACGGCGGTGCGATCGACCGGCGCCAGCAGGATCCCGTCCAGCGCCCGACCCTCACGCTCGGAGGCGAAGAGGCGGTTCACGCCCAGGACCGCCGCGAGCAGCACCGTGACCCAGAGCACCCCGGACGCCAGCGCGCCGTCGATCTCGTCGCGCCGCACCCCGAAGTGGAATAGCACGAAGACCGTCAGCGAGAACAGGATCATCGCCGGCGCCGATTCGCGGGTGCGGAGCTCGATCCGCAGGTCCTTGCGGAGCATCGCCCAGGCCGCCGGGATCACGAGTAGAGCTTCCGGACGGCCGCCTGGTCGACGGCGGCCGGCGGTCCGGCGACGACGGCCCGGCCATCGCGCAGCCCGAGCACCGTGTCGGCCTCGGCCAGGCCGCGGTCGACGTCGTGCGTCACCACCACCCGCGTCCGCCCCGACTCGCGCCCGATCAGCGGCTCGAGCTGCTCGGCGGCCGCGGGGTCGAGCCCGTTGCGCGGCTCGTCCAGGAGCAGCAGCGGCGGGTCGTGCAGGAGCGCGCGGGCCGCGGCCACCCGCTGGACCATCCCCCGCGAGAGCTCGCGGACCGGGTCCTGGGCGCGTGAGG
>JAFAQQ010000130.1 GCA_019246335.1 Actinomycetota bacterium | reverse complement strand
CCCTGCACCCCTGGATGCGGCTGCAAATCGTCGCTGGGCGTGCGTCCTCGGGCTCGTCCATGCATTCATGCATGAACTTCGCCCTGCGTCCTTCGCCAGCTCGATTTTCGCCGCCCCAGGGGCACACGGATTCGGAATCAATCATCTTGCGGAACCTTGGCGCCGTTCCCGCGTTGTAGGAACGGAGGCCTGGACAGGATGTTGGGCGGAGACCCGGAGACGACAGACGGCGACTGGTAGGCGGGCACCCGTCCGCCAAGAGCGCGCCGATTCGGAGCCGGCCCGCTAGGCGCCGGGCGGCCCGTCCGGCCCGAAGCGGCTCGTCTCCCCCTCCGGCATCCGACCGTCGCGGCCGACGTACCCGTCCTTGCCGCCGACGATCACGTAGACCGCGTCCTCGTCGTCCGAGGCGTTGCGAATGCTGCGGACCGTGGAGGCGTCCACACGCGCGAGCCCGCCCGGCCCGAGCGAGTGGCGCGAGCCATCGCCGAACTCCATCTCGATGCGCCCGGAGTGGACGAAGTAGGTCTCCTCCTGGTGCTCGTGAAAGTGGCGGCCGGTCACGTAACCGGGAGGGATCACGATCGCGTTCATCCCGAACGCCGTAACACCGAGCGGGCGCCGGATCTTGCGGAAGCCGTAGCCCTCGCCGAGCGCGTCGAGATGGCTCACCGCGTAGCCATCGCCCTCGAACGTCTCGCTCGCGTGGTCGGTCATGTGACGCGCCTCCTTCGCTGTGGAGTCAGGACGCTACCCGAACGTGAAGGCGTAGCCGCGGATCCCGGGGTCGAAGAGCAGCGTGAGCAGGTGGTCGCCGACGTGGCGGAGATCGACGAGCCGGTACAGCCGCTGCTGCTCGATTCCCGCCGCCCCGAGGTGGACGTCGGAGCCGGCTTTCGAATCCGGAAGCGGGTGCCCGTCGAGCAGGACCCGCAGCGTCCGCCGCCGGCCGGGCGAGCCGAGGACCAGAAAGACCCGCCGGGCGTCGAAGCGCAGGTACAGCTGGGCCGAGTCGCCAGCCTGGGCACTGGTCGCGCCGACGCTCCAGCGTCCCCGGTAGGCGAGCTCGTCGGCCGCGAGGCTGGGCGTCCCTCCGCCGTAGTCGTGGTCGCCCGGCTCGATAGTGCCGTTCGCAAACCGCTCTGCGCGCTCGGCCCCGAGGTAGCTCTCCGGCGTCGTCGCCCCTGCGGATGCCTGCTCCGCGCGCACGCTGGTTGTCGCGCCGAGCCGCCGCGCGCCCGCCTCGCGCAGCAGCGAGCGGATCGCCGCCTCGGTCAGCCCGTAATCGCCCTCGCCGAAGTGCACGTACCGCACGCGACCGAGGTCGTCGATGAGGTACTTGGCCGGCCAGTACTGGTTGCCGAACGCGTTCCACGTCGCGTCGTTGTTGTCCTGCACGACGGGATACCGGATCCCGTTCTGGGCGATCGCCGAAGCGACGTTGGACGCGCTTCGCTCGAAGGGGAACTCGGGCGTGTGCACTCCGATGACGGTGAGGCCGTCGCCGACGTAGCGGCGGTCCCAGGCCTTCACATAGGGCAGGGTGCGCAGGCAGTTGATGCAGGAGTACGTCCAGAAGTCGATCAGCACGACCCGGTGCCGGGCGCGGAGGCCAGCCAGCGTCAGCCCGCGCCCGCCGGGCGTGTTGAACCAGCGCTGCGTGCCCACGATCGCCGGGGCATCGCCAAGCACGGGCAGGCTCGACCCCCGTGCGGCCTCTGCAGCTCCGGCCGCGGTCGCGACGCGTCCGCGGCCGCGGACGCGCGCCAGCGCGCTGCTCACGTCGTGGCCGCTCTCGAGCCGGTGCGCCGGGTCGACCAGGAAGCTCGGCAGATCGCTTGCGACCGCGGTCTCGAAGCGCGTGTCGAGGTTGAAGAGCATGAGCCCGGCGACGATGACCATGACCGCGCCCATGGCCTGCTGGAAGCCGATCGCTCGGGCTGACAGCCGCCGGGTCACGCGCCGGCCGGCGACGATCAGCACGTACAGCGCGACGGCCGAGCCGATGCCGTACGCCAGCGCGGTCGCGAGTCGTCCGGCGGTGAACGACTGGGAGGCGGACACCGTGATGACGCCCGCGAGGATCGGGCCCGCGCACGGCGCGTACACGAACCCCAGGCTCAGCCCCACGACGACCCCGGCGAGAAAGCCCTCGCCGCTACGGCGATCGCCGCGACCCGGGCCCGCTCGCCGGGCCGCGATTCCGCTGAGCCAGGCTTCGACCCGCGCCGCGACCGAGGGCACGAGCAGCGCAATCCCGAACAGGGCGAGCACGACGATCGCCAGGGTTCGCAGGAGGCTGTCCGGCAGGCCCAGCGCGTTGATGACGTAGACCAGCCCCACGGTCGCGAACGTGAAAGACACGGCGAGACCCGTGACCACGCCGAGCGGCCTGCGGTGTCCGCCCGTAGCCCCGGCCGACAGCGCGAGGGGAAGGACGGGGAGCACGCAGGGCGAGAGGGCCGTGGCGGCGCCCGCGACGAACGAGAATGCGATCAGCAGGGCCATCTGCCCGGACGTCCAGCGTCGGGTGCGCGCGCCTCAGCGCTCGTGGCGAGCAAGGCGATCGAGCCGATGAGCGATCAGTCCAGCGAGCATGGCGAGCGTTTCAGGAATCATCGCGCGCGCCTCTGCCCGCTCGATTCAGGCGGCGGGCCGCACGGCCCTCGCCGCCGCCGGCGCTACGCCGCAGTCTGCTGCTCGACCGCGTCCTCGCGCGCGCGCCGGATCTCGAACCAGACGATCGCCGGATCGCGGCGCACTCCCCACCGGTCCGCGATCTGCTCGACGAAGAACAGCCCCCAGCCGCGGTCTCCGGCCTCCTGCTCCTGGATCTCCGGGGGTTCGAACCCGGGGCCGCCGTCGCGGACCTCGCACCGGATGGTCTCGTCGTCGATCGTGAGGTTGAGGGCGATTGACTCGTCCGGGCCGGCGTCCGCGTGCTTGACGCTGTTGGTCACGAGCTCGCTCACCAGCAGGCGCACGTCGAACGCCTGGGCCTCGTCCACCATCTCCTCGAGCTCCGAGAGCGCAAGGCGCGCCGCGGTGACCGCGTAGGGCCCCCCGGCAAGCTCGAACGTCAGCTGCCTGCCCATGCGCGACCGTTCACGTCCATGTGCCCGGCATGCGGCACGCGCGCATTATGCCAGCCGCGCGGCCGGAACCTGGCGCAATCCGTCAGGTTCCGGGAGAGACCGGCTCGGGGTGCGACGCGTCCGTGAACTCGCGAAACAGCCCCGTCACGACGAAAGCGGTCTGCTCGCCGACGTCAACGGCGTTGTCGCCGATTCGCTCGAGCCAGCGGGCGATCAGCATCATGTGCATCGCCCACTCGCGTATGTCCGCGTCGTCACCGATCTCGATGGCGAGCCGGAAGCACTCGCGGTTGAGCCGGTTGATCGTCTCGTCCTGCCGGACGAGGTCCTCGGCGAGTCCCACGTCGCGCCGGGCGAAGGCCTCCTTGGCCTGGGCCACCTCGGACCGAGCCTGCTCGGCCATCTCGACGATCCTGTCGAGCATGACCGGGTGCGTGGGCGGGTTGTTGCCCGTCAGGGGCAGGAGCTTGCAGATGTTCACGCACTGGTCGCCCATCCGCTCGACGTGCTTGATGATCTCGAGCAGCGCCGCGATCAACCGCAGGTCGCTCGCGACGGGCGCCTGCCGGGCGAGCAGTGAGAGCACCCCCTGATGCACCTCGAGGTACCGGCCGTCGACCCGGTCGTCGTCCTCGATCACGAGCTGCGCCAGCTCGATGTCCGTGTGGCGGATGGCCTCGGCCACCCGCTCGAGCGCCTCGGTGACCATGTCGAACGCGCCGAGCGCCTGCGCCTCCAGGCGCTGGAGCTCGTCCCGGAAATGCGTGCGTGTCTCGGGCATCGGCGTGTGATTTAGAGCCGCTCGGTCGCTTACCCGCTAGCCGAACTTGCCGGTCACGTACTCCTCCGTCCGGCTGTCGCTCGGTGTGGTGAAGATCCGCTCGGTCGAATCGATCTCCACGAGCTCGCCCGAGAGCATGAACGCGGTCTTGTCCGCGACGCGCGCCGCCTGCTGCATGTTGTGGGTGACGATGACGATCGTGTAGCGCTGCTTGAGCTCCTCGACCAACTCCTCGATGCGCAGCGTCGCGATCGGGTCGAGGGCGGACGCGGGCTCGTCCATCAGTATCACCTCGGGCTCCACTGCGAGCGTGCGCGCGATGCAGAGGCGCTGCTGCTGGCCGCCGGAGAGGCTGATGCCGGGAGCGTCGAGCCGATCCTTGACCTCCTCCCAGAGACCGGCGCCGATGAGCGAGCGCTCCACGCGCTCCCGGAGCTTCACGCCGCGGGTCCCGGTGAGCCGCAGGCCGGCGGCCACGTTGTCGAAGATCGACATCGTGGGGAAGGGGTTCGGTCGCTGGAAGACCATCCCGATCGTCCGGCGGACGGACACGACGTCGATCGACGGACCGTAGACGTCCAGCTCGTCCAGGCGGACGGATCCGGTGGCGCGCGCGCCGGGGAGCTCCTCGTGCATCCGGTTGACGCAGCGGACGAGCGTCGACTTCCCGCATCCCGACGGGCCGATGATCGCTGTGACCTGGTTCGGCGCGAACTCGAGGTCGACGCCTTTCACGGCGTGGCTGTCGCCGTAGTAGGCGTTCAGGCCGCCGAGGGTGACGCGCTTCGCCTTTGTCGCGACCTCCGTCATCCGCCTCGGCTTACGGGCGATCGAGGCGGCCACCGGTCGCGCGGACTCGCCGCCGGTGGTCGTAGTGGGAGCAGGTTGCCTGTCTTGGGTAGTCGATTCGGTCATGCTAGGCGGCTCCTCCGCGCCGCGAGCCTTGCGGTCAAGGTCAGTACGAGGATCATCAGGACGAGCGTGAGCGCCGCCCCCCAGGCGCGGGCCACGAGCCGGTCCTGAGCCTGGCCAACGTCGTTGAAGATCTGCGCGGGCAGCGAGTTCATCCGCTGGCCGAGGTTGAAGCTGGTTCCCTGCACGATCGCCGCCGTGAAGAGCAGCGGCGCCGTCTCCCCGGCGCCACGCGCGATCGCCAGCAGCGATCCCGTGACCAGACCGGGCAGGGCGGTCGGAAGCACGACGCGCAGCGCGACACGCCACCTCGGGGCCCCGAGCGCGATCGCCGCCTCGCGCAGCGAGTCCGGCACGAGCAGGAGGACGACCTCGGCGGACCGGGTGACGATCGGCAGCATCAAGAGGCCGAGCGCGACCGAGCCCTTCCAGCCGGCGAAGCCGCCACCGACCCCGGTCAAGACGAGGGTGATGTAGACGAAGAGCCCGAACACCACCGAGGGCACGCCGGTCATGACGTCGACGAAGTAGCGAACGGCGCCGGCGAAGCGACCCTGGCGCCCGATCTCGACCAGATACAGAGCCACCGCGATCCCGAGCGGCACGGCGATCACGGTGGCCAGGCCGACGATCTCGAGGGTTCCGAGAATCGCGCTCTTGATCCCCCCGGGATCGCCGAGGAAGTTCCCGTTCGGGTCGGTCGTGAAGAAGCTCGCGCCCCAAGCACCGAGCCCCTTCTTCAGAAGGAGGTACAGGATCAGCGCAAGGGGGAGGACCGCGAGCGCGGTGGCGGCCGCGAGCAGTCCGCGCATGAGCATGTCCCTGCGCCTCCGCACGGCGCTGAGGTGGATGAGCTCGCTCATGCCGCCGCCGCGCCGGGCGCGGCTGCCCGACCGCCCGAAGGCGCTCGGACCCCGCGGGCGGCGCGACGGACCATGTACCGCGCGCCCGCGTTGACGATCAGCGTCAGGACGAAGAGCACGAGGCCGGCGGCGATGAGCGCGGCGCGGTGGATCGGGTCGTTGGCCGCCTCGCCGAACTCGTTCGCGATCACCGCTGCGAGCGTGTAGCCCTGGTCGAAGAGGTGCTTCCCGATCGTCGGCGCGTTGCCGATGACGAGGGTCACGGCGATGGTCTCGCCGATCGCGCGGCCAAGGCCCAGCATCGCCGCTCCCGAGATCCCGGCCCGCGAGTAGGGGAGGACGGCGGTCCGGATCATCTCCCAGCGGGTCGCCCCGAGGGCAAGCGCCGCCTCCTTGTGGTCCTGCGGGACGGTCGCGATCACCTCGCGGCTGATCGCGGAGACGATCGGCAGGATCATGATCGCCAGGATCAGCCCCGCGATGAAGTAGTTCGGCCCCCGCACGGCACCGCCGCCGACGAACGGGATGAAGCTGAACGCGCTCGCAAACCACCGCTCGAACCCCTGGAGGTTCGGGATCAGCACGAACACGCCCCACAGCCCGTAGACCACCGACGGCACCGCTGCGAGCAGCTCGAGGACGATCGTCAGCGGCCCACGAAACCGTCGCGGGCACAACTCGCTGGCGAACAGCGCGGCCGCCACCGCGACGGGTACGCCGATCAGCAGCGCGATCGCCGACGTGATGAGCGTCCCAACGAGCAGCGGCAGGGCGCCGAAGAGCTCGCGCGAGACGTCCCAGTCGTTCGTGGTGACGAACCCGAAGAGCCCGAACCGCTGGAACGCCGGGCTCGCCTCCACGTAGAGGCGCACGAAGAAGAACGCGATGAGCGCCAGGATCAGCCCCGCGACAAGCCGCAGGCCGTTCTCGAAGACGACGTCCTGGCGCCGAACGGCCGGCAGCCGCCCAATCGTCGGGCGGCTGCCGGTTGCGACTGACGTGCCTGCTTCCACGCCCTCCTCCCGCTAGCCGGCTCCGAGCGGCTGGCCGTTGCACGTGAGGGTGCCGGCGGCAGCCTTTGCCTTGGCGAGGATCGGGGCGGGGAGCTTCGCGTACTCGAGCTGGCCGAGGACGTTCTGGCCCGCGCCGAGCGCGAAGCTCACAAACCTGCTGAGCGCCCTGGCCGTGGCAGGCGCGACGCCCGCCTTGCACGAGTCCTTGTAGACGATGACGAACGTCTGCGAGGCGATCGGGTAGGCGGCCGGATTCGGTGAGTCGATGATCGAGATGCCGAGGTCGGCCGGGACCTTGATCCCGTTGCCCGCGGCGGTCGTCGACCCGAGCGCGGGGGCCACGTACCTGCCCGCCCTGTTCTTGACCGACGCCGTCGTGAACTTGTTCTGCAGGGCGTACGCCTGCTCCACGTAGCCGACCGCGCCCGCCTGCTGCTTGATCGCGCCGGCGACGCCGTCGTTGCCCTTCGCGCCCGTGCCGGTCGGCCACTTCACCGTCTTGTCGGAACCCACCTGCGACTTCCACTGCGGGCTGTGGGCCGCGAGGAACGAGGTGAAGCCCTTGGTCGTCCCGGACTCATCCGAGCGATGGATGACGGTGATCGACTGCGACGGCAGCTTGATGCCCGGGTTCAGGCTCGCTATCTCGGGCGAGCTCCAGGACTTGACCTTGCCCAGGAAGATGTCGGCGATGGCCTTGCCGTCGAGCTTCAGGCCGGCCTTGACGCCCGACAGGTTGTACGCGACGGTGATGGCGCCGAACGCCGTCGGGATCTGCACCGGCTGGCCCTTCTTGATCGTCTTCAGGTCAGCCGGCGCGAGGGCGGGGTCGCTCGCTCCGAAGTCGACCGTTCGCGCCGCGAACTGCGCGACACCCGCGCCGGACCCCACGGGCTGGTAGTTGACGGTCACGCCCTGTGACCTGAGGGCGTTGCCCCACTGCTGGTAGATCGGCGCCGCGAACGTCGAGCCGGCGCCGTTGATCGTGCCACCCGCGCTCGTGGGCGCGCTGGTGCTGCTGCTGGAGCCGGTGCTGCTCTTCTTGCTGCTGCTTCCGCATGCGGACACAGCGAGCGCCAGCACGGCGACGGCCGCCAGCGCGAGCGGGATACGTGACCTCAAGAGGTCCCCTTTCGTGAGATTGCCCATGCGCGGGCGAGGCTCGCACGAGCCCCCCCCGCGCCTGTTATCCACGTGTGGCGGGAGTGTGAAAAACCTGTGAATGCGAGGGGGAAAGGCGGTAACCGAAGCCAAAATGAGTGTGGATGAACTCCCAGCCCGGCAACGCGAACGCGAGCTTCCGCCGGAGTTTCCGGACATATACGTCGACCGACCGCTCGTCCGGTCGATACGGCTTGCGCCAGACGGCCGCGTATAGCTCCTCGCGTGTGACAATGCGGTCGCGGCGCCGCGCGAGCGCGACCAGCAGTTGGAGCTCACGGACGGTCAGCGCCAGGCGCTCGCCGTCAACGGTGACGGCGTACTCGTCCGGCCGGATCTCGAGCCGTCCGAGGTCGATCACGTCCGATCCCTCGGGATGATCCGCCTCGCGTGGCTTCCCGTGGTCCATACGGCGGCCAAGCTTGCGACGCCCCCGAAAAGACCTCGTTACTTGCGCGTGATCCTCCTGTGAAGAAGCTGTGAAACCGCCCGACCTGATTCCACCTCGCCGTAGACTTGACTGCAGTTGGCCCGACCGCTCCGGTCCGGACCTCTGGCCGTCGAGCTCGACAGTGACCAAGTCATCTGCCCCCATCCGTCTAGCGGTAATCGACTCCGACACGGGGTTCGTGCGGGTGCTTGCGAAGCGCGTCGAGGCGATGAGCTGGCAGCTCCGTGCGCTCGATGCGCCGGTTCCGCCGCACGAGCTCGTCGCGATGCGGCTGAACGCCGTCGTCGTCGACGTGTCAATGCTCGGCCAGCGCGCGTGGGAGTACATCGAGGCGATCGGCGAGGGCATCCCCGGGCTCGGCCTGATCGTGTGCAGCGTGCAGTCGACGGTTGCCCAGCGCGTCCGCGGGCTGAGGCTAGGGGCCGACGACTGGGTGAGCAAGCCGTGCCATCCGGAGGAGGTCATCGCTCGCGTGGAAGCTGTCGTTCGCCGGCGTAAGCGTGCCGAGGCTCGTGTCGACCGCGGGCCGCTCGTGGTCGGCGAGCTAGAGATCCGGGTGGACCAGTTCCAGGCGTTCGTCGGCGGTCACAACCTCGATCTCACGCGCCGCGAGTTCGAGTTGCTCCGTCTGCTCGCCGAGTCGCCCGCGCAGGTGCTCCAGCGCGAGGAGATCTACCAGCGGGTATGGGGCTATGCGATGGCCCATGGCGATCGTTCCGTCGACGTCTTCGTCCGGAAGCTCCGGCAGAAGCTCGAGGCAACTTCGCCGGGCTGGCGGTACATCCACACCCACTTCGGCATCGGCTACCGGTTCCAGCCCGAGACCGACCGTTCAGTCGAACGGCCGGGGGAGGTGGCGGCCGAGGAGCCCGCAGCTTCCTCGACGGACGCCGAGGAAGCCACGCCGAACGGCACCGGCGCAGGGATCGCGAGCCGCGCTTGAGGCTGCGGCGGCCAGCGCAGGACGCGCGCCTGTTGGACCTAATTCAGGAAGCTGCCGGCAACGCGTGTCGAGCCACTGAAACGCTCGACGAGCTGCTGGCGGACTACCCGGACCGGCGCCACCTCGCGCGAGAGATCCTCAAGCAGGAGCAGAACGGCGACCGGATCGCCCATGACATCCTCCACCGCCTGCACGAAAACGGGATGGCGCCGCCGTTCGCGCCCACCGACATCCACGCGCTGACGCACGCGATCGACGACATCGTCGACTATTCGGAGCAGGCCGCCGACTCGCTCGGCCTCTACGGGGTGGAGGCGCCGATGGCGCAAGCCCAGCAGCTCACCGCCGTGCTTGCCGAGAGCGGGGCCTCGGTGCTAGATGCCGTAACAGCGCTCCGCGACCACAGCGAGATCGCGCCGCATCTCGTCCGCGTGCGCGAGCTCGAAAGTGAGGGGGATCGGCTCTCGCGCGAGGCGATCGCGTCCCTGTTCGCCAAGGGCATCGACCCGATGGTCGTGATCCGGTGGAAGGACATCTTCGAGGTCCTGGAGCAGGCGATCGACAGCTGCGAGACCGTCGCTCACATCCTCGAGGGGATCTCGCTCGCGAATGGGCGATCCTAGGTAGCCTGCCGCGCCCGCTTTCGCACGCCGGTGGCCCCCGTTCGCCGGTTGGCGAATTGCTCCTCGAGATCAGCCCGCCAAGGCTTGCCCCGCTTCGGGCGCGAGGCGTCCGTGAACTCCCGGAACAGGCCGGTCGTGATGAAGGCGGTCTGCTCTCCGATGTCGACGGCGTTGTCGCCCACACGTTCCAGGGCTCGCGCCACGAGCATCATGTGAATTGTCCACTCGCGGCCGACCGCGTCGTCTCCGAGCTCCGTAGCCAGTCGGAAGCACTCGCGGTTGAGGCGATTGAGCCTGGCATCCTGGCGAACGAGGTCCTCCGCGAGGTCGGGATCCCGCCCCCCGAAGGCGATCTTCGCCTGCTCGACCTGCGAGCGCGCGAGGCGCGCCATCTCGCCGAGGATCTCGATCACTTCCCGGCTTCCGGGTGGTTGTTCGCCGGCTAGCCGAATCAGCTTGCAGATGTTCACGCACTGATCTCCCACCCGCTCGAGGTGCCCAGCCACATCGAGGAGTGCGGCGACCAGCCGGAGGTCGCCTGCGAGCGGTGACTGGCACGCGATGAGTGAGAGCACCGACTCGCGCACCTCCGCATAGCGGATGTCGATTCGGTCGTCGTCGAGTGGGACGAGGTCCGCCAGCTCCGCGTCCTGCTGCTCGAGCGCTTCGGCCGTCCGCTCGAGGATTCCCACAGCCAGATCGAAGGTGTCGAGCACGCAAACCTCGAGCTTCTGGAGATCATGGTGGAATCGGTGACGGTGCGGCACGCCCGCCGACCGTACGCTTCGGGTTGTCCCAGGTTGTTGCCGACGTGTGAAAACGCCTCACGCCGTGTCGGAGGCGCGCGCTGGCGTGGTATCTCGCCGTGGCCGCTATGCCGCCGCCGAGACCGGCAGCGGCAGTCCGCGGCAGAGCAGCGCTCGCGGCCCGACCTCCACGAGGTCACCGGTGAGGGAGCCCAGACCGCGCATGCGGGTCAGCTCCCGCGCGATTGACAGCGCTGGCGGGCGGGTCGCCCCGTGAGCATCCGATGCCACCACTGCCGGGAAACGCTCGACGAGCGCGAAGCCGACCTGCCGCGCCGCCTCGCCGTGCCAGCCGGCAAGCGACGATCCGTTGACTTGCAGCAGTCCACCCTCGCTGAGCTCGCGGCGCACGGCCACGCCGCCGTCATCGAGCAGTCGGACCGCGCGCTCCGGGTGAGCCAGGACGCACGAGAACCCCCGCCCGCGCAGTTCCGCCGTTGCGGCCGTGAAATCGTCCGCGAGACCGTCGAACGGCGTCTCCACCAGCAGCCACCGGGCGCCGGCGGGACCCTGCGCGACGATGTCGAGCTCGGCCTGCGACAGCCGGCCCACCATGTCGTGGCCGAGCTCTGCGCCGACCAACACGGTGATCCGCAACCCGGCACGGGCGAGCCGTGCCCGAACCTCCCGCACCCGCTCGGTCAGCTGCGACACATCCGTCACGTAGTCGCTTCGCACATGCGGCGTGGCCACGATCGTCCGCGTACGATCGAGCGCGGCGTGGACAGCCAGGTCGAGGCTCTCGTCGAGCGTGCGGGGCCCGTCGTCGACTCCGGGCAGCAGGTGGAAATGGATGTCCGCTCGTCCGTCGACGCCGTCCGCCTTGGGAAACGGCACGCTCAGTCGCCCGTGTAACGGGCGTGCCCGTCGCGTCGCGTCCCGCGCGACGCGCGCGCGCGGTGGCGCATCCGGTACGTGGCACAGTCGGTGTGCACGCGCCCGCCGCCGCTCAGCGGGAGCGAGTCGTCGCGCGTCTCGATCTCGTCGTGGCACACGAGGCACGTGCCGATCACGCGCGTCTCCGG
>JAFAQQ010000077.1 GCA_019246335.1 Actinomycetota bacterium | reverse complement strand
TCGCCCGCCTACAGGCCCGCCGCGCTCAGCGCGCTCTCGTGCGCGGCGTCCTCCATCGCGTCGTCGAGCGGTTGGAGCTCGACGCCGAGCGCGAGCTCGATCAGGCGGTCCGCGAGCCAGGCGTTCTTCGGCAGCAGCGGTCCGTGGAGGTAGGTGCCGATCACGTTGCCGCGGTGGACTCCCTCGAATCCATCCTTCCCGTTGTTGCCGTGCCCGGAGAGCACCCGGCCGAGTGGCCGCTCGCCCTCGCCGAGGTATGTGCGCCCGCCGTGGTTCTCGAACCCGGCGATCACGCGCGGCCCCGACCCGAGGTCGGCCTCGATCGCGCAGTTGCCGATCAGGCGCGGGCCGGGCTCCCGCACCGTGCGCAGGTCGACCAGTCCGACGCCGGGAAGCTCCTCTCCGCCCAGCTCGTAACCGGCGCCGAGCAGCTGGTAGCCGCCGCAGACCGCGAGGACGACCGCCCCGCGGGCGGCCGCGCGGTGAAGCGCCTCGCGCTTGGTGGCGACCATGTCGCGCGCCACCGCCGCCTGGTCGCGATCCTGCCCGCCGCCCATGTAGAAGAGGTCGTGCGCGCCGGCATCGACGGTTTCGCCGACGCTGGCGCGGGCCAGCTCGAAGCCGATGCCGCGCCAGGCGCAGCGTGCGCGCAGGACCGCGATGTTGCCGCGGTCGGCGTAGATGTTCATCAGCTCGGGGTAGAGGGAGCAGACCCGCAGGGTCGCGGCCATCAGGTCGCCTCCAGCAGCACGACCGTGCTCCCGACGTAGTCGCCGACCGCTTCGACCGAGTGGCGCGGCAGCGCCCGGAACCCGAGCTCCGCGCCCGCCGCCTCGAGCTCGGCCGCCGAGACGCTGTCGAGCGTGATGCTGGCCATCGACTCCTCGAGCGTGCCCTCCGGCGAGACCGTCTGGCGCAAGCGGTCGATCGCGATTTCCCCTTCACCGGCCCGGAGGGCGAAGGGCGTGCTGGAGAAGACCCAGCCGTCGCGCTCAGTGACGTCGGGGACCGGCGGCGAGGCCTCATCCGCGGGCATGCCTTCGAGCGGGTCCGCGACTGCGAGGGCCAGGATCCCCCGACGGCGAAGATGCGCCCGCGCTCGCGACAGCAGGCGCCGCCGGCCGTCCGCGCCGCCCATCAGCTGCACGACCTGCATCGGCGCGATCGCGAGCGCCGCCCTCGGGCCGCTCAACTCGAACGTGCGGGCGTCGGCGACCGCCGTCCGCACCCGTACGCCGCGCTCTCGTGCACGCGCCGCGAGCGTTTGGAGCAGGAGCGGATCCGAGTCCAGAGCGATGACCTCGAAGCCCCGCCCGGCGAGGTCGAGCGCGACGCGCCCGGTGCCGGCGCCGAGCTCGAGGATCGGGCCGCCGGCGACGCCCGCGAGCTCGCGCCAGAGCGGCAGGTCGGCCGCGTAGCCGCCGCACTCCACGTCGTGCCAGACCACCGGGTCGGCCAGGGCTGCAGCGCTGCGGCTCACTCGGACCACCTCGGCGCCACCCCGCGACCGGCCAGGAGGTCGCGCAGCTCGAGCAGGGCGGTGTAGGTCGGCAACGCGTACAGGGGCCGGCCGTCGGCAGCCCCGGCCAGGGCCGTGTCGAGCGACCGGCCAAGCTCGCGGTCGGTCTCGATCGGCGCATCGACGCCGGCGTACTTGAGCCTCAGCGCCATCTCCTCCGCGCGCGTGCCGGAGCAGGTGACGCGGTGAACGCGGCCGGCGAGAAGCTCGAAGTCCGCGTCCCAGATCCAGGAGACGTCGCGGCCGTCGGCGATCCGATCGTTCAGCGCCAGCCAGAGGTCGAGCGCGCCCTCCTCGAGCGTCAGCGTCCGCAGCACCTCGTTCGCTCCGGCCGGGTTCTTGACGAGCAGGATCGCGACGTCGCGGCCGTCGACCGCGATGTGCTCCACGCGGCCGAACACCGCCCCCATCGCGGCGAGGCCCGCCCTCGCGTCGTCCAGGGCCGCCCCCAAGCCGAGGGCCGCGGCGCTCGCCCCGAGCGCGTTGTACACGTTGTAGAGGCCCGGGAGGGGAAGCTCGATCTCGGTCCGGCCGGCGGGCGTGCGGACCGTAACCCGCGAGCCCGACATGCCGCGCAGGACCACCCGCTCGGCCGCGACCTCGGGGGCGGGCCGCTCGCGGCCGCAGCCCGGGCAGCGGTAGTGGCCGAGGTGGCCCATGTAGATCGCGCTGTACTCGTACGGGTGGCCGCACCGGCGGCAGTGCTTCGAGTCCGCGGCGTGCTGGAGCTCCGGCAGCGCGAGCGTGTGGTCTTCGACCCCGAAGTACGTGACGCCCGGCTGATCGCGCCCGAGGTCGGCGACGAGAGGATCGTCCGCACAGAGGACGAGCTGCGAGCGCCCCGCCCGCTCCGCGGTGAGCTCGCCCCAGCGGTCGGCGAGCCCCTCGAGCTCCCCGTAACGGTCGAGCTGGTCCCGGAAGAGGTTGCCGAGGACCAGCATCCGCGGGTCGAGCTCGTCGGCGATTCGCCCGAGCCACGCCTCGTCGACCTCGAAGATGCCGACCTCGTCCGGCGCCCGGCCGGCATCGAGGAGGGCGGTGGCCACGCCCCAGTGCATGTTCGAGCCCGCTCGGTTTCGCACGGTCGCGGTGCCCGAGCGCTCGAGCACGGCGGCGATCATCGACGCGGTCGTCGTCTTGCCGTTCGTGGCGGACACGAGCACCGCTCCGCCGGCGAGGCGCCGGCCCAGCCTTCGGATCGCCTCCGGCTCCATGCCCAGGAGGAACCGCCCCGGCGCGGTCGTCCCGCCGCGGCCCGTCGCGCGGATCGCGCCCCGCAGCGCGCGCGCCAGTGCGGTGCTCGGCGACGCCATCAGGGCGTGGGGACCATGACGCGCAGCACCCGCCGCGCCACGCGTATCTCGACCGGAACCTCCGCGATCGGGTCCCCGTCCGCGTACACGGTGAACGGGCGGTCGGCTTCGATCCTGATATCGCGGCCGCGCACGAAGCTGAGGTTCGGGTCGTCCACGTGCGAGCCGTCGAAGACCTTCGGGAGCCCGCGCAGGAAGTGGAGCTTCGAGCTCTCGCGCGAGATGACGACGTCGAGCAGCCCGTCGTCGATCTCGGCGTGCGGCGCGAGGTACATCCCGCCGCCGTACGCCTTCGAGTTGGCCACGGCGACCGAGTATCCCCGCGCGGCGTGGCGCTCCCCGTCGACGGTCACCTCGAAGCTCGCGTGCTTCCACGCCGCCAGCGCGCGCAGCGCCGCGTACAGATAGACCAGGTTTCCGCGGATCAGCTTCGACTCGTTGGCGATGCGGTTCGCCTCCGAGTCGAACCCGCAGCTCGCGATCCCGACGTACGTCGCCTCGTCGACGTGGGCGACGTCGATCGCGCGCGCCTCGCCCTCGACCGCCACGCGCGCGGCGGCGGCCGGTTCCACCGGAATCCCGAGCACTCTGGCGAGGTCGTTGCCGCGACCGCCGGGAAGGACAGCGAGCGGCACGTCGGTCCCGCACATCACGCCGGCGAGCGTGCCCACCAGGCCGTCCCCGCCGAGCGCGGCCACCGCCTCGCCGGATTCGGCGGAAGCTCGCGCCTCCTTGCGCGCGTGCTCCGCACTCGAGGTCTCGATCACGCGGAACTCGGCGCGAAGCCGCTCGAGCTCCGCCGTGATCGGGGGCAGCGCGCGCAGGGCGCGACCCGCTCCCGCGGTCGGGTTGACGAGCACCGCTAGCGGCCGACCGCTCACGGCGACGAGTGTATGTGGCCGCCGGCGCGGGATCGGGCCGTCGGCGGGGGGGCGAAACCGGCGCGGGGCGCGCCTTCTCGACGTGAACCCGAACCGGAGGAGACGATGCGGCGACCGAGACGGATCTGGTGGGCGCGCAACAAGAAGCTCTGCGCGCTCGAGAGGCCCGGCGGTGGCGGACGGACCCATAGGGCCGACCGCCGCAGGGCGGAGATCGCGTATCTCAAGAAGCACGGCGTACGGCTCGTGATCAGCACGACCCGGTCCCGCCACAACCTCGACGCCTACGAGCGGGCGAAGCTCGAGTGGCGCCACGTTCCCGTTCCGTCCTGCGCCGAGGGCGAGTCCGCGCTCGAGGAGCTGCTGCCCCTGCTGCGGCGGGAGCTGCGGCGGAGGGGCGCGGTCGCGATCCACGGAGACCTGCGCACGGACTTCGTCGCCGCCGTCTGCGCGGCGTACCTCCACGTCGACCGGGGCCGCGATCCGCGAGACTGCCTGATCGAGGCGCAGGAGGCGGGCCTCGACGTGACACCCGAGGCCGCTCGGCTCCTCGGCGTCGACCACTCGGCGATCGGCAAGCGCGCGCGAGCGTCCGTGCGGGCCTGAGGCGCCGCGTCAGCCCCCCTGCAGGACCAGCTCCGCGAGGTTCTGCGCGACGGCCACCGTGCGCGGTCCCTCCGGATCGTGGACCTCCTCGGCGCTTGGCGGATCCGTCCCCGTCAGGACGAGCGCCGCGTCCAGCCCGACGGCATTCGCAGCCGCGACGTCGGCGTCCAGGCGGTCCCCGACGACGAGCGTGGGCGCATCGCCGAGGCGGTCGAGCGCGGTGAGCAGCAGGCGCGGCTGGGGCTTGCCCACGATCGCCCCCTCGCGCATCGACGCCGTCTCCACGGCCGCCAGGATCGCGCCGGTCCCCGGCGCGGGCCCGTCCGGACGCGGAAACGTGGGGTCGCGGCTCGTCGCGAGCAGGTCGGCTCCGCGCCGTGCGGCTAGCGACGCCACGCGAAGGTCCTCGTAGGTCAGCTCGTCCGTCCCGGCGAGCACGACGACCTCGGAGCGGCTGGCGAGGTCGGTGCCGTTGAGCAGCTTCAGCCCGGCGTCACGGACGTGCCGGTGCATCGCCTCCGTGCCGATCACGAAGGCCGTGCGCCCCCGCCTGGTCTCGGCCAGCAGATGCTGCATCGCTCCGCCGACGGTCACCACGTCGGCCGCCGACGCCTGAACGCCGATCGCCCACAGCTCGCGCACGTACTCCTCGGCGCTGAGGCGCGAGTTGTTCGTCACGAACGCCACGCGCTTGCCGGCATCGCGCAGAGCCGCGACCGCCTCGGGCGCGCCGGGGGTGGGCTCGCCGCCGATCCATACGGTCCCGTCGAGGTCGAGGATCAGGTGCTCGTAGGAGGCGACTAGCGGGGAGAGCGCCACGGCCGCAACCTATCCCGTCGCCCGTACGACCCGGGCCTATGCTCGGCCGGGATGGTGTTCGAGGTCGAGCAGGGGGAGTTCGAGGAGCGCGTGATCTCGCGGTCGCGCGAGGTGCCGGTGGTCGTCGACTTCTGGGCCGGGTGGTGCGCGCCATGCCGGGCGCTTGGCCCCGCGCTCGAGCGCGCGGCGGTCGCCCGCGAAGGGAGGGTCGACCTCGCGAAGGTCGACGTGGACCGCAACCAGCAGTTGGCGCAGGCCTTCGGTGTGCAGGGCATCCCAGCCGTGAAGGCCTTCCGCGAGGGGCGCGTCGCGGCCGAGTTCACGGGCGCGGTGGCCCCGGCGGAGGTCGAGCGGTTCTTCGACCGGATCGTCCCCTCCGACCGGCAGCTCGCCGCGGACGCCGCGATCGAGGCCGGCGACGAGGACGCGCTGCGCGCCGCCACGGAGAGCGATCCCGGCAACCCCCGGGTGGCCGCGGCGCTCGCACGCATCCTGCTGTCGCGTGGCGAGGACCAGGCGGCACTGTCGCTCGTAGAGGCGTTCGAGACGGACTTCATGACCGCGGGGCTGGCCGCCCGGGCGCGCCTCAGCCTGGCCGACGACGAGCCGGGGGCGGCGTTCGATTCGTGGGACGCCGGAGATCACGCGGGGGCGCTCGAGGATCTGCAGGCCGCCCTGGCGAGCGCCGGCGAGGAACGGCGAGAGGAGCTGCGACGAGTGATGATCGCGATCTTCACCGAGCTCGGGCCCGAGCACCAGCTCGCGCGCGAGCACCGGCGCAGGCTCTCGGCCGCGCTCTACTAGACGCCTCGCCGGCGGTGTCGGCGGGCGCTGGCCGGCTCCTGCGAGGTCGCCCGCCGGCAGGCCGGCCCGGGCTACCGGCCGCTCGCGGCGTCCCGCGCAGCCTGGCGGCGATCCTCCGTAGCTCGCTGCTGGCGCCGTCGACCGAACAGGGTGAGGACCCCGAGGACCGCCGCGACCACGACGACCCCGAGCAGGATCGCGCCGGGGGTGGAGACACCGCCGAAGGGCAGGGCCACGAGCTCGACCAGGCCGAACCCGACCGCGATGAGCGCGAGGACGAGCAGGAGCAGGAGCACGACGCCCCGGGCGCGGAGCAGGGCGCTCGAACCCGGGGGAGGGGAGATGAGACCCATGACCCGAAGAAGCAGCAGCTGCCGGCTCGATGGCGGGGCCTGGCCGAGCTTCTCGACCGCCTCCTTGAGCTCGTCCGGCCGGCGCTCGGCCAGCGCGAGCGACGCCTTCATCATCTGACGCAGGGCCGGGCGCTCCTGGGGGTGGGCGCCCGCCAGGGCCTCGTTGAAGTAGGTCCGGGCCTGCTTGGCCTCGTAGCGCTCGGCGGCGCGAGCCCCGAGGATCGCCCGCGCGGCGACGCGGTGCCTCGTCTCCCGGAGGAGCTGCTCGTCGCTGCGGGACTCGAGCTGCTGGACGGCCGCGAGCGTGCCCGCCCGGTACTGCATCCGCTGCTGGCGCTGCTTGGCCACGGCGCATGAGTCTGGCAAAGGCGGCGGTCGGGGCGCTTCTCCCGATGGGGTCCGGCACGATCCTGCTTGACCCCCTCTGGGAGGGGGCTATCCAGGATGGTGGGATGAGCTGACCGATGCGGTCGGCCGGAGAGCGGGTCCGGTCGCCGCCGCGGGGGGAGTGGACACGCGACGCTATGCTCGCTTCGATGCTTCGCCTGCGGTCGAACTCTTGGCGCGGATGAGGACGCTTCATCACCCGAGAGCCGAGGAGCTGAGGCTGCCGGACGTGCTGCACGCGCTGAGCGACCCCGTCCGGCTCGAGATAGTCCGCCTGCTGGCCGACGAGGAGGAGCGTCCGTGCAGCGCGGTCGAGGCAAAGGTCGCAAAGTCCACGCTCTCCCACCACTTCAAGGTGCTGCGCGAGGCAGGAATCACGCACACTCGGGCGAACGGCACACATAGGCTGATGTCGCTTCGCAAGGCTGACCTCGACGAGCGCTTCCCCGGGCTGCTCAGCTCGGTGATCGACGCGGTCAAGGTCGCCTGAAGCCGAAGCGCTAACCACGCAGCTTCCGTCGTTTGCCTGTGTTGGAATCACGCATGCCGGGTACCACCTTGGTAAAGTTCTATCTCCTGCGAAATTTCGAAACTTTTTAACAACTTCCGGTTACATAACTACTGGGAACCTGATGCCAGCCACTGAGAAGAAGCCCTCGACTAAGCCCGCCGCGACGCGGAAGCACACCTCGAAGACCGCGGACAACCGCCGGCGGCGGTTTGCGCGCTCGCCCGAAGAGCGCGCCGCAGCCCGGCGCGGGGCGGACGAGGCGCGCCATCACGAGGTCGAGGACGTCACCACCGACTCGCTGCAGCTCTTCTTCAACGCTGCGCGCAAGTACCCGCTGCTCACCGCCGCCGAGGAGGTCGAGCTCGCCCAGCGCATCGAGAAGGGCGACGTCGAGGCCAAGGACCGCATGATCAACTCGAACCTGCGGCTCGTCGTGTCCGTCGCCCGGAAGTACCAGGGGCATGGCCTAACGCTCGGCGACCTGGTGCAGGAGGGCATGCTCGGGCTCATTCGCGCAACCGAGAAGTTCGATTGGCGGCGGGGGTTCAAGTTCTCCACCTACGCCACCCTGTGGATCCGTCAGGCGATCCAGCGCGGGCTCGAGAACAGCTCGCGCACCATCCGCCTGCCCGTCCACATCGCCCAGCGCGAGCGCAAGATCAACCGGACCGAGCGTGAGCTCGCCACGAAGCTCGGCCGCGAGCCGACCGAGGACGAGCTCGCCGAAGCCGTCGAGCTGCCTGTCGACCAGGTGATCGAGATCCGCAAGGCCGCACGGCCGCTGACGAGCCTCGACCAGCCGGTCGGGGACGACGGCGAGACGGCTTTCGGCGACCTGCTGGCTTCGAACGCGCCAAACCCCGAGGACGAGGTCGTGACGGGCGCGGGCACGAGCGCGGTCCAGGAGGCCGTCAACCGGCTGCCCGAGCGCGAGCGCGACGTGGTCGAGCTGCGCTTCGGCCTCGGCGGCCGTGAGCCCACGCCCCTGCGGGAGACCGGACGCAAGCTCGGCATCTCCGCGGAGCGGGTCCGCCAGATCGAGGAGGACGCCCTCGAGCGGCTGGCGGAGAGCGGCGACCTCGCCTCGCTGCGCGACGCGGCGTAGGCGGGGCCAGCCCCATCCTCGCCGGGGCGCGCGGCGCACCGCGGTGGCCGTAAGCGGGCCGGCCTCACGTTTCCGGGAGCCGTAGCGTTGTAGGGGCAGTGACGCTGCCCCCGTTCCAGGCGCTGATCGACGACCACGCGGAGACGATCCACCGCTTCCTGTCGGCGATCGTCGGCCCGGTTGAGGCGGACGACTGCTTCCAGGAGACGTTTCTGGCCGCCCTCCGCGCGTATCCGGGGGTCCGGGCCGGGTCGAACCTGCGAGCGTGGCTCTTCGCGGTCGCCCGGAGCAAGGCGATCGACAGCCATCGGCGGGCGAGCCGCGCGCCCGTCCCCCTGGGCGCCGCGCCCGACGACCGGGTCGTGGGGGATGGGGGAGCGGGGGAGACCGACGACGCGCTGTGGTCCGCGGTCGCGGCGCTTCCCGAGAAGCAGCGCGCCGCCGTCGTCCTTCGCTTCGCCTGCGATCTGTCGCACCGCGACATCGGGCGGATGCTCGACTGCAGCGATGAGGCGGCGCGGCGCAGCGTGCACGAGGGCGTGAAACGACTCAGGGAGGTCTGGACGTGAACGAGAGCATCGAGCGGATCCTGCGAAGCGGACCCGACGGCGGCGGGGTGGGGGAGTCGGTGTCGCGCTTCGCCGCTGCGGCGGAGGCCGCGGGGCTCGTCGACGTCGCCTACGTACGGGCGGGCACGCCGTTCGGCGACGTGCTGATGGCCGGCACGAGCAAGGGGCTCGTCCGGATCGGCTTCCTGCACACCTCGAGCGAGGAAGAGCTGTTGAGGGAGATCGCGGTTTCCGTGTCCCCGCGGGTGCTGCACGCGCCGGGACGGCTCGACGAAGCGCGGCGCCAGCTCGACGAGTACTTCGAGGGCCGTCGCCGCACGTTCGAGCTGGCCACCGACCGCCGGTTGATCCGAGGCTTCGCGCGGGAGGTCCTGGCGCACACGGCGCGCATCCCTTACGGGAGCTTCCTGACATACGGCGAGGTGGCGGCGGAGGCGGGCAAGCCGCGGGCGCATCGCGCCGCGGGCACCGCGCTCGCTCGCAACCCGATCCCCATCGTCATCCCCTGCCACAGGGTGCTGCGCAGCGGCGGCGTCATTGGCAACTACGGCGGGGGCCCGGAGATGAAGGCGCGGCTCCTGGCCCTCGAGGGGGCGCGCGTCGCCAGCGCGTAGACGAGCTGAGGGGACATTTGTGGTCGCCATAGCGACGCAAAACGTCCCTTCAGCTGCCGTTCGCCTCCGGACCGGCTGACACAATCTGTGTGTGCGCAAGCCGCGCCACCTTCGGTCCCTGCTGGCCGCGCTGGTCCTGGTTGGGACGCCGGCCGCTGTCGCGGCCTGCGGCGGGTCCGAGCATGTGTCGGCTCGGCTGGTCTCCCAGGCGGTCGCCACGACCTCCAGCAGCGGCGAGTTCCGGATCACGATCGGGGGCTCGTTCCGGATCCCGCAGCTCGGCAAGGCGATTCCGCTGAACGGGGCGGGCGTGGTCGACCCGCGGACGCACACCGGCCGGGTCGCGGTCGACCTCTCGGGGCTGAGCTCCCTGATCGGCGGGCAGCTTGGCCAGACCCAGCAGAGCGCGCTGCGCATCGAGGAGGTCTTCGTCGGCCGGGTCATCTACATGCGGTCCCCGTTCTACGCGCGTTTCCTTCCCAAGGGGAAGACATGGCTCAGGCTCGACCTGGCTGCCTTCGGCCGCCAGCTCGGGATCAACCTCGACCAGCTGTCGCAGTTCAGCGGCGGCGACCCCCGCCAGACGCTCGACCAGTTGCGCGCGGTGTCCGGAGACGTGACGAAGGTGGGATCGGCCACGATTCGCGGCGTCGGCACGACTCACTACCGGGCGAACGTCGATCTACGGCGCTACCCGCAGCTCGTGCCGCCGGCCCAGCGCCCGGCGGCGGAGCAGGGCATGAAGCGCCTGATCAGCCTCACCGGCACGTCGTCGTTCCCCGTGGACGTGTGGATCGACGCGCAGAGACGCGTGCGCCGCATCGGGCTGCGGTACGCGTTCAAGCCCAAGGGCCAGTCCGCTGCGCAGAAGCTGAGCTTCGACGAGACGGTCGACATCTTCGACTTCGGCGCCACCGAGAAGATCTCGGCGCCGCCGCCCGGTCAGACCGTCGACTTCACCGCCCTGATCAACCGCCTCGCCCAGCAGCAGGGCGGCCAGGCCGGCACCGGGCAGTGAGCCCGTCCTGGCGGGCGAGGCGCCTTTCCGGCCAGTAGATGGCGCCTTCCCCGCTCCAGTTTCCATAACCACCGTTATCGAGCGCAGATCGGGGCGCTCGGGTGGGGCTCTTAGGCGATCGGCTGCGCCCGCGGCGGGTTCACAGGACCCGCGACGCGAGCGGGAAGACATCGGTGACCACGTAGGCCCTGACCCGGGCTGGGAGGCTCGTGCCCGACGGGATCTGGAGGTGCACGCCGACCAAGTTGCCGTGGCGGTCGTGGCTCTCGGTCGTGTCGGCCTTGTAGTCGAGGCTCACGACGTCGCCGGTCGCGGCGTCGGTGAGCAGGATCGACGCCACGTGCCGGCTGATCGGGTAGCGCGCGCGGTGGGCGAGCTTCAGCGTGGCGTTCGCGGAGCCGTTCTGCGTCGAGGTTGGCCGGGCGAGGGCAAGCGAGCGGAGCGACACCCGCCGCGGCCGCCTGTTCGCGCTGCCGCGCCGCGTGTAGCCGCTCGTCACGTACGTGCCCGTGGCCACCAGCTTGCCGCTCTGGTTGCAGAGGCCGACGGCGACGAGCTGCGGCCCGTAGTACGGGACATTCGCGCACATCACCTCGGCGTACAGGAAGTTCCCCGGCAGCATCCGCCCGCCGCGGCGGAGCTGGCCGCGGAACTCCACGAGCTGGACCGGGACCGAGCCGAAGCTGAACGTGAGGTCCACGTTCTGTGCTGACATGATCAGCTGGTTGCCCCGGTAGCGGGCGCTCAGCGGGAAGGCGAACGACCTGCTCGGGTCGACGACGGAACGGCCGTTGCCCTTCGCCTTCGCCCCCGCGACCCAGAGGAGCGCACGGCCCTCCCCGTCCGGCCCCGGCGGCGACTTGGCGAGCGTCCCGACGAGGAAGTCGTAGCTGTCGAAGCCGATCTGGTTGACGCTCGGGATGAACGACGGCTCCGGGATCGCCAGCCGCCGCAGGTGCAGCGCCGACACCCGCCGCCTGCCGACCGACAGCGGCAGCTTCCCGCCGGCGGGCCCCGTCCGGAACGCGATCGTGTCGCTGAACGGGCCGCCGCCGGTCCCCCCCACGCATCCGGTCACCACGTGGATGCAGCCGGACTTGTACAGCCCGCCGATCCGCACGCGGTAGTTGGTCGACGGCTGCAGGAACCCCGTCGGGCGAACGAAGACGTAATGGCCGTCGCCTGAGAGCTCGACGGTCATCGGGAACGGCGGGCTCGCGCTGACCAGGCTCTGCGGCGATGGGACGCCGAGCATTGCGGCGTCCTCGGTCTGTCCCGAGCTGCGGACGAGCAGCCGACCGACCGTTATCGCCGTCCTCCCTACCGATCCCTGCAGGCCCGCCAGCGCCGTGTTCCCGCCCGCCGTCACGGGATACACGCGGGTCGCGTTCGCCGGGAAGTCCTCGCCGGGATGCACGTTGCACCGAGAGTCGGTTCGGTGCAGGCAGTAGTCGTACGGCACGTAGTAGAGGTGACCGTCCTCGCTGCCGATGTAGACGCCGCGCGTGCCGAGCGCGGGCGACGCGTTGAGGTCGTTGCGGTCGTGGAGGACCGGGTTGCGCGACGTCGTGTCGTACGACCAGCGGCGCTGTCCGGTCACGGCGTCGAGCGCGTAGAGCGTTCCGTTGCCCGCCCCGACGTAGAGGATCCGATGCGCTCCCCCCGGGGGCGGGGCCCCGAGGACAGGCGAGCTTCGGATGGGATCCCCGATGAAGTACTTCCAGATCAGCCCTCCCGCGGGGTTCACCGCGTACACGTAGCCGTCGGTCGAGGCGATGTAGATCGCCTGCGTGTTCCCGTGGGCGTCCTCCGCGAGCGCCGGGGAGCTGTAGACGTGGTCGGCGGTCGCGAAGTACCACTTCGGCGCGCCCGTCCTCGAGTCGAGGGCGTACATCCGGCTGTCGAAGGAGCCGATGTAGAGCGTTCCGTCATTGCCGAGCGCCGGCGAGGAGATGATGAACCCGAGCGTCGGGAAGCTCCAGACCTGCTTCCCGTTCGAGTCGAGCGCGTACACGTTGCGGTCGAGGGATCCCCAGAAGGACGTCCCGTCGCGCGCGAAGGCGGGCACAGTCCAGACGGAGTTGCCGGCCACGAAGCGCCAGCGGAAGGTGCCGTTCGGATTGAACGCGTAGGCCGCGCCGTCGGTGTTGCCCGCGTAGATGGTGCCGCCGAAGCCGATCTCGGCGTTGCCCTCCCACCAGTCCACGATCTGCCCGCCAGTGGAGATCTTCGGGGCGTGATAGGCCCAGATGATTCGCCCGCTGCGCGAGAGCCGCCGGCGGTCCGGTCGAACGTGGTAGAGGTTCTCGTCCGCCGACCCGAAGGTGATCGGGCTCGTGCCGAGCTGCTTGTCGAACGCACCGATGACGCCGGCCGAGTCGATCTCGTAGCCCGTACGCAGCTTCCAGCTGAGCCTTCCGTTCGGGCGGATCGCGTAGAACCAGCTGTCGGCGGAGCCGACGTAGACGTCGCCGTCACCGCCCACGATCGGCGTGCTGAAGATGCCCCGGCCGGTCCGGAAGCCCCAGGGTCGGTCGCCGTGGTAGATCGAGCGGATCGGGCTGGCCCCGGTGTTGCGCCGATCGCGGCGCATCTCGGGCCACGGTGAGCTGGCCTGCACCGGGACCTCGTAGTGGTAGTTCGGCGCGGCGCCGCTCGCCGCGCCCGTCGCGGCGGACAGGCCGATGACCGCGGCCGCCGCGACGGCGGCGAGCGCCGCGAGGCCCGGTCCCGACGCGCTCCCACGGCGTCCCTGCATGCGAACAGGGATGTTAGGTCGCTCGGCTGGGACGCGGGCCCGCGGCCGCCGCCTTCTCTAGCCGCTCGGCCAGCCGGTTCATGCCGCGGTCCCTCGCCGCCTGCGCCGCGCCTGGGTAGTCGGTCTCCCGGTCGGGCGGCCGCTCCACGTCGGCTGCCTGGAGCGTCGCGAGCCGTTTGAACATCGGGAGGATCTCGCGACCGTCGAGCAGCGCGCCCGAGACCCGCGCGGGTCGCTCGCGCGCCCCGCCCGCGATCGCGGCCTCGAGCGAGCCGTGCCGCCCCAGCAGCTCGGCGGCCGTCTTCTCCCCGATTCCGCGGGCGCCCGGGATGCCGTCCGAGGGGTCCCCGCGCAGCGCGATGAAGTCCGGTACGAGCTCCGGCGGGACGCCGTAGCGGCCGATCACGCCCTGGCGATCGACCACCTCGGCCCCCTCCCGGCCCGTTCGCACGTACAGGACGGCCACGGCGTCGGTCACGCACTGGAACATGTCGCGGTCGCCGGTGAGGATCAGCGCCGTCCCCCCCGCGTCCTCCTCCAACTGCACCAGCGACCCGAGCGTGTCGTCGGCCTCGAGCGTCTCGTCGTAGGCGATCGACCATCCGAAGGCGCCGAAGAAGCTCGCGGCGTCGCCGAACTGCGGCGCGAGCTCGTCCGGCACCGGCGGGCGCTCGGCGTGGTAGGGCTCGTAGAGCTCGACGCGGTACTCGGCGGCGTCCGGCCCGAAGCACATCGCCACCGCCCGGGGGCGGTGGAGCTCCACCTCACGCAGCACGATGTTCGCGGCGCCGAGCAGGGCGTTCACCGGCCGGCCCGAGGCGTCCGTGATGGTCTTCGGAAGGGCGTGAAAGGCCCGGAAGAGGAGCGATGGCGCGTCGACTGCGAGCAGCGGCCTCTGCACCCGGTGCACGTTATCCGGGGGCCAGCACGGCGCGGAAGCCGTCGCGCCAGCTCGGATGCCGAGGCTCCCACCCGAGCTCTCGCCTGGCCTTCGCGTTGGACGCCCCGCGCAGCGCCGTCGCCATCCCGGCATTGGTGCTCGAGAGCAGCTTGGCAAGCCAGAGCGGCACCCGCCGGGGCGGCGGGGCGCCGATCGCCTCGGCGTAGAGCGAGACCCAGTCGCGCATCGACGCGGGATCGTCGTCCACGATGTTGTAGATCCCGGGCGCGCCGTGGTCGAGGGCGGCGACCGTGGCCGACGCCGCGTCGTCCACGTGGATGAACGAGAACAGGCCCCCGCCCTCCCCCACGATCGGCACACGCCGGCGGCGGACCTGCTCCGTGAGCTTGGTGCCGGGCGCGTACCAGGTCCCCGGGCCGTAGAAGAACCCGTAGCGCAGCACGATGCCCTCGATCCCGTTCGTGCCGGTCACGACGCGCTCCAGCTCGAACGTGCGCTCGAGAGCCTCGGCGAAGGCGCCCGACCCGGGCGTCATCGTCGGCGCCTCCTCGTCCTTGACGGGACCGCCGGCCGGCTCGTACACGAACGCGATGCTCTGAGCGACGACGCGGCGCGCGCCCGCCGCCTTGGCCGCTTCGACGAGGTTACGGCCGCCCTCGGAGCGCAGGCGCCCCGTGGAGCCGTAGGAGGTGCGCATGCTCCATTCCGCCGGGAGGTCCGTGAGCTCGTGGACCACGACGTCGGGTTGCGCGGCCTCGACGGCTGCCCGTAGCGCGCCGGCATCGAGGGCGTCGCACACCGCCGGGGTCGCCCCCGCCGCCCGGATCTCCTCGGCACGAGCCTCCGACCTCGTAGTACCCGTCACCTCGTGCCCCACTTCGACGAGCTGGCGGACGAGAGGGCGGCCGATGGCGCCGGTCGCCCCGGCGACGAAGACCCTCACCAGCGCTCCGCGCGCCGGTCTCGCGCGATTCGCGCAACGAGCCAGCCGAGCAAGCCTGCGGTGACCGCGAGGCTCGCGAAGTCGAGCGGCCCGGCCGATCGAGGGCGCGCCTTCCCGATGTCCACGAGGTGGTTGATCGCGTGGAAGGTGTACTGCATGAGCGCGTACCCGGCAATGCCCAGGCGCCAGCCCGGCCAGCGTGCGGCGAGCCCGAACCCGACGCCCAGGGCGAATGTGAAGGTCCCGGCGTCCCGGGTGTAATGATCGTTGCGGACCCCGAAGGGACCGATCTCGCGGAAGAACGACCCGGGATCGATCAGCATCCATCCGCCGAGCGCGAGGTGTCCGACGGTGAGCGCGACGAGGACGACGCCCACCACGTCACCTCCGCCAACTCGTCTCGTCCCCTCCACCGCCACCTCCAGGTCGAAGGCCGGAGCTTGACGGTCGCAGCTCGCGGAGCGCGGTTATGTGATGGCCGTCACCCGAGCCCCGGCCTAGCCGAGGTTCATCGGGTACATCTCGCCGTTGGCCGGGCCGGCCGAATCGCCGGGGCCGGTCGGGAAGACCGTCTGCTCGTGCGTCGTGTCGTACAGCCACGGCGCCGCGGGCGGCGGACCGAGGGTCTCGGGGTCCGGGCCCATCCAGTCCTCACCGGTGGGATAGGCGTTGGTGGCCCCGCGCGGATCGGTGATCGCGCAAGTCTTCGAGTACACGGGCTTGCATGGGTTGAAAGGCTGAACACGCGCCCAGGGGTTGGGGCCCACTCCGGCTGGGAGGAGCCCGCCGTTGCCCACGTAGTCCGAGGACGACGGGCCGCTGTGTCCGTTCGGGCCGACGGAGACGTAAGTCACCCACCAGTCCCAAGGTCGCGATACCTCGAATTCGTTGGTGAGCCCGTCGTGGTCCTGGTCGTCGAGGCCGTCCGGGATCCCGTTGCCGTTCGTGTCCGGGTTCATGGGATCGACGCCGGGGTAGTTGACCGGGCAGGTCTGGGTGCCGTCGCCGCAGGTCGCCTGGTAGTGGCTCTCCATCGGGTAGCCGTGGGTGCCGTTGAACCTCTGGTCCCACCAACCCTGTGTCATGCGACCGCAGCACTCATCCCAGTTCGTGAGCCCGTCGTTGTCGGCGTCGCGCTCGTCGTCGGTCAGGAACCCGGCGTTGAGCGACGGGAAGCGCACGTAGTCCATGTAGGCGAAGCGGGGATCGGTCGGCGCCGGAACGTCCTGGCTCCGCTGCTTGCCGTCGCTGTACTGCAGGTCGCCGACCTTCGGGCCGCCCACGTACTTGTTCAGCTCGTACTCGAGCTTCATCGTGAGGCCGTCGCCGTCGTGGTCGACGTTCGCGTCGCTCGGGTCGAGCGGGTTCGGGTAGGGCTCCTTGCAGGCGCAGGGCAGCGCGTTCTGGCTGTCGCGCCCGGTCAGCGTCGTGTTCTCCAGGTCGAGCGCGGACTGGTACTCGTAGCCGTCCGGCACGCCGTCGCCGTCGGTGTCCGGGTTGCAGGGATCGGTGTGCAGGACCTTGATCTCGAGCCAGTTGCTGAGGCCGTCGCCGTCCGAGTCGGCGTTCGTGGGCTGCATGCACGCCGGACCGCCGGTGCCTCCGGAGCCCGGGGTGGCCCCGCCGGGCAGGACCAGCGGCGACCTCGAGAGCTTCGTCGCCTTGCTGTACAGGCCGGTGAGCACGCGAACGTGCAGCCTGGTGGCGATCAGGGCGCTGTTCTTCATGCTGAGGATGTCCGCGACCCGCTTCGGCACGGTGATCGTGATCTGCGAGGTGGTCGCGCTGTCGGCCTTCGCCACGACGAGTCCGCCGCCCGGCTTGATGAAGATCACCCTGTCCTTGTGGACGCCGGGGCGGAAGTTCTTGCCGAAGATCAGGAGCTTCTGCCCGATCGTCACCGTCATCGGGCTCACCTTGGAGATCACCGGTCGCGGCCCGGAGGCCTTGTGGATCTTCACTGCCTCCGGATGCAGGTAGTGGATCCGGACCCCGTGGCCGATCGTGAACGACAACGTGCTCGCGCTAGCGGCGCTTGCCGCGGCGAGCAGGAGGGATGCGGCGATCGCAAGAGCGGTCGGAAGGCGCCGGATCATCGACACCCGTATCGGCCGGCCCGGTTCCGGACTTGACCCCCGCGAATGCGGTTTCCCGAGACGCCGCCGAAGTGGAGCGGCCCCGGCGCCGCCGCGAGCTGCCCGCTGCTAGCGGGCGGCGGCCATGGGCTGCTTCTTCGCGTGCGCGCGCGGACGCTTCGGGATGACCCTCTCCCCCACGTGCTCGCCCGGCGTTCGGTGCCGGAAGCCCGTGGGACGCGCCGGCAGCCCGAGCTCGTGCCCGCGCGCCGTGAGGTGGTCGGCGGCCCGCTCGGAGACGGCTGAGATCGTCAGCGACGGATTGACCCCCAGGGAGGTCGGGATCGCGGAGCTGTCGATGCAGAAGAGCCCCTCGTTGCCGAACGCCTCGCACCAGTGGTCGACCACGCCGAGGTCCTTGGACTCCGCCATCCGGCAGCCGCCGAGCGGGTGCGCGCAGTACACGCCGCGCGTCTCGGTGAGCGCCATGAAACGCCCGAGCCCGCGCCGGCCGACGACCTGCCGCATCGCCTGGTTGGCGAGCTCGCGAACCCGAGCGGACTGCTCGGACAGCTCGTATGAGAACACCCCGACCTTCACCGGTCCGGCGTTCGGCGAGGCCGCATCGCCCTGCGGCGGCGGAGCCTCGAACGTCCCGTCGTGCGTGTCCTCGACCATGGCCAGCAGCTCGATTCGGTTGCTCCAGTTCGCAATCGCACGCTTCTTCTGAAGCCCCCACCACGACGGCTCTCCTTCGGGAGCGCGGCCGTCGTCGTAGAGGAAGTTGGTGAGGCTCGACAGGAAGATCTCCTGGACGTTGAAGCGCGTGCCGTCGTAGCGGTGCGAGCTCCTCCCGACCCAGAAGTCGTAGGTCATCGTCGTGATCGGCTTGCCCTTGTAGAACTGCCCGTAGCCGGGCAGGTGCAGGATGCTTCTGACCTTCGCCGGGTCGTATTCGACGGCGGCCACGTGGTCGCCGTTCACGCCCAGGTGCTGCCCGACCGCGCTCGACAGCGACGGCAGGTTCTGCTGAGAGCGCATCAGGATCGGGGCGTTGCCCATCGCGCCCGCGGACATCACGAGCACCTTGCACTCGATCTGCTCACTCTGGCCCGTCGGCATGCGCGACGGGTTGGGGCCCTCGTTGTCCATGACGTCGGCATTCACGAGGTAGCGGTAGCCGGCGGTGCTCGCGCTGGCGATCGACTCGACCTGGCGGTCCGGCCGGACCCGCACCCCCGCAAGCTCGGCGGAGGCGAGGTAGTTCGTGTTGAGCGTGTTCTTCGCCCCGAATATGCAGCCCGTGTGGCACCACTTGGCCTCGACGCAGCGGCCCGGGTCGATCGCGAGCGGCACCCGGTCGCACGTGTAGCCCGCCTCGTTCAGGGTCGCCGCCCACAGCCCGCCCGACTTCGACACCCGGTCCCAGCTCGGGCGGTTGACGCGGAGGCCGTGCTCGGCGCGCGCGTAGAACGGGTCGAGCGTCCTCCGCGAGATCGCATGCGGCCACATCCGCCGGTCGGTCCCGTCGTCGGGCCGGTGGTCGCGGCGCTCGAACACCTCGCGCGGGGCGCGGAGGGATGCGGCGAGGTACAGGTTGGACCCGCCGCCTACCGCGTTCGCGGTCACGACCTGGCAGCCCTGCGGCCCGCTCGAGAGGATCACGCCGGTCCCCCCGCTCGACTGGATGAGGTTGTACACGTCGGCCAGGTTCTGGGCGCTCATGGATTGCCTGAAGTCGGTGTGCTTGTGGCGTCGCCCACGCTCGAGGACGAGGATGTTGCGCGGGTCGTGCCCGGCAGCCACATAGAGCTCTGCGAGTCGCCACGCGGTGATCGAGCCGCCGAACCCGGATCCGACGATGCAGACGTCGACCTGCTCAGCCACGCGCTCGCCGCCTCACGGGAGATAGCCCTTCTGCGTGCGCTCCTGGGAGAGCTTCCGCCCGTAGCTGAAGCCGGTGTAGCCGTTCGGGGCGGCGCCCGGGTAGCCCATGACCCGGTAGCCGGAGCAGTACTTGGCGATCCCGAGCGGGTGCTTGTTGGTACCGATTGGATGCTCGATCGCGGCACAGAAGGCGGCGAACGGGACGGCCGCCGCGGCCTCCCACAGCACGCGGGAGCCGTTGCCGAAGTCGAGCCCCGACAGGCAGGTGCTCACGCGCTTGTCGAAGGGCAGGGTCAGGAACGGACCGCCGCCGATCGCGAGCGCGCGTCCGTTGAGGTCGGCCTGGAAGGGGCCGGCGAGCGACTCGAAGCCGAGAAGCGGGTCGTGGTACGCACGGAGGGCGTCGGCCTCCACCGCGCCAGGCTGCGAGTCGACACCGGCGATCGCCTGCGGATCGATCTCGTCCCCCATGTCAGTCCACCGGGCCTTGCGCCCCGGGACCATGGTGTCCGCGAACGCCTGCAGGGTGGCGTCGTCGGGCATGACGGTGGCGAGTGCGCGGTCGGCCGCGATCATCCTCTCCGCGACAGGCACCGCCGCCAGAACGAACGCGCCTGCTCCGAGCGCCCCGACGCGCTGGATGAAGTCCCTTCGCGAGAGCTCGTCGGCTAGGCGGTCGGCCGACCGAGTCATGCGCTGAACCTACATCAGCCGGGCAGCCGGTGGGGCCAGTCGGGGGGTCCACACGTTGCGCGGTTTATCCTTGGCGCATGCGCCGGCTGATGGGCAGCGGCCTCGTCGCAACGGCCGCTCTCCTCGCAGCTGTCCCGATCGCACTCGCCCAGACCCAGAACGTGGTCAGCGGCTACGACGGCACTAACCCGTTTGCGTGCACGCTTCAGGAGGTCGGCCAGGGGACGAACTTCCCCGAGCCGAACGCCGACCCGTTCTGCGTCGAGTACGACAAGCGCCATCAGAACATCGACAAGCTCGGCGTCGTCGACTTCCTCTCCAAGGAGCCGGCGCGGGTCGCCGCCGCGAGCCCGAAGTGCTTCTACTTCCAGCGTGACCACTGGCGCGGGTACGTCTCGGAGAGCCAGCCGGCAACGCAGACCTACGCGTGGGACGGGAGCTACTTCTTCGACAAGGCCCGTGGGCTCGGCGGCGCATACGTCGAGAACGTCTCTTTCGCCCACCAATCCGGCGACCCCACGCAGATTCCGGGCTTCCCCGACGAGTACAGGCCGTACTTCTCGAACGGTCGTGGCGGCGTGCAGAAGACCGGCGACATCCCCGTCGATCCGAACTGTGTGAAGAAGTTCCAGCAACACGACCCCCGGGCCGGCGGCGGCCCCGGGGGCGCGGGGGTCTCGCATGGGTGCCGGGTGCCGGGCGGCCGTGTGGGTCACGGCATCGGCGGGATTGGTCTCCACTCGCCCCCGGCGAAGGTGCGGGGCTCGCTCGGGCCGCCCTCGGTGGAGAGCGCCCGCTTCATGGGCTACTGCATGACCGGCGGAGGGCGGCTGGCGGCGGCCTTCGGGAAGTCGGGGCCGGCCGGCAAGGTCGTGCTCGTGATGACGAACGCGACGCCCTTCGACTGGCACGGGATCCGCACCGGCACGAAGACCTCGGACGCGAAGCGCCGCCTGCACGGCATCGCTGTCGTGTCCGCCAGGGGGCTCCGCCTCCTCATGAAGCCGAAGAACGGGTACACCGCGGTCTTCGGAATCGCGCACCGGCACGTGACCTTCGTGGCGACCGTCAAGCCGGCGCTGTCGGTGGATGCGGTGGCGAAGCTGGTGCGCGCGGCGCCCCGGTAGCGCAGGGGGTCGGTTACCCCCGGCGGCCCGGTTCCCCGCTCAGGCGGCCCGACCGACCCGGAGCAACCGATAGTCCACTCGTACCACCTATAGCTGGTAGAAATGGACGATCGCCGCCGCCTTGGCCTTCTGGCTAGCCATCCGGGAAGGGCTGGACCGGCACGCCGTGGTCGGTCGCGCGCGTGCCGAGCTCGTACGCGGCGCAGTGGTCGGTCGATAGCTCCGCTCGGGTCACGCGAGGACCATGAACGCTCACGCGCATTTGCGCGATCGAGCAGTTGAGGGCGTTGTGCTCAGGCCCATCCGGATCGGCGTAGAGCCATGCGACGAAGTCCTTGTGGGGCGCGCTCACCTCACCGGACAGCGTGACCTCGCCGCCGGGGAGGCTGAACGCGCAGCCGTCGCTTCGCTCTTCGATCTTCGTGCCGCGCACCGCGGGGCCCCCGACCCGGTGCAGGCGGCCGTCGAGCCAGACCGCGCCGTTGGCGATCCACGGCGTCGTCACCGGGCCGAGCTTCACCCGGCCAATCGCCACGTCGAGCCAGGACGGGCCCGTTTCGCTCATGTCGAGCCCGTGCATCCAAACCCAGCGCTCCGCGTGCTGAGAGCCCCAGTTGTGACCGACCATGCCTCGCCAGCCATCGACCTGGATCCGTCGACCGTCGAGATCGACGTGGCCGTGGAACGTCGCCGCCGGCGACGGGGTCGTGAGCTTCGTGCGCGGAATCGGGGCCCGGTACATCCAGTCGCGCGGGAGGTGGGTCAGGGGCGGGGCGTCACTCTCGTATGTGAGGCTCCAGTCCGGCCGCGTGTGCTCGCTGTGAGCGGAGCCACTCGCGGCTTGCCGGCCGAAGGTGCTGCGGCCGAGTGAGATGAACGTGTCGCCGCCCGAGCGGACGTCATCCGCTTGGAGGGTCACTTTCGACGCGACCGGGCCGTCGGCGGCATCGTCGAACAGGGTGAACCACACCGAGCCCGTGAGCGGCTTCCCGGGCCGCTTGTGGACCGTGTAGCGGATCCACACACCGAGTCGCTCGCTCGGATGACAGGCGCGCAGGTAGAAGCTCTCGTAGTGCCCGCGGGCGGCCGGGACCGACGGAAAGCGCGCCTCGGCGGGATCGACCGGCATCCGGGAGGGCAGGCTAGCGCCGACCGCCACACGGCGCCACCGCATTCCCTCGACGCCCGCCGCTGATAGAAAGGTCGCCGTGGCCGACGACAGGGTGATGCTGATCACGGGCGCGAGCAGCGGCATCGGCGCCGCGACGGCTCGCGCCGCGGCCCAGGAGGGCTACCGGCTCGTGCTAGCAGCCCGCTCGGAGGAGAGGTTGCGCGACCTAGCCGGGGAGCTCGGGGGCGGGGAGCGGGCGGTCGGCCAGCGCTGCGACGTCTCCGTGTGGGAGGACCAGGAGGCCCTCACGAGGACGGCCCTCGACCGCTTCGGGCGAATCGACGTCGTCTTCGCCAACGCCGGGTTCGGCGGCTCGCGTGGTTTCCTGGCCGAGTCGCCGGAGCAGTGGCGCTCGATGGTCGAGACCAACGTACTCGGCGCCGCCTACACGATCCGCGCGACCCTCCCCCACCTTCGCGAGCGCGGCTCCGGACACTTCCTACTGACGAGCTCGGTGGCCGGGCGGCGGGTCCTGCCAGGGTCGCTGTACTCGGTGACGAAGTGGGCCGTGACCGCGATGGGCGAAGCCCTGCGGCAGGAGCTGGCGGAGACCGACATCAAGGTGACGCTGATCGAGCCTGGGATGGTGGACACGCCGTTCTTCGATGAGCGCCCGAGCGACGCGCTCGCCGACGAGGACATCGCCCGCACCGTGATGTTCGCGATATCGCAGCCGGCCAGGGTCGATGTGAACGAGATCCTCGTGCGGCCCGTGCATCAGCCGGGCTGAGCCAGCCCGACCGCCGGGGCCCCCGCGCCGTCCTCAACCGCGCGACGCACGCGTTCCCGACCCAGCCGAACCTACGCCCTCGGCGGGACAGCGCGCGCCCGCTGCATCGGCCGTCGATGACCGGGGAACGCCGTACGGTTGACCGCATGAACGACCGTGTCCGCCGCGTAATCGCCCACGTCGACATGGACGCCTTCTACGTCAGCGTCGAGCTGCAGCGGCGGCCTGAGCTGCGCGGCCGGCCGGTGGTCGTCGCGGGCACAGGGCCGCGCGCGGTCGTCACCACGGCGAGCTACGAGGCGCGCCGCTTCGGGATCTTCTCGGCCACGCCGGCGGAGCGCGCCCGGCGGCTCTGCCCCGGCGCCGTCTTCATCCCGCCGGACTTCGACCTCTATCGCGCGCGCTCGCGCGAGGTCATGGCGATCCTGCGCGAGCACGTCGACCGCGTGGAGGTCGTCGGCCTCGACGAGGCGTACCTCGACCTCTCCGGGCTCGAGCGCCCGAAGGCCGCCGCGCGGCGCGTCAAGTCCGCCGTCAAGGGCGAGGCCGGCCTCGGCTGCTCGATCGGGATCGGGCCCAACAAGCTCGTCGCGAAGGTCGCCTCGGACGCCGAGAAGCCCGACGGGTTCGTCGTCCTCAGCCGCGAGCAGGCATGCCGCCGATTCGCCGACTCCTCCCCCGGGCTCATCCCGGGGATCGGGCCGAAGACGGTGGAGCGCCTCCGCGCCCACGGCATAGAGACCCTCGGCCGCCTGGCCGCCACCCCCGAGCGGATGCTCGCCGCAACCTTCGGCGACCGCCTCGGTCCCCATCTCGCGCGACTCGCGCGCTTCGAGGACGAGCGCTCGATCGAGACCGTCCGCGTGGCCAAGTCGGAGTCGCGGGAGACCACCTTCGACGCGGACCTCCACGGCCTCGAGGCCCTCGAGCCCGTCATCGACCGGCTCGCGGAGCAGTTATGCGAAACCCTCGTCAGGCAGGAGCGCATGGGCCGCACGATCGGGATCAAGGTCCGGCTCGACGACTTCTCCACCCATACGCGCGCGCGGACCCGCGAGGCGGCGACCAACGACTTCGAGGTGGTCCGCTCCGTCGCCCGCGACCTGCTGCGCCGGTTCGACCCCGGGCGACCCGTGCGCCTCCTGGGGGTCCGCGTCGCGGGCCTCGACGAGGCGGTGGCCGGCGGGCCCCCGGCGGCCGTCGACCAGCTGGAGCTCACCCTGTAGGGACGAGAACGGCCTGCTGCGGCAGTGCGCCGCCGCTACACGCTTCTCTCGGCCACTGCGACGCGCTCCGGGACCGGCACCGGCACGTCGGGGGTGAGGGCGAGCGCGGCTCCGACGATCGTAAGCCCGACGCTCGGGTGCGGGCGCGGTCGCGTGCGGTCTCCAGGCGGACGCGTGGGCTCCTCGGCCTCCGCGGGATACGCCGCGGCGCGGTCGAGGATCGAGAGGACCGATGCGCAGACGCCGGCCTGTGGTGCGTCGTCCCCGACCTCGCAGGCGAGGCGCGCGAGCCCTACGTAGTCCGGCACGTCGTCCCCCAGCATCATCCGCCCGGTTGCCGTCGAGAGGTAGGCGTGGATGCGGCTGAGGATGAGGTCGCGCCCCGTCGGCGCCTCCCCCGGCGCGGGCCCGAGGTCCACCGGGTCCTCGCCCTCGAGCAGCCTGATGACCTGTCCGGCGGCGACCTCACGGATCTGGTCGACCGACAGCCCGGCCTGGAGCGCCGAACGCAGCCCGATGATGGCGGCCATGGTCGTGGTGCCGTACGGCATGTCGCTCGCGAACAGGATCTGTCCCGGCGGGACGTGGGTGAACAGCGTGAGGAGGTCGGGCGCGCTCCACCAAGCCGTGTCGAAGAACAGGTTCGGGTGGTCGGCGGCGTGGCGCCAGATCCAGCTCAGGTCAGAGACGCCGGCGTGGGCCAGGATCAGCCGGAGTCCCGGATGCCGTGAGGTGATCTCGAGCGCGTCGCGCCCGAGCGCGGGGATCCCGCGGCCGGCGTGGGTGATGATCGGCAGACGGCGCTCGTCGGCCAGCGCGTACACCCCGCCGAGCCGCTCGTCGGCCAGCCGGAACTGCTCGGCGCGCGGGTGGAGCTTGATGCCGCGGGCGCCTCGCGCGAGTGCGCGCTCCGCCTCGCGGACCGGGTCGTCCGCCGGATTCAGCCGGCAGAAGGGGACCAGCCGCCCGTCCGACGCCGCCGCCTCCTCGATCACCCGGTCGTTCGCGGCGCGATAGCCGCCGGGGTCCTGCGTCGTGAACACGACGGCCCTCGCCCCTGCGATCTCCAACCCCTCCAGCAGCTGCGCCGCGCTACACGTGACGCCGTCGGGATCGTCGAAGCCGGTGTGCGTATGCGCATCGAAAAGCTCGACCCCGGGCAGGACGTCCATGAGCGCGGAGTACCAGGGGAGCAGGAGGCGGTCCGAGTACACGCGCCGTAATCTACGACCCGGGTGCGAGGAGAGAGAAAGGGGACTCAGATGGCGACGAAAGGCGATCGGCTGACCGGCCTCGATTCGTCCTTCCTGCATCTCGAGAGCGACAGCGCACACATGCACGTCGCCGCCGTGATGCTGTTCGACGGCGCGCCGCCGACGGCCGACGAGCTGATCGAGGCGATCGAGTCGCGGCTCCACCTGGTGCCGCGCTACCGCCAGAAGCTCGCGTTCGTGCCGTTCGGCCAGGGTCGGCCGCGCTGGGTGGACGACCCGCACCTGAACCTGCGCTATCACGTCCGCTCGACCGGCCTGCCCTCCCCGGGCACGGAGGCCCAGCTGCGCGCGCTCGCCGGCCGGATCCTGAGCCAGAAGCTCGACCGCGACAAGCCGCTTTGGGAGATCTGGGTGGTGGAGGGCCTCGACGGCGGGGAGCGATTCGCGGTGATCAGCAAGACGCATCACGCGCTCGTCGACGGGATCTCGGGCGTCGACATCATCAGCGTCCTGTACGACACCTCGCCGGAGCCAAAGACGCCGCCAGCCTCGGGCAAGCGCTGGCTGCCGCGGCCCGTGCCCTCGCGAACCCAGCTCCTGGGTGAGGCGCTGCTCGAGCGCGCGACCGTGCCCGCCGAGCTGGTGCGCGGGGTCCGCGCCGCCTTCCGCGCTCCCCGGCGAATCGCCGAGGCGGCGGTCGGCGCCCTGGCCGGCGTCGGCGCAATGGCCTGGGCGGGAATCAACCCGGCACCGCCGAGCCCCTACAACGTCGACATCGGCCCCCATCGCCGGTTCACCTGGGTCCGCGTGTCGCTGGCGGACGTCAAGCAGATCAAGAACGCGCTCGGCGGCACCGTCAACGACGTCATGCTGGCGATCGTGGCCGGCGGCCTCGGACGCGACCTGCGGAGGCGGGGCGTCGACGTGCGCGGGCTCGAGCTAAAGGCGATGGTCCCGGTGAGCGTGCGCGGCGAGGAGGCGCGCGGGGCGCTCGGAAACCAGGTTGCGGCGATGATGGCGCCGCTTCCGGTCGGCTGCGACGATCCGCAGGTTCGGTTCGGCACGATAAGCACCGCCATGGGCCGCGTGAAGGACTCGGGGCAGGCCGTGGGCGCGCAGGTCCTCACCGAGCTCACGGGTTTCGCGCCGCCGAACGTGATGAGCCAGGCTTCGCGGGTCGTCGCCCGCCAGCGCTGGTTCAACCTCGTGGTGACCAACGTGCCGGGGCCGCAGCTTCCGCTCTACCTGATGGGCCGGGAGATGATCGAGATCTTCCCGATGGTTCCGCTCGCCGAGCGTCAGGCGCTCGGGGTGGCGATCATGAGCTACAACGGAAAGATCAACTTCGGACTCGTCGGCGACTACGACGTCATGGCGGACGTCGACCAGCTCGCGAAGGACCTCCGCTCGTCGCTCGCGGAGCTCGCGGAGGCGGCCGGCGTGGAGCTCACCGTGCCGGAGGAGCGCCGCCCGCGGGCGCGGAATGGACACCGCCCGCGGCGACAGGTCGGCACGCGCGAGGCGGTCGCGGCGACAACCGCGGGCGACGGCGAGGGCGGCGCCTCCCCGCCCGGGCAGTAGGTGAGGTCGGTCTCGGGACCGCCGCGCACGGCGGCCACCTGAGGCACCCCTCCATGCGCGAGCGAGTGGTGGAGGAGGCCGAGGCGCTCGGCCTGCACGTCGAGGTCCGAACGCTCGACGCGCCCACCCGAACCGTCGCCGAGGCGGCGGAGGCCGTGGGCGCCGAGCCGTCGCGCATCGCGAAGTCGCTGGTCTTCGTCGCAGATGGGGAGCCGCTCGTCGTGGTCGCCTCGGGCGGGCATCGGGTCGACGTCGACCGGCTCGCCCTTGCGTTCGACTGCGCGGAGCTCCGGCAGGCGAGCGCCGACGAGGTCCAGGCCGCGACCGGCTTCAAGGTGGGCGGCGTGCCGCCGTTCGGGCATGGCCTGCCGGTCCTGATCGACCAGGCGCTGCTCGAGCACGGTTCGATCTACGCCGCCGGTGGCGACGGGAACACGCTCTTCGAGGTCGATCCGCGGCGGCTCGTGGAGGTGACCGGAGCCCGGGTGGTGGAGGTTGGCTAGAGCTGCAGCGACTTCACCTCGAGGAACTCCTCCAGCCCGAACTTACCGAGCTCGCGGCCGTGCCCTGACTGCTTGTACCCGCCGAAGGGCGCCGTGGGGTTGAAGGTCGCGCCGTTGATCTCCACCTGCCCGGTGCGGATTCGGCGCGCAACCCGCTTCGCGTGCTCCGGGTCGCTCGACCAGACGCCTCCGGCCAAGCCGTAGATCGTGTCGTTCGCGATCCGGACGGCGTCGTCCTCGTCGTCGTACGGCATGATCGCCAGAACCGGCCCGAAGATCTCCTCCTGCGCGATCGTCATGTCGGGCCGTACGTCGGAGAACACCGTCGGCCTGACGAAGTAGCCGGTGTCGAGCCCTTCCGGCGGGTCGTCTCCCCCGGCCACCAGCTTGGCGCCCTCCTCCTGGCCCTTGCGGATGTAGCCGCGGACGCGCTCACGCTGGGCCTCGGATGCAAGCGGCCCGAGCGTCGTGCCTGGCTCGAACGGGTCGCCCACCTTCACGTGCTCCAGGACCGCGGCCGCGACCTGCTCGGCCGCCTCCATCTTCTCGCGCGGGACGAGCATGCGGGTCAGCGCGCTGCACGTCTGCCCGGAGTTCAGGTAGCACTTGCCGATCCCGTCGATGACCGCCGCCTGCAGGTCGGCGTCGTCGAGGATCACGTTCGGAGACTTGCCGCCGAGCTCAAGCGCGACGCGCTTGACCGTGCCCGCCGCGACCTCGCCAACCCGCCGGCCCGCGCGGGTGGAGCCGGTGAACGAGATCATGTCGATCCCGTCGTGGCCGGCCATCGCCTCGCCCACGCTCGGCCCATCGCCGGTCACGAGGTTGAACACGCCCGGCGGCAGAGGAAGCTCGTCGATGACCTCGGCGAGAATGAATGCCGTGAGCGGCGTGACCTCGCTCGGCTTGACGATCACGGCGCAGCCGGCGGTGAGCGCCGGGGCGACCTTCGCGGCCACCTGGTGCAGCGGGTAGTTCCACGGCGTGATGCAGCCCACCACGCCGACCGGCTCACGCACGACCAGCGAGTTGCCGACGTCCTCCTCCCACGCGATCTCCTCGACGGCCATCTGCATCGAGGAGAAGTCCATCGCCGGCAGCCCCGCCTGGATGGAGAGCGACAGGTGCACTGGCATGCCGACCTCGCGTGCGACCAGCTCGGCGATCTCCTCCGCTCGCTCCGCCAGCTTCGCTCCGATCCCGATGCAGGCCTCCGCGCGGAGGTGCGGCGGAACCTGCGACCACGCTTCGAACCCGGCGCGGGCCGCGGTCACCGCACGGTCGACGTCGTCGGCGTCGCCCGCCGGCACCGTCCCGATCGACTGCTCGGTCGTGGAGTCGTGGACCTCGAAGGTGCCGCTCCCGTGCGGCTCGACCCACTCGCCACCGATGTAGAGGCGGTCGCGCGCGATCGGCTCCCGGTCGTGAGTCGGCTGCGGTGGCGCCTGCGTCTCAACTGCCATTCGTGTCTCCTAACTTTGGTGGATCGAAGCCGTCAGCTCGCCGGCGCGGCCCCGGCAGCCGCGGCCTCGGCCCTCGCGCCCGCCTCGGCGGCGATCGCATCGGCGGTTCGGTGCGCCAGCGCCATTATCGAGACCATGGGGTTCGTGCCCGTCGGCGTTGGGAACGCG
>JAFAQQ010000214.1 GCA_019246335.1 Actinomycetota bacterium | reverse complement strand
ACTTCGACGAAGTAGAGATATGCCTTGGTCGTACGCGTCAGTGTCGCCGCGTCCGCAAGCGAGAGCCCTCGGCCCTCGCGAATTCCCTTGAGCCGCGATCCGAGCGTCGGTGAATCGGCCATGCCGCCCTCCTGTGCTCGACGCGGGCGGGCGCCATCGGTCGCTGCGATGGAGCGCGCCCACGCCGAGCGCGAGCGACATGCGCACCTCGATTGTCCCCGCTTCCCACCGGCTGGGTCAAGCCTCAGCCCTGGGACTCAGTTCAAGTTGAGCCTGATGACGATCTCGCCGCCCGGAGGCGTTCGCGTCGCCAGCCGAGCAATCTCTTCGGGGACGAACTCGGCCATGTAGCTGAGCGCCGCCCGCAGCGACTGGCGGTGGCTCTGCCGCTGCGCCCGGCCGATCGCCTCCGCCAGGAGTCCCTCCCCCAGCTCGTGCTGACCGTCGAGGAAGTGGAGGTGGGCGAGCGGGAAGAGGTCGCGGTCATGCGGCCGATCGGAGACGAGCCGCGCGGAGAGCAACCGCTCGTAGGCCTCGTCGGTCCTGCCGGCATGCATCGCGTGGAGCGCCTGAACGCCGCGGAACACGCGCTCGTAGCGCGACTCGCCGAGCGCGAGCAACAGTCGCTCGCCACGGCGCTCGGCGGCGCGGGCCGCGCCCCACTCCCGGAGCTTGACGGCGGCGCCGAGCGCGCCGTAGCTCGCGACGAAGGCGAGCTCCCTCCCCGACTCCACGTCCTCGAGTTCGACGGCAAGCCGCCGGCACCCGGCGAGGCACGCCTCGACCTTGCCGGCGATCCCCCAGACCCCGAGCTGGCGGATCCGGCTCCAGGCAAGGAGCTTGCCGCCGGGAGCCAGCAGGCGGGCGTGTCCGACGGCCCGCGCTGCGGCGAGATCCGCGCGATCGAGCACGTCGAGGTGGTGCCACGCCCACGACTCGGTGCAGCTCGCTTTGACGAAGGCCTCAACGGCCGCCGGTCGCGGGTCGAGCTCGACGAGCCGCCAGGCCGAGCGGGCAAAGCCCGTCGCCGCGTCGAGCTCGCCCTGCCGGTAGGCGCGCTCGGCGACCTCTCCCAGCCCGTGTGCTTCGAGTACCGGATCCACTACTAGCGAGTATGACGCTCGCCTTCCGGCCAGTGGCCGAGCCGACCCTCGGCGCGCGCGATGGCCCGGATGAGCCGCTTCACGACCCCGAGCTTCCACTCGAGCCGCGCGAGCGCGCGGCGCTCGGCCTGCTCGCGGCCGAGGAAGAAGCTCGCGTTCCAGGCGAGCCACTCCCCCACCTCGCTGCGCCAGATCACGATGAGTAGCGCGATGGCGAATATAAGTAGGGCGACTGTCGTCATCAGCGTCCCTCGCTGGCCCGCCGGATCACGCCCTGGGCGTAGCCCTGACTCGCCGCCAGCATCGTCACGCGGGTCAGCTCACGGGCGTCCTCGTCGGCGATGCGGGCGCTCTCGGCGAGCCCGTCGTCGAGTGCGCGCCCGGCCGCGCCGACGCAGCGCAGGCGCTCGGCGTGGACCGCGGCCTTCGCCCGCTCTCCGGCCCGGTCGACGCGCGCCCGCCCGGCAACCGCCGTCTCACTCAGGACCGTCTGGGTCTCGATCTCGAAGAGCTCGAGGAAGAACTTGGCGCGGCGCCGCCGAAGCCGCCACTCGATCCCATAGCGCTCGCGCTCGGACAGGCCGGCGGCGCTGAGCGCTTGGCTGATGATCCGCCTGGCCTCGCCCTGGGCGAGCGGGTCGAGCACCTCGTAGGCGTCTCTCGCTGCGAGTTCTTCTGACATGACTACCTCCTTTGGCGGGGGCCTAGATCCGGCCCCCGAATGGGTTGCGGACGACGAGCCAGAGCGCGAGTCCGACGAGGACGAGTGGCCAGTAGTGGTGGAGCAGGCGGTCGACCTCCTCGAGCAGCGCGACCGTGGCGACGGCGGCGAGGGCGAGCGCGGCGAGCGTGAAGCCGGCCTTCAACACCGGACGAGCTCCTCGACGGCGGCGGCCTCGTCGACCGCGGAGAACAGCGCCCGCGCCGTCGCGGCGTCGATTCCCTCCTTGCGTGCGAACCGCGGCGCTAGCTCCGCGATCCGCTCGCGGCGGGTGGGGAGCTCGGAGACAATCAGCACGCGCGGGACGGGGTCGCCCGCGGCCCGCCGCGCCCGGGCGGCGCGGCAGTAGCGGCGAAGCTTCGCCTGGACCGCCCCGCTCACCGTCTGGGTGCCGATGTCGAGCTCGACCCAGGCAATCCGCCGGCGCCGGCTGCCCGCCATTTCGATGTAGCAATCGGGCTTCAAAAGTTCCTCACCGCGTTCCGAGCGAAAGCGCCACCAGCAGGCGGGTTCGCCTTGCCAGCTGAGCGCGACCCCGCGGTCGCGAGCGGCGCGCGTCAGCGCGACGCGCAGGTCGGCGATCGCGAGCAGGTGACGCCGCCCGCTTGTGCCGCGTTCCTCGGGTCGTCGCAGGCGGCGCGGGGATTCACCCGTCCCCAGCGCGAGCAGTCGCTGTCCGGCGGCCGTAAGGGCCCAGACGGCGTCTTCTGAGCCACCGCCCGACTTCGCAGCGACCGGTCGCTCGCGATGGAGCAGCCCCTGCTGGTGGAGCTCCCGCAAGACGCGCCGGCAGATCCGTACCGATGAGAGCTTCGTTCCAGCGGTGAAGAGAAGGGCGCAGATATGACGAGTCCGAAGCACGGGTTCGTTCGAAAGAAGCTCGAGAACTCGCCAGTGAGGCTCGCGGAGTTCGTGGAGAAGCTCCGCGAGCCGCGGGCTTCGTACGCGACGGCGGGGAGACCCGTAGGTGTCGTCGCCGCGCGAAGCGGCCCGACTTCCGGGGCTTTGCGGGCTGTTTGTGCGGTTCGTCATGGCGTCGAAATGAAGGCCGAGTGGAACGCTCAGATCGGGGCCGAGCCGATCGCCTCGGCCGAGAGCTCGCCGCCTTGGTTGGCGGCGGCGAGCCGTTCGCGGATCTCGCTGTAGACGGCCGCGCGCGGGCGCCCGTAGCGGCGGCGCGAGCCGGCTCGGATCGGCTCACTCGAGGCGTGCATGGGCTCCGGGAGCGGCAGGGTCCGCCCCGTGAACGGAGCCGAGACGGCCCCGTCGACCGCCACGCGAGCGGCGACCTCGAAACGCGCGAGGTTCGCCAGGTCGACCGCCTCGAGCTCGGGCGCGAACGTGCGCGCGAGCGTCGTCGCATCGGGATAGCTCGTCTGAAAGACGACCCGGCTGCGCGCGTTGTGGAGCAGCGCGGCGCGGAGTGCCGGCGGGCACTGCTCGAGGTGCTGGGTGGCGAGACAGAGCGAGAGCCTGAGCCCGCGCGCCAGTGCCAGCATCTCGCCGACGTCTCCGCCGGTCCGCAGGAAGCGGTGGACCTCGTCGATGCAGAGGACGACGTCCGGCCGACGGTGCTCGGGGGTGCTCGCGCGGCGCTCGACCGCCCGCCAGAGGGCGGCGACAAGCAGCGCCCCGAAGAGCTCGCCGCCGACCGGCAGCCGCAGCAGCAGGATCTGCCGCTCGCGCAGAATCGCGTCGAGGCGGATCGTGCTCTGTCGCTGGCCGACGATCGGCAGCAGACTCGGCCGCAGGAGCGGGCGGAGCTTGTTGAGAACGGGCGCGGTGATCTGGGCGCGCTCGGCGTCCGAGAGCCGCTCGAACCACGCCCACCAGTCGCGCACGAACGGGTCGCGGAGCGCCGCCAGGTACGGGCGCCGAAAGCGCGCCGAGGCGTAGAGGGCGGGGAGCTCGGCGATCGTCGTGCCGGGCAGCGCCGCAGCGGTGACGAGGCCGTTGTAGGCGGTGTCGTCGGTGCGCGCGCCCCAGCTGCGCTCATAGAGGTCACGCAGTACCGCCAGGATCGCGCCCGCCGCCTCGCCCGCCTCCTCGCCGGCGCTCGGCTCGAGCAGGTTGAAGCCGGGCGGGTGGCCGCGCTCGCGCTCGGGGTCGACGACCACGACACGCTCGCGCTCGCTCTCCGGCAGACGCCGGAGGACCGCCTCGATCGCATCGCCTTTGGCGGGCTCGATGAAGACCCCGCCGTCGCCCGAGCGGACCGCCTGCAGGAAGAAATTGACCTGGGCGGTCGTCTTGCCGGTGTTGGTCGGACCGATGAGCGCCAGATGCGAACGCGAGTCGGCGCGGGAGATCGCCACCGTGCGTGAGCGCCCGCCCGCTTCGCCGACGCAGAGGACGCGTCCCCGCGTGGGGACGCCGGACGGCACGGCCAGCCGGCGGCTGCGGAGGATCGGACCGCGGGCCGCGGTCAGCGCCCCTGACGAGGGGGCGAGCAGCGCCGCCAGCTCACGCGCCCCGACGAGCGTCGGCGCCGGCCAGAGCGGCAGCGCCCGCCGCGTGAGCTGGGCGCGCGCTCGGGCGAGCCAGTAGACGCGGTGGTGGCGGACCTGGGCGTATGGGGCGGCGAATTGGGCGAAGCCGGTGGCGACGTCGCGGACGAGAAAGGCATCGGTCCCCGCGACGAGCACGCTCGTTCGAAAGAGCGGTGTCGCGGCCTTCTCGCGCGTGGCGCGCGCCCGCGGGCGGTTCGCCTCAAGCCGGCCGAGCCCGGCGACGAGCGAGCTGTCGGTGCCGCGCCGCTCCTGGCGGCTGGCTCGCGCGAGTAGCCGGCCCTGCGCCGCGGCCGGCGCCGGGGCGAGCGTCAGCTGAACGAGCGCGCGTTGCTCGCCGCGCAGTTCCGACAGCGGCGAGAGCATCCCGCCGAGCGCGGCTTCGCCGAGATCGCTCCGAAGCGAGGCGTCCGAGCGCCCGAGCGAGAGTCGCGAAAACGCGGCGAACGACTCGACCGGGTCGCGACTGCGCTCAGTGATCCGGCCCCGCGGGAAGGCGGCACGGAGCGCCTGCGACGCCGCTGGGGCGAGATCAGCGCGTTCGAGCCAGAGCCCGATCCCGACGCCGGAGGCATCGGCGGCCAACTCGAGCGCGGCACGCGAGGGGCGCCCGAGCGCGGAGTGCGGGACGAGCAGCGCGCGCAGTCGCAGCAGGAGCGGCTCGAGCGCGCCCGGGTCGACGTCGCGCGGGAACTCGATCGCGAGCGCCTGCCCCACCGCTCACCTCTCGCCCCAGACGACCGCTTGGAGTCGGTCGCCGCCGTGGGCGTGCTCGCCGGGTAGCAGGTGCGAGTAGCGGTCGAGCGTGGTCGTGATCGAGGCGTGCCCGAGCTGGGCTTGCAAATACTTCGGGTGCTCGCCGGCCAGGATCAGGAGACTCGCGTAGGTGTGGCGGAGGTCGTGGAAACGAAGCCCACTGAGCCCGGCGCGCTCGAGCGCCGGCGTGAAGTGGCGGCGCAGAAAGCTCGTCGGATCGAGCGGGCCACCGCCGGCCCCTGGAAAGAGGAGGCGTCCGGCGATCTCCTCGTCGGATCCCTGTGGGCGCGCCTCGCGCAGACGCTCGACGAGCGCGGGTGCCAGGTCGACCGCCCGCCGCGAGCGCTCGGACTTCGGCGCCACGTACTGGCCCTGCCAGACGGCGCGGCGCACGTGCAGCCGAGCAGTGCGAATGTCGACGTCGCCCCAGCGAAGCGCAAAGAGCTCACCGCGGCGGACGCCGGTCATGACCGCAAGCTCGACGAGCAGCCGATGCTCGGGCGCCACCGCGTCGAGCAGGCGGCGGACCTCAGCCGGTGTCAGCGCGCGCATCTCCCGCTGCGGCACGCGTAGGCGCTCGACGCCGGCGGCGGGGTTGTCGCGCAGGTAGCCCCAGCGGACGGCGTGCGCCAGCATCCGCTTCAGCGGCACGACGAAGTTGTTGACGGACTTCGGCGCGAGCCCCCGCGCCGAGAGCTCGGCAACCGCCGCCTCGATGTCGGCCGTCGTGATCGCCTGCAGCCGCCAGCTCCCGAAGCGGGGGATCCAGTGGTTCTCGAGGTAGCGGCGGTAGCCGTCGTAGGTCGACGGCTTCGTGTGCGGCAGCGCGTAATCGCTGAGCCACTTGTGCCCGAAGCCCTCGAACGTCGCCTCCGTGAGCTCTCGGTAGCCGCCGCTGCGAAGGTCGGCCAGCCGCTCGGCGAGCACACGCTCCGCTTCGCGCTTGCTCGGTCCGACCGTCTCGACCTTGCGCCGCCCGTTGGGCAGCTGGTAGGAGATCCGCCACGACGTGCGGCGGCCGTCCTTCCAGCGGTGTTTGAAGACCGTCCCCCGTCCGGACATCACGCGGCCTCCTCCCCCCTCCGCTTCGGCAGCGCCTCGGCGGCGATCCCGAGCCTGAGCGCCGCCGTGCTCGGGTCGAGGTCGCCGAGTAGGGTCCGCCGCTCAAGCATCCGCGCGGCGACGCCGGTGCTGCCGGAGCCGCAGAACGGATCGAATACAACCTCGCCCCGCCGCGAGGACTGGTCGATCAGCTCGCGCAGGAGCGGCACCGGCTTCTCCGTCGGGTAGCCGCGGAAGACGCGCTTGGCCGCCAGCACGTTGCCGCGGTCGCGCCGATTACCCGGGCGCGAGCCTTTCGTGAAAAAGAGGATTAGCTCGTACCGCGGGCGCCACGTCCCGGCGCCGAGACCCACCGAGATTTTGTCCCAGACGATCGGTGTCTTGACCTCGAACCCGGCCGCTTTGGCCGCCGCCTCGAAGACCGGGCGCGTGCGCGTGTCGGAGAAGACGTAGGCGTGCCGATCGGCCCGGAGCACTCGGAAAAGACCGGCGAAGATCTCCGGCCAGGCTTCGTCCGGGAGCTCGGGAAACCACTGCCGGAAGTACGTATGCCCGCGGTCGAAGTGGTACGGCGGATCGGTCAGGATCAGATCGACCGACGCGGCGGGAAGCGCGGCGAGCAGCTCACGCGCGTCGGCGCGGACCAGACGCAGCGGAATCTGCACGGGGAACCTCCGCCGGCGTGCCGTCGGTGTGCGCCGGGGCGGTCGGCGAGCGGCTGCCCTACTCATCGCTACCTGCCTCTTCTTCGTAGGGCTGGCCCGACCACAGCCATTCCTCGAGCTCTGACAGGCGAAAGCGCAGGTAGCGCCCGACGAAGTGGCGCGGAATCCGCCCCTCCCCGGCCGCGGCGTAGACCCACGAGACTGGCACCCCGAGAAAGTGGGCGGCCGCCTTGACGTCAACGAGCGGCTCTGGCGTCGGAGAGGGCGCCAGGCTGGGTGGTGTGGTCTTGTCGCTGCTCTGTGGCATAGAGTAGGGAGGGCGTTAGAAAGGCGACCGCTTAGATCGCCATCTACTAGTCTACTCTATGGCGTAGAACGCTGTCAAGCGGGCGACTCGTTCGGGGTCCTGCGGCGGGCCGGTTCGGCTTTCTCGTCGCGGTTTCCCGGAGCCCGGAGCCCGCGCAGAAGATCGACGACGGCCTCGCGCTCGGAGGCGCTGAGCTCGCCGAACTCCTCCTTAAGCCGGACGATCGTCGGCGCGTCGAGGTTCAGCCGATCGAGTTCGAGCTCGTCGCGCATCCGCACGAGCGGCTCGGGGTCGAGGTGGAAGGGCTCAAGCATCTCGCGGATCTTCTCCGCCGATGGCAGGACCTCGTCGTTTTCGACGTAAAAGATGTACGAGCTCGACAGGCCGGTCTCTTTTGCAAGCCGTGCTTGGGACCAACCTGCGTCAGTCCTGATCTTCGCAATCTCGGTGCCGATCGACATCTGCTCTATCCCCCTGAGCACAGTACCTCGGAAACCCGACGGACGTCAACCGAGCAAGCCGAACGGCGACGAGCGCGCATCAGGATGGCCGGGCGTCGATCGGGAGGATGTTCCGACGCCGAAAAACGCGCAATCTCAGTCGCGGATGGTGCAGCCTCGTTCGGCTCGGTCCGGGTTCGTCTCCCTTCGCCCGCGAGCGAGCGGGACGAAGCTCGACGGAGCGAGACGGGACTCGAAGCGAATCCTGCGGTTATCACCGCCGTATCACGGGGCCTGTTTCTGGTATCTGGGCCGTCGGAGAGCAACCCGGACCGCGGCGGCGAATCACAGATTGCGCGGGCGAGAAAAGCGGCAGTTGCGGGCTCTTTATAGACCGAAGGCCCCGACGGTATGCCGAGGCCTTCGAGTAGCGGGGGCGTGATTCGAACCCGCGACCTTCGGGTTATGAGCCCGACGAGCTACCTGACTGCTCCACCCCGCGTCGCAAGATCAAGGTTAGCGCCGCACAAAATGCGCTGTCAAGCGCTACGTCGGTTATCGGCAGCCTTCCGCGCCGCCTCCAGCACCTCGTCGTTCGGCGGGTTATCGCTCGCGTCCTCCGCCAAATCGGACCACGTCACGGCCCCTCCCGGCGCCACCACCAGCACGCCGCCGAGCTGCGCCGGATGCCCCTGCGTCCTTCCCTGGACCAGGCGCTCGGTCGCCGCGATCTTCAGCGCCTTGGCCACGATCTGCGGAGCGAACAGCTCGTCGACCGTCGCGATCTTCGTGCCGGCCGCCTTGTATGTCCTGCGCTCCGGGTCGACGAGCACGGTCATCCCGTCCAGCCCGTACTCGTCGATGAAGTGCTCGGCGTGACGAGGCGTGCCCTGGCCGATCACGGCGAGGCGCGCGCCCACGGCGTCGAACTTCTCGCGGTCGCGGTGCAACTGCACCGCGTGAGCGCGACAGTAGATTCAGCCGTAGTGGCGTAAGAAGACCAGAACGGCCGGCTGGTCCCTCCACAGGTCGCCCAGCCGGACCTCGTCGCCGCGGTGGTCCTGTAGGACGACGTCGGCGAGGTCGTCGGCGCGCGCAGGAGGCCGGGTCGATTGCCGCGAGAACGCCGCGCCACGGATCCGATTCAGCCGTTCGAGCACCAGCCGATCGTACATACGATCCCCCGCATGGCGCGCGTGGCGGTGATCGATCTCGGGACGAACTCCACGCGGCTGCTCGTGGCCGACGTGGAGGATGGGCGGGTCGTCGAGCTCGAGCGGCGCACGACCGTGACTCGCCTCGGCGAGGGCGTGGATCGCAGTGGACGGCTTGCGCGAACGGCGATCGAGCGCGTGATGGGCGCGCGTCGCCGTCGCGACGAGCGCCGTGCGCGACGCGCAAAACGGGCACGAGCTGATCGGCGAGCTCGGGGCCCGGTTCGGCTTCGACGTGCGGACGATCAGCGGCGACGAGGAGGCGCGGCTGACCTTCCTCGGCGCGACGTTCGAGCTCGACCGCACCGAGCCGACGATGGTCCTCGACATCGGTGGCGGCAGCACACCGAGGTCGTGATCGGCGAACCGGGGAGCCCGCCGCCGTTTCACGTCTCGACCCGCGCCGGCTCCGTCAGGCAGACCGAGCGGCACCTGAGCTCCGACCCACCAAACCCCGTGGAGCTGGACGCGCTGCGGGAGGAGGTCCGCGGGATCCTGGAGCACGCCGTGCCCTCGATCACGCGGCGAACCATCGTGCGTGGCATCGCGGTCGCGGGGACCGCGACCTCGCTCGCCGCCATCGACCAGGTCCTCGATCCCTACGACCGCGAGCGGGTGCACGGCTATCTGCTGGAGCGGCGCGCGTGCGAGCGCATGCTCGACATGCTCGCCTCCCTTCGCCTGGCCGAGAGGCGGCAGGTGACCGGGCTGCACCCCGACCGCGCGCCCACCATCGTCGCCGGAGCGGTGATCCTGATCGAGGCGATGCGGACGTGCGGCCTCGACTCGATGACGACGAGCGAGTCGGACATCCTCCACGGGACCGCGATCCGGGCTGTGGACGGCCGCAAATAGCGGGATTTGGCGTCGCCCCACAGCCCCGACGTCAGGCGTTTCCCACTTGCCCCATAGCGGGGACGAGGTTTATACTTTCTCCGTCGGAGCCGGCCGTTCGCGCCGAAGGGCCGAGCGGAGGCTTCGATACATAGGTTCGGGCGAAGCCGCATCACATCGGCGCCTCCCGCCGTCCGGACCACCAGGCCCCTTCAAGGCACGTACCCCTGCCCGTCCTGTTGGGGCCGATTTCGGAGCCGCCGGCAAAAGGAAATGTCGGCGGCTCCGGTTTTTCAGCGGGGCGGCTCCGGTTTTTCGGCGGGGCCTACGCCAGGTTCGACTTCCGCGGATACGCCACGGACGGGTCCGTTAGCACGTTCACGAGCGCCGGCTTGCCCGAGCCGAACGCCCGCTCCAGCGCCGGGCGTAGCTCGTCCGGCCGCGACACGAGCTCGCCGTGACCGCCGAGCGCCTCGACGACCAGGTCGTAGCGCAATCCCGGCTGGAGGTCGGCCGCCACCGAGTACCCGTACAGGAACTCCATCGGATGCTTCTCGAGGCCCCAAATCCCGTTGTTACCCATCACCCCGACGACGGGGATCCCGTGGCGCACCATCGTCTCGAACTCGAGTCCCGCGAAGCCAAAGGCGCCGTCTCCCAGCAATAGGCAAACGGGACGGTCGGGACGCGCGAGCTTCGCCGCGATTGCGCAGCCCGGCCCTGCGCCCAGGCACCCGAACGGCCCCGGGTCCATCCACAGCCCGGGCTCGTATGTGTCGATCAACCGCCCGGCGTAGGAGACGAAGTCGCCGCCGTCGCCCACCACGACCGTGCCGCGGTCGAGCACCTGGGCGAGCTCGCCGTAGACGCGCATCGGATGAAGCGGAGCCCGCTCATCGCCGAGCTCGGACTGCTCGGCCGCGCGCTTCTCGTTCTCGACCTCCCGCAGCGACTTGACCCACTCGGCTCGGACCGGTGAGCCCGACGCGAGCTCGCGCAGCGCGTCGAGGGTCGCCGCCACGCCGCCGAACAGCTCCGCGGCCACCTCGCGCGGATGCGGCCGCTCGGGCGGAGCCGAGCCGGCGACCACGATCCGCGTCTCGTCACCGAACGCGCCGCCGAACCCGAGCCGGAAGTCCATCGGCACTCCGATGACGAGCGCCACGTCAGCCGTCTTCAGCGCCTGCCCTCGCGCGCGCGAGAAGAACATTGGGTGGTCCGCGGGCACGCACCCCCGCGCGAGCCCGTTCAGGAAGACGGGGATCGAAAGCTCGTCGCAGAGCCGCACCAACGCCTCCTCCCCGCGCGCCCAGTACACCCCGGTCCCGGCCATCACGACGGGCCGCTCCGCTTGCCGCAGCAGCTCGGCCGCGCGTTCGAGCCCGCTCGAGTCCGAGCTCGCCGGCGCCGCCAGCGGGTCGAACGGCACAACGGGCTCGACGTCCTCCTCAGGGGCCTCCATGAACACGTGGTCGAGCGGGAAGTCCACGAACGCCGGCCCGGTCGGCGGCTCCAGCGCCGTCCGCACGGCCTCATCGACCAGCGCCGGGATGTCGGCCGTCGCCTCGGCGGTCCGCGCGAGCTTCGTCAGGGGCGCCACGAACGGCACGTGGTCGATCTCCTGCAGGGAGCCCATGCCCCACCGCCCGGCCGGCGCGCGCCCGCCGAGCACGAGGATGGGCGATCCGTTCGCCTGTGCGGCGGCGATCGCGGACATGCCGTTGGTCACGCCCGGCCCCGCCGTCAGCGCGCAGGCTCCGACCTCACGGGTCGCCTTCGCCCATCCCTCCGCGGCGAACGCCGCCGACTGCTCGTGCCGGAAGTCGACGATCTCGACGCCCTCCTCGCGGCAGCCGTCGTAGATCGAGAAGAGATGCCCGCCGGAGAGGGTGAAGAGCTTCGTCACCCCGGCGGCGCGCAGCCGCCGCGCGACCAGCCGTCCGCCGTGGAGCGTCGCCTGCTGGCTAGCCGGGCGGACGTCGGTCGACATCTTGCCGGAGGCTATCCCAGCCGCCCGGGGCGCGCGGCGCGTTGGGTCGCTGACGGGCCGGGGCCGAGCCGCGCGGGTCGAACCCCTAGGGCGTGGCGGGGACCGTGCCCTGGAGCCCGAACGGCGCCGGCACGAGCGGCGAGAACCCGCGGTCCAGGCGGATGAATCGCTGGTGGTTGAAGAGCTCGGGCGGCTGCACGAAGCACGGGGCGAGCTGCGTTCCGCCCGGCATCCCGGTCGTGTCGACCGGGTTGCGGCGCGCGACGTGGTCGGTCGTCCCGTTGCCCTCCGGGTGGTCGTTCTGGCAGTCGAAGCTCTCCTCGATCCCGAGCGGGATGGCGCGGCGGTACATGTTCGGCGCGAGGTAAGCGTTGCCTCGGTCGTACTGCGGCCGCGTTGGCGCCAGCGACATGCTGTCGCCGTTGATCGCGCCGTCGAACGGGAGCATGTAGCGCGGTGCGCCGTCGCCGCCCGGCCCGATCGGCTGCGAGTGCGTCGCCGCGCCGCCGTTCACGAAGAAGTGGGTGACCGGGTCCTGGTAAAAGCTCGCCAGCGCCAGGATCGGGTTGAGCTCGGGCAGGAACTGGTGGAGGCCGTGGAACAGCGGGATGGCGCCCTTCAGGAAGCGCGCTCCCTGTGGCAGGTCGGTGCCGGAGGCCGCGATCACCGGCCTCAGGTTGTTGAAGAGGCGCTCGAGCGGCGGGCCGACGTTGCCCAGGTCCTGCACCGTGGGGCCGAGCTGGTCCGCGACCGGCTTCAGCAGGTTGACCAGCGGGTCGGTGTTGAGTGCGAACGCCTGCAGGCGGGTGAGCGTGGAGCGGGACTCGTCGAGGAAGACGGGGAAGATCGAGAAGGTGGCGGCGAGCGCGGTCTTCTCGGCCGCCGTGGCCGAGAAGGTCCGCTGCGAGTTGACGACCAGGTCGTGGAGCTGGCCGTAGCGCTGGTTGAGCGCGGCGAACACGACGCCGGTGTTGCGGACCAGGCGCTGGACCGCGTCCTGCTGGGTGTTGAGCACCGAGAGGACGCCGGCGCCCGAGTTTGCGAACTGCGCGAGGTTGCCCAGGGCGAAGTTCAGGTCCTGACCCTCGCCGCGGATCGAGTCGGCCGACTCGGCGACCCACGCGCGGAAGGCCTTCTTCGTGTCGGGATCGAAGATCCGCAGGATGTCGTCGAGCTCGACCGTCGGCTCGACCTGGCTGCGTGGCAGCAACGCGCCGTCCGGCAGCATCGGCCCGTGGCGGTTGCCGGGCGTGAGCTCCACGTAGGTCTCGCCCAGCAGCGTCTTCTGCCGCAGGATGGCGCGCGCGTCGCGCGGGATCGGCGCGTACTGCGGGTCGATGTCAAGCGTCGCGGTGGTGGTCGAGCCGCCCTTGTCGAGCGCCTTCTGGCGGACCTTGCCGACGGTGACGCCGGCGATCCGCACGTCGGCCTCCTGAGCCAGCGTGGTCGCCCCCGGGAAGTCGACCCTCAGCTCGTAGCGCTTCGGCGCGAGCGGGATCGGGCCGCCGAAGCTGATCCACAGGAACATCAGCACGCCGATCGTGGCCAGCGCGAAGATGACCATGGCGAGGATCCGGGGGATGCTTGGTGCTTGCTTTGGCATTACGGGTTGAATCCGGGCGTGCAGATCCCGGCTCCTGTGATCGCGTTCGAGAGGCCGAACAGAGTCTGCTCGACGCCCGCAGCCGCGCCCTGCAGGCCCGGTCCGATCGGTCCGGCCTGGCCGAGGTTGGTGTTCAGCTGCGACTTGATGGTGTCGCAGGTGACGCCGAAGAGCGCCCGCCGGAACGGGCCGCGCGAATCGCTCGTGCTGAAGAGGCTGTCGCTCAGGTGCGTGACCCAGCCGACCCAGAACAGGTACGGCGACTGGCGCTGCGCAGCGGTGGCGGCGTCACTGCCGCTGCAGCCTCCGGCGCTCGCGCACGAGCTCGGCACGCCGTGGTTCCCCGCCGGGTTGAACGCCAGCATGTTGAAGAAGCGGTTCAGCTCGTAGAGGACCTGGACGAGGTCGGGCGTCGCGACCCGCAGGCCGTGCGCGGCCGGCCGCAGGTCCTGCACGTAGGGTCGCGCGACCTGCACGAACGGCCGGATCTGGTCGCGGATGATCGGGAACGCCTCGGTGACGAACGGCAGGACCTGGTGGTTGGTCACGTCGAGCTGGCGGAAGGCCGGCCGGAGCGACTCGAGCGACGTCCGCAGCAGGTCGGAGTAGGGCCCGACCTTGGCGAGGGTCGTGCGCGTGGCCGCGAGGGTGGACGGCAGCTTCGCCACCGCCGACGAGATGTTTTGGTTCTCCTGGGCGAACGCGGACAGGACGTCGTTCGACGAGTTCACCAGCCGCTGGATGTCGCCATCCGTGTTCGCCAGCGTGTTGGTCAGGTCGCCGTAGTTGTGGACGAGCCGCGCGAGCTGGGTGTGGCGGGCCGCGATCGCGCTCGCGATCCGCTTGAGGTCCTCCTGCGTGGGGCCGAGCGCCTTGAAGGTCGCGTTCAGGTCGTTGCCGCGGTTCTTGAAGCCCTCGCCAAGCCCGTTGATGAGTAGCTGCAGGTAGGAGCGCGTGTCCGCGTCGAGCGAGGACAGGAACTCATCCGGATTGACGTCCGGCTCGGTGTTCTGGACCGGGATCGTCCCGCCCTGCTTGAGGATGTGGCCGCTCGTCCCGGGATCGAGCTCGATGAACATGTCCTTCAGCCCGGTTCGAGGCCGCATCTGGGCCGTGGCGTCCGACCGCACCTGGAGCTCGTGGTTGTCGATCATGTCGCGGTTCAGGTCCATCGTCACGACCGCGACGCCGTTCTTCGGCTCGACCCCCGAGATCTTCCCGACCTCGACCCCGGCCACGCGGACCGTCTGGCCCTGTCCCGGCACGACCGCCTGCGCGTCGGAGAACTGCGCCTTGATGCGGTACGGGGGCTTCTCGATGAACGGGAAGTACGGGCGCGACTCCTGCTGGGAGACGATGTACGCGGTCACGGCGATCGAGATCGCGAAGAGGGCGGCCAGCGCGATGAAGTCGCCGAGGTGCTTGCGGATCGCGCGCGTCACTTCTTGGCGCCCTTCTGGGGAGTCGGGGTGGCGGTCGTGCCGGACGTCGGGCTCGAACCGGCGGGCGCGCTCGGGTTCGGGCTCGGGTTCGTGTTGGCGGGCGGGGCCCCGTTGTTCTTGAGCGCGGCGTCGTACTTCGCCTGGTCCTTGACGTAAATGACGCCGTCCTGGTCGGTGGCCAGCCCGACCTTGGCGAGCTCCTTGACGTAGTCCTCGGGCTTGAACATCAGCGGGCTCGGGGTGGACTCGCCCTTGCTGGTCCGGTCGAGGTAGCTGCCGAGCTCCGTCAGGAAGAACCCGACCGTCTCCGTCGACACCTGCTTGGCCGTCGGGTCGGGCTTGCCGTTCTTCTTGAGGAGCGCCGCCCCCTTGAGCGTCGGCACGAGCGGCGCCTTGAGGTCGACGGTGTTCTTCAGCTGGGACTGGTGCAACGAGCCGATCGCCGGGACCGGAAGCGGCGCACCCGCCGACGTGAAGGCCTGGTCCGGCGCCGCGCCCGCGGCGGTCATGTCGGGCACCTGCTGGGTCTCGCACGGGATGTTCGGCCGGAACACCGGGCGCCCGCCTGAGGCAGAGGGCTGGGTGGGCTTGAGCGGCCGGACGCCCTCGGGCCGCGTCGGCGACTGCGCGAAGAACCGCTGGCCGGTGCTCTGGTCGGTGTAGAGGACGTTCGCCAGGCCGCTGCCGAACTGGATGTGGAAGACCGGCGTGTTGGCGTCGTTGATGCGGCTCTCGCCGGCGAGCCCGACGAGGCTGCGCGGGGCGGTCTTGTAGAAGGGCTGGTTGTTGTTGTCCGGGTACTGCGGAAAGTCCGGGTCCGGGATCGGCTTGATCGAGAACGGGTAGAGGACCCTGTTCTGGCAGCGGCTCAGCGCCCGCTGCTGGTTCAGCAGCGGGATCGTCGAATGGTTGACCTTCGCGAGGTCCGGGATCGTGAACTTGAGGTCGTGCGCCAGGCCCTGCAGCTCCTCCGGCCGCAGCAGGAGGGCGGCCTGCGTGATGAACGGCAGCGAGGCGTTGATGGTGGGCAGCGAGGAGATCGTGCCCGGCAGCGCGTCGCGCGCGAACGCCCGCAGCGTCGGCAGCGCGTTGTTGAGGTGCGCGAGGGCCGGCGTGCCGATCTGCAGGACGTCGCGCAGGAGCGGGACGCTCGCGCTCAGCGCCGCCTCCTGGCGCGCGAAAGCGTTCGCCGTGACGTTGAGGTTCACGATCAGGCTCTGCAGCACGCCGGGGTTGGTCGACAGCGCCGCGAACAGACGCTGCTGACCGCGCACCAGGTTCGACAGGTCGTGCGGCTGGGTGCCCAGCGACGCCTGGTTCGCGATCGCCGAGGTTCGGAAAGCCTCGGGCGCCGAGGACAGCCCCTGGTTGTACGCCTGAGCGCCGCCGTTGCCGAGGCCCTTCTCGGCGTACTCCTTGAAGAAGATCTGGAGGTTCTTGCGGGTGTCTGCCTGGAGCACCGTGAGGAGCTGGCCGAACTGCACCGGGGTGGAGGTGTTCTGCACCGGGACGTCCCCGCCGTCCTTGATCGTCGGCGTCGACGGCGTGCCCGGCTGCAGGTCGACGAAGAAGTTGCCCTCCAGGAAGATGCGCGGCCGGATCTTCAGCTCGGCGTCCGTGTGGATCGGAAGCCCCTTCTTCTCGAGCTCCATCGTGACCCGCGCCTGGCCGTTGCCCTTCTTGAGCGGCTGGACGTCCGTGACCTTCCCGACGTCCACCCCGGCCTCACGCACGGGCGACTTCGGCTGCAGGTTGTTCGCCGACTCGAAGGTCGCGTGCAGCACGTACGGATGGGTGAACGGGTTGTACTTCGTGAACCCGAAGAAGGTGAAGACCAGGAGCAGCACGCCGCCGAGCAGCCCCGCCTTGAAGGGCGTCATCTGGCGGCGTCTTCTTCCGGAGCGTGCAGCCATCAGGGCACCTTGAACCCGTCAGCTCGGAGCTTGGGGTCGACGTCCCGGAGGTTCGACAGGCCGGTGAAGGTGGGGCCGAAGTCGAACGGCGGGTCGTTGGCGACCACGATGTGGCTGCCGCCGGCGTTGGCGCGGCTCCAGGTGTTGTAGGTGCCGTCGGGATCCCTCGTCCCCGGCACCGCCGGGTACCGGCCCGGCGAATCCGTGAGCGGCCCCGCCGGATACCCGTACTGCCCGGCCAGGCAGTCGGCGTTGCCCTGGGCGTCGATCGCCGGTCCGTAGGGCTGGCCGTGCAGGACGTAGAGGGGCTCGTTGTCGGGGGGGCCGGTGGTGGCGTTGATCGGGTTGACGTTCGAGGGCAGATCGGCCGGG
>JAFAQQ010000151.1 GCA_019246335.1 Actinomycetota bacterium | reverse complement strand
GGAGAGGGAGGTCGAGCGCGCTATCGGTCGCCGGGGCGCCGACGGCGACGCGCGTCGCCGCGCGCGAACCCCCTCCAGGCGCGCGCGACGACTGCGACCGCACTAGCGCGTGCACGCGGCCTGCGGGATATGCGGCGGCGAGCTCGTCCTGAGATACCCGGGGTCGGGCCGCCCGCTCGACTCCTCGCTCCTCTCCCCGACGAACCACCGCCCGGGCGAGCACCCCGACCTCTACCGCTGCGCTGGCTGCGGGACCCTGCAGCAGGCGCCGCTCCCGGAGGGCGCCGAGCTGGTGCGCATGTACCGCGCGATGCGCGACGACGCCTACCTGCAGGAGGAGCCCGGGCGCCGGCGGACCGCCCGGCGGGTGCTCGACAAGATCGCGCCGCATGCGCCGCGCGGCCGTCTGCTCGACGTCGGATGCGGCCCGGGCCTGCTGCTGGACGAGGCGAGGGCGCTCGGGTTCGAGGTGGAGGGGCTCGAGCTCTCTCGGAGCGCGGCGGCATTCGCGCGCGGCAGGCTTCGGCTCACGGTCCACGACGTGCCGCTCGAGGAGTTCGAGCCTGATGGAGAGCCGTTCGACGCGGTCGTGCTGGCCGACGTCCTCGAGCACCTGGCGGACCCGGTCGCCGCGCTGCGCCGCTGCCGGGACCTGCTGGCGCCCGGCGGCGTGCTGTGCCTCGTCACGCCCGACCCGTCATCGGTGACCGCGCGCGTGGCCGGCGCCCGCTGGTGGGGCCTCTTGCCGGCGCACACGTTCCTAGTCCCCAGGGCGACCCTGCGGCTGCTCGCCGCCGCCGAGGGATTCGAGCTCGTGGACGACTCGTCGCTCGTCAGGTCGTTCACCACGGCCTACTGGCTGGGAGGCCTGGCCGAGCGCGGCGGCCGGATGGCCGCTGTCGTCCGCGGGGCGCGGCGAGCGGTGCCACGCAGGCTCATGCTCTCTCTGTCCCTGGGTGACGAGCGCGTGATCGTCGCCACGCGCGGCGTGCAGGTCCCTACTCGACCTGCACCGGCATCGGGCCCCGGACGAGCTCCTCTTCCGCCTCGAACGCCAGCGGCTCCGGCCGTACGCGCAGCGCGAGCACGACCATCGTGGCGGCCAGCGACCCGTTCACCGCGAGCAGGCCGAGCGCGATCGGAGTGAGGTTCGCCCCGATCGCGACAAGCGCGGCCGGCTGCGCGATCGCCGCGACGGCCAGAGCGACCATGAACCGCCACCGGTGGAGGGCGAGGTGGTACTGCACCGCGAGGTACGTGCAGGCCAGGAGGCACAGGGCGAGACCGAGCCACGGGAGAGCCCCGGCGGCGCTCACGAACTTGTGGCCGAACGCGATGCGCAGGATCGACCTGCCCGCCGCGGCGTAGACGAGCACCATCGGCACGCCCACGAGGGCGATCAGGCCCAGGGTGGTGGTGAGGACGCCGGTGGGCCGCTCGCGCAGGCGCGCCCGGCGAGCCGCCTCCGGGACCAGGTAGAGCGACAGGCCGATGGCCACCCACATGATCGCCTTCGCCGCGACGGCCGCGGCCGCGTACGACCCGGCCTGCCTGCCGGTGGCGATGTGCTTGACGATGATCACGTTCCCGTCCTGCATCCAGGCCACCAGGGCCAGCGCCGCGACGGGCGCCCCGGCCCGGACGAAGAGGTCCCTGAGGGGGTGCGCGCCTCGATCCGATCGCGGCACGAGCCGGGCCAGCGGCAAGAGGAGTATTAGGCCGATGGCGACGAGCGACAGGGGCGTGGCCAGGAAGGTGCCGGTCACGCCGGTGCCGGCGCCGAAGAGCGCGAGCGCGAAGAGCAGCCGCGCGATCGCCTCCACGACGATGCTCGCGCCGACCAATCCGTACCGGTGGAAGCCCTGGAGCGCGCCGCGCTCGATCGAGACCATCAGCCACAGGCAGCCGCACGGGAGCGTCCCGGCCGCCCCCCAAGGCACCTCCTTTACGCCGACCACCGCGGCGAGGACGTGCCGCCCGAGCACGGACACCGCAGTCACGGCCAAGAGCGCGACGGCGAGGCCCTCGAGCCAGCGGCGGACGCCGGCGCCTGCCTGCGGGTCTCCCGCGGCGAAAGCCGCGCTGACCTCGCGCGCGACCGTGGTCTGGACGGCGGCCCCGGGGACCATCAGGATGATGTAGGTCGAGATCAGCGCGGACAGCGAGCCGTATCCGGTCTGCCCGAGCTTTCGCGCGAACACGATCGTGAACGCGAGCGCCAGCACGTTGCTCGCCATCACCGCGATCGCCATGCCCCCGGCCCTCCCCGTGTCGGAGCGCGCGAGGTCGCCCAGGCGACCGCCATCGAGCCTCGAAGCCAAGCGGCGGACGTTAGACGGTGCGACCGGGCCCGGAGCGTGCGCCGGAGCGCGATATGGCCTCGGAAGCCGCCGTTATCCTGGCCCGCCATGGACGAGCGCGGGCTCGCGGAGCGCCTGATCACCTACGACACCTCGACGCTCGACGGGATCAAGGCCGCCGCCGGGTTCGTCAAGGGGTGGCTCGAGTCGAACGAGATTCCGGTGGTCGACGGGACGGCCGGCGGGCTGCCCGTGATCGCCGCGACGGTGGGCGCCCCGTCCGGCCCCACGATCGTGCTGCACGGCCACCTGGACGTCGTGCCCGGCAGGCCCGGGCAGTTCGAGCCCCGCGTCGAGGGGGATCGGCTGATCGGCCGCGGCGCCTACGACATGAAGGGCGGCCTCGCGGCGATGATGTGCGCGGTCGCGGAGCTGGCCTCTCAGGAAGCCGTCCGCGTGCATTTCGTGTGCGTGGCCGACGAGGAATCCGACGAGTCCCAGGACCGCGGCTCGGACTACGTCGTGTCGAAGGGCTACGTCGGCGACTTCGCCATCA
>JAFAQQ010000045.1 GCA_019246335.1 Actinomycetota bacterium | reverse complement strand
AGGGCCTTGAGCCAGAGCGGCGACGGCGCCACCCGCACGTCCTCGAACACGCGCGCCGTGAAGCGGAGGCAGACGTCGGGGTCGGCGATCTCGACCGAGGCGCGATCCTCGGCCGCGCCGTCGCCGGCCGCCTCCGCGTCGTACGCCGTCGGGTCCTCGGCAAGCGCGGCGCCCGTGGCGGCGTGGACCTCCCGCGCGACGCCGTACACCGAGAGGCAGTCGGGGCGGTTCGGCGCGATCTCGAGGTCGAGCACCTCGTCGGCGATCGGCAGCTGCTCGGACAGCGGCGCGCCAGGCGCGGCGCCGTCTGCGAGGACCATGATCCCGGCGTGGTCGTCGCCGATCCCCACCTCGTCCTCGGCGAGGATCATCCCACTGGAGGTGATGCCGCGCAGCGTCGCCTCTTCGAGCGGCTCGCCGTTTGGCATGAGCGCGCCGGGCAGCGCGACGGCCACGCTCTGGCCGGTCGCCACGTTCGGCGCGCCGCAGACGATCGTTCGCGGCGAGGGCGAGCCGTCGTCGACCACGCAGACAGCCAGCCGATCGGCGCTCGGATGCGGGGCCACCAGCTCGACCCTGCCGACCACGAACCCGGCGGGGTCGCGAACGCCGACGCGCTCGATCCGCCCCACCTCGGTCCCCGTGAGGTTGAGGGCGTCGGCGACCTGGTGCGCGGCCAGGGCCGGATCGCAGTACTCGCGAAGCCACGAGACGGGGACCCTCATGCGAACTGCTCTAGGAAACGGAGGTCGTTCTCGAAGAACATCCGCAGGTCCGGCACGCCGTGGCGGAGCATCGCGATCCGCTCGATGCCCATCCCGAACGCGAACCCCTGGACGCGCTCGGGGTCGTACCCGCGGTCGGCCACGAACCCGTACAGGTTCGGGTCGACCATCCCCGCGCCTAGGATCTCGATCCAGCCGGAGCCCTTGCAGAGCGGGTCGCGCGAGCCGTCGCGCAGCGTTCCGGCTCCGCCGCAGGCGAAGCAGGAGACGTCGCACTCCACGCTCGGCTCGGTGAACGGGAAGTAGCTCGACCGCAGGCGGATCTCGCGCTCGCGCCCGAAGATCTCCCGGACGAACTCGAGCAGCACGCCCTTGAGGTCCGCGAGCGTTATGTCCTCGTCGACGGCGAGGCCCTCGACCTGATGGAACATGGGGGTATGGGTGGCGTCCGAGTCGCGCCGGTAGACCCGCCCCGGCACGATCACGTAGACCGGCGGCTCGTGGGTCTCCATCGTCCGCACCTGAACGGGCGAGGTGTGGGTGCGCAGGACGACGTCGTCCGAGACGTAGAACGTGTCCTGCATCGCGCGCGCGGGGTGCGCGGGCGGCATGTTGAGCGCGGTGAAGTTGTAGTAGTCGAGCTCGATCTCCGGGCCCTCGACGACCGAGAACCCGAGCCCGGTGAAGATGTCCTCTATCTCCCGCCGGGTCTGGGTGACGAGGTGCAGGCGCCCGTTGGGCGACGGCGGGTCGCCGGGCAGGGTCACATCGACGCGGTCAGCCACCAGGCGCGCGTCGAGCTCCGCGCTCTGGAGCACCCGCCCGTGCTCGGTGAGCAAGGACTCCACCGCCTCGCGTACCGAGTTGGCCGCCTGCCCGACGGGGCCGCGCTCGCTCGCCGGCAGCTCGCCGATCGACCGCAGCACTCCGGTTAGCTCGGAGCGGCGGCCGAGGAACCGGACCCGCAGGTCCTCGAGCTCCGACGACGACCTCGCCGCCCGGACCGCGGTCTCGGCCTCCTCGCGCAGCTGCTGGAGCCGTTCGGCCGCGTCAGGCATCGCGCACGATCCTATTCAGCTCATACAGCGCCACGGCGGCCGCCATGGCCACGTTCAGGGACTCGGCTCCGCCCGCCCGGAGCGGGATGCGAGCGAGCGCCGAGCACCCCTCCAGGACCTCATTAGGGAGCCCGCTGCGCTCCGAGCCGAGGCACGCGACGACCGGCGGATCGGCGGCGAGCGCGCTCAGCGGATCGGCGCCGTGGGGCACGAGGCCAAGGGTGGTCCGCGCGTCCCGGCCTACCTCCTCGAACTCCGCGCGCGCGGGCGGTCTCGCGAAGACCGAACCCATGCTCGCCCGCACCGCCCGCGGCGACCACGGGTCGGCGCAACCGGGCCCCAGCACCGTTGGTCCGTCGGCAAGCGCGTGCACCGCCCGGACGATCGCGCCGACGTTCGCGGGGTCGCGTACGGCGTGGAGGTAGACCGACAGGGAGCCGGACGGCCTCGACCACCGCTGCCGGAACACCCCGATCACGCGAGTCCCCGATCCCAGCGCGCTCACCGCCTCGAGCAGCCGCGGCTCCACGTCCTCACCTGCGACCAGCAGCACCTCGGGCTCGAAGCCGGCGGCCTGGGCCGCCTCGACGAGGTCCTCGCCCTCCGCCACCACAAGCCCCTCGCGCTGGCGATGGCGCTTGTCGTGAAGCCGGCGGATGGCCTTGAGCTGGGGGTTGTCCTTTGAGGTGATCACGTGCTCCTCCAACGAAAAGGGGCGCCTCGCTGGGCGCCCCGGGCTCTCGTGCGGTCGGCTCGTCCTGGCTCAGGCAGCCGCCGCCTCCCGGGCGCGCTCGGCAAAGCGTCGAAAGGTCTCGGGGTCGCGCACCGCGATGTCGGCGAGGACCTTGCGGTCGAGCTCCACCTCCGCCACGCGGAGGCCGTGCATGAACTGGCTGTAGCTCATGCCCTCGCGCCGGGCGGCGGCGTTGATGCGCGTGATCCACAGCCGGCGAAAGTCGCGCTTGCGATTGCGGCGGTCGCGGTAGGCGTACGAGTCCGCCTTCGGGAGCGCTTCCTTGGCGCGCCGGTAGCTCGAGTGCGCCTCGCCGCGATAGCCCTTCGCGCGCGCCAGGGTGGCGCGCCGCTTCTTGCGTGCGTGCGCGGAGCGCTTGACGCGGCTCATTTGCGCAGGAGGGCCTTGACCCTGGCCCGATCGGGATCGGACGCCAGCTTCGGCGCGTCGAGGCGCCGGCGGCGCTTGGCGTTCTTCTTGCCGAGGATGTGGCTGCGCATGGCGTGGCGGCCTCGCACCTTGCCGCGCGGGGAGATCTTGAAGCGCTTCTTCGCGCCCGAATGCGTCTTCACCTTCGGCACGACGCCTATTGAAGCAGAGGGTCCGCGCCGCAACGCACGCCCGCGCGATCCCGCAGGACGGCCCGAACTTTCGTCGAATCTGCGCACTCGGACGGCTGGAAGGACGTTCACCGTTGCGAGGACTGGCCATTGGCGGCCTGGACCGGCCGCCGCGGAACAAGGAGAGCGGCGTTGCGCACCACCCCGGTGGGAGCGGGCTTCGGTGACCCGGCCCTCGCAGCGATGAGCGGCGACGGCCTGCCCGCCGGCGACCAGATGTCCGGCGCCCGCGCGCACGCGCTCGAGTTCCAGCGCCGGCTGGATGAGTCGCTGGCCAATCGCGCTGAGCCGGTCGACGGCGGCGCGGCCATCTTCTGTGACCGCCTCCCGCGCGTGGCCGACTTGAACTTCCTGAGGATCGATTCCGCCTCCGACCGGATCGACGGGCGCGCGCTGATGGCCGAGGCCGATCGTCTTCAGGCCGGGCTGGCGCATCGCGCCGTGCGCGTGCTCGACGCCGAGGCCGCGCCGCGCCTGGCGCGCGACTTCGCAGCCGCGGGATGGGTCCTGCGCCGGACCGCGATCATGGTGCAGCGGCGCATGTTCGACCGGCCGGTCGATACCGGCGCGGTGCGCGAGCTCACGATCGACGACGTCCGCGGCGCCCGCCTCGCCGCGGTGCGCCACGAGCATCGCGACGCCGACGTCGGATCGCAGGTTCTCGCTGCAGGCGAGCTCGCCGCGGACGGCGTCGCCCCGCGCGTCTTCGGCGCATCCGTCGGCGGCGAGGTGACGGCCTTCTGCACGCTCCGTCTCAGCGGCGACGTCGCAAAGATCGCGGAGGCCGAGGCGCTATCTCGTTCGAGCGGCCGAGGCGTGGGCAAGGCGGTGATCGCCGAGTCCGTGCTCGCCGCGCGGCGAGCAGGGGCGCGACTGGTCTTCGTCGAGCCGGCCGACGAGGACTGGGCGAAGTGGACCTATCACCGCATGGGCTTCGACGAGGCCGGCAAGGTCCACTTCTTCGTACGTCCCTGGGGCTAGGCGGCGGGCGCGACCCGCCTCAGGCGGCGCTCGGCTCCTGCTGCGGCGGCTGCGGCTGCTCTTCGGTCGCCGGCTCCGGGGCCGCGCCGTCCTGCGTCTTCGTGTCCGCGGCGCCGTCAGCCGGAGCCGTCGGAGGCGCAGCGGCGTCCGCCGGCTTCTGGTCTTCGACCGCCTCCGGCGCCTGCCTTCGCACCGGCGCGAGCAGCATCGTCATGTTGCGGCCGTCGAGGTTGGGACGCTGCTCGATGATCCCTACCTCGGCCACGTCCTCGGCGAGCTTCATCAGCAGGGCTTCCCCGCGCTCGGGGTGGGTGGTCTCACGGCCGCGGAACATAATCGTGATCTTCACCCGGTCCTGGTGGTTCAGGAACCGGAGCACGTGTCCGCGCTTGGTCTCGTAGTCCTTCGTCGCGATCTTCGGGCGCAGCTTGATCTCGCGGACGTTCACCTGCTTCTGGTGGCGACGCGCGGCCTTCGCCTTCTGCTCCTGCTCGTACTTGTACTTCGAGTAATCGAGGACGCGGACCACCGGCGGGCGCGCCTCGGCGGCGACCTCCACGAGGTCGAGGTCCCGCTCCTGCGCGTACTGGAGGGCCTGCTCGGTGGGAACGACGCCGACCTGCGTGCCGTCCTCGCCGATGAGCCGCACCTGCGGCACCCGGATCCGGTCGTTCACCCTCGTCTGGTCGCGCTCGGGCGGGCGCCGATCGAGTTTTCGCGGGATCGGCACTACGCCAGGACCGGGCTACGAATCAAGCGCTATCTGATGAGGTCGAGAGCAAGCGGCGGAGGGGCACGGGCGCGTCAGCGGTGGCGCAAATCGTGGGTGCCTCTCATTCGCGGGCGAGTATAGCGCCGGAAACGGACCCTCAAAGGGGGTTGTCGGGGACCGCCGGGGCGCGCTTCTCCGCGATCTCCGCGGCCAGGCTGCGGGCTAGCTCGGCGAGGTCGCGGTCGCCCACGTCGCCCTCCCGGTGCCGGCGCACCGAGACGCGGCCGGCCTCCTGCTCGCGGTCGCCGAGGACGAGCATGTACGGGATCTTCCGCACCTCCCCGTCGCGGATCTTTCGGCCAACCGACTCGGTGCGCTCGTCCACCTCCACACGGATGCCCGACGCGGCCAGCTCGTCGCGCACGCGGCGCGCGTACTCGACGTGCCGATCGGCGATCGGCAGCACCATCGCCTGCACCGGTGCGAGCCACAGCGGGAACTCGCCCGCGTAGTGCTCGACCAGGATGCCGATGAAGCGCTCGAACGACCCGAGGAGCGCGCGGTGGATCATCACGGGCCGGTGCTCGGCGTTGTCGGCGCCGGTGTACTCCAGCCCGAAGCGCTCGGGCATCGAGTAGTCGAGCTGGACGGTTCCGAGCTGCCACGAGCGGCCGATGGAGTCGGTCATGTGCAGGTCGATCTTTGGGCCGTAGAACGCGCCGTCACCCTCGTTCAGCTCGTACTCGAGGCCCTTGCGCCGCAGGGCGGATTCGAGCGCGGACTCCGCGGCGTCCCACATCTCGTCGCTGCCGATCCGAACATCCGGCCGAGTCGACAGCTCGAGCCTCGGGTCGAACCCGAAGATCTCGTACAGGAAGAACCCGAAGTCGAGGCAGTCGATCACCTCGTCCTCGACCTGCTCGCCGGTGCAGAAGATGTGGGCGTCGTCCTGGGTGATGTGACGCACCCGCAGCAGGCCGTGGAGCACGCCGCTCGGCTCGTGCCGGTGCACGAGCCCGGCTTCCGAGTAGCGGATCGGCAGGTCCCGGTACGAGCGGCGCTCCTCTCGGTAGATCTGGATGTGCGCGGGGCAGTTCATCGGCTTCAGCCCCATCGCCCGCTCCTCCACGTCGGTGAAGTACATGTTCTCGCGGTACTTCTCCCAGTGCCCTGACTGCTTCCAGAGCTCGACGTCGTAGAGGATCGGCGTCTTCACCTCCCGGTAGCCGCGACGCAGGTTCTCGGCCCGCCAGAGGTCGGTCAGGTCGTTCCAGATCGTCATGCCCGCCGGCTGCCAGAAGGGGGAGCCGGGCGACAGGTCCGAGAACATGAACAGCCCGAGCTCCCTGCCGAGCCTCCGGTGGTCGCGTGCGCGTGCCTGCTCGAGCCGTTCCAGATGTGAGTCGAGGTCCTCCTGCGAGAGGAAGGCGGTGCCGTAGATGCGCGTGAGCATCTGCCGGTTGGAGTCGCCGCGCCAGTAGGCGCCGGCGACCGACGTCAGCTTGAACGCCTTGATCCTCTTGGTCGCGGGTCCGTGAGGGCCGCGGCACAGGTCGGTGAACGGGCCGTTGCGGTAGAGGGAGACCGTGTCGACGCCCTGGTCGCGGACCAGGTCCTCGATCAGCTCGACCTTGTACGGCTGGTCCTCCTCCACGAACCGCTTGAGCGCGTCCCCGGCCGGGATGTCGGTGCGCTCGAAGCGCTCGTCGGCGTGAATGTGACTGCGCATCGCCTCCTCGATGCGCGGGAGGTCGGCCTCGCCGACGGTCACGTCCTCGGGGAACTCGAAGTCGTAGTAGAAGCCGTCCTCGATCGGCGGCCCGATCGAGACCTTGGTGCCGGGGTACAGCTCCGTGACCGCCGTCGCGAGCACGTGCGCGGCGTCGTGGCGGATCAGCTCCAGCGCATCGGGGCTCCTCGCCGTGATGATCTCGAGCGGTGCGCCGTCCTCGAGTGGCGCCGCGAGGTCGCGCACCTGTCCGTCCTGGCGGACCGCCAGCGCGGCCCGGGCGAGCCCCTCGCCGATGGCCCTGGCTGCGTCCGCCCCGGTGGCGCCCTCGGGCAGCTCGAGCGTGCTTCCGTCGGGCAGCTCCACCTGCATGGGCGCAAGGTAGCGCGGGCCCCCACGGCTGGGCGATCCGTCCCACCGTGACCGGTATCACGTTCGCGGGTGGCGCGTCGGGCTAATTAGAACTAAGGACCTGTACCGAGCGGTCCGAGTGTCCGCGTCAGCGGGCGCGGGGGGAGAGCCGGACGAACCCGACACGGAGGTGTCTCGTGAGGAAGCTCCTCGCGCCCGCCGTGAGCGCCGCGGTCGCAATCTTTGCGGTCGCGCTCATGGCCGGCGCCGGCATTCAGAGCAACGCGAAGGCGGCTGCGGGCCCGGACCGCGTGTTCGCCGCCCTGAAGGTGAAGCAGCGGCAGGCCCGCCTGCGTCACGCCCGCCGGTGGCACCGCGAACGGGTCAAGCCGGCCGCCGCGATCCCGCCGGGCGTGGCTTCGGCGCTCCAGTCGATCGCGGCGTGCGAGTCCGGGGGCAATCCACGTGCCGTCGGCGGCGGCGGAACCTACCGCGGGAAGTACCAGTTCACCTACTCGACCTGGGCGTCGGTGGGCGGCTCCGGGGACCCCGCCGCTGCCCCCGAGGCCGAGCAGGACCGCCGCGCGGCGATGCTGTACGCGCGCGACGGTCGGTCGCAGTGGCCGGTGTGCGGACGGTGACGGGCACCAGCCGGCTCACCTCGTCGCGGCAAGGTGCGTGCGGACGGTGACCGGCGCAGGTCAGTCGCCGCGCTGGACGGCGCTGCCCGGGACGATGTCGTCGCGTCCGCTGTCGGTCCAGCGGATCCACGCCTTGTGGCCGCCGTCGTAGTCCGGCGCCCATAGCACGAGCGCCGCCTCCTCGTCGCCCACCCGGCAGCGCTCGTCCGACTCCCGGTCGAGTCCGCGCCACACGCGGATGAACGCGTTCGACTGCCACTCGTCGCCGATCGTCGAGGGATCGGTGTGCCCCGGACGGACGACCGTGTCGTGCGGAAGCTTCATGAGCACGTCCATGATCGACGCCCTCAGGTCCTCGAAGGTGGTCGAGCCCGGCGCCTTGACGCCGCCGACCGAGCCCTTGAAGAGGGTGTCGCCCGTGAACAGCTCCCCGTCGTTCACGCGGTAGCTGAGCATCCCGGCGGTGTGCCCCGGGGTGTGGAGGCCGTCGATGCGCAGATCGCCGACCTCGAGGATCTCGCCGGGCTCGATCGCGCGGTCGACGTCGACGAGGTGCTCCGCCTCGAGCGGGTGGGCGAGGATCCGCACGCCGAGGCGCTCCTGGAAGACGTGGTTCTCGGCCACGTGGTCGTGATGATGGTGCGTGAGGAGGAGGTGGTCGACGGTGAGCTCGTTCGCCTCGATCGCGTCGAGCAAGGGGTCGGGTGGCGCGCCGGAGTCGATGAGGACGCCCTGACCGCCGGGCCCGTCCGCCACGAGGTAGGCGTTCGAGAGCCACTCCGGGTGCATCGAGCGCTCGAGGATCACGGCGGCGAAGGGTACGCGCGGTCGCGGCCGTGGCGCGCCTTCCCCCCGCTGGCGGCCCCGCTGCCGCGCGCCCTGGCGGCGCGTTGGGAGCGTGCGTTCGGCGGATAGCATCGCGCCGTGGACGCCGAGGCCTTCCGCGCCGAGTTCCCGGTGCTCGAGCGTGCCGCGTTCCTCAACGCCGGCTCGGACGGGCCGGTGCCGCGGCGCGCGGCCGAGGCGGTGGCGCGGCAGGTCCACCGCGAGCTGACCGAGGGTCGGGCCGGACGGCCGCACTTCGAACGCTTGGCCGGGCTCGGCGGCGAGCTGCGCGCGCTGCTGGCGGCGATGCTCGGGTGCATGGCGGACGACGTCGCCCTGACGCGCTCCACCACGGACGGGATCTCGACGGTGATGTCCGCTCTGACGCTTGGCAAGGGCGACGAGGTGCTGACCAGCGACGAGGAGCACCCCGGCCTTCTGGCGCCGCTCGAGGCGGCCCGGCGGCGACGCGGGTTCGACGTTCAGGTCGCGCCGTTCGCCGAGCTCCCGGATGCGATCGGCCCGAGGACACGGCTCGTGGCCTGCTCGCACGTGTCGTGGGTGGGGGGCCGGGTCGCCGACACCGGGGCGCTCGCCGCCGGCGACGCGCTGCTCCTGCTCGACGGCGCGCAGGGGCTCGGCGCGGTACCGGCGGACGTCCATGCGCTCGGCTGCGATTTCTACTGCGCATCGGGTCAAAAATGGCTCTGCGGGCCGGACGGCAGCGGTTGCCTGTACGTCCGCCGCGAGATCGCCGACGAGCTCGACCCGCCTTGGCCGAGCTACCTGTCGCTGGCGGACCCTTCGCGCCCCTCTGAGCTGGAGCCCCACCCGGGCGCGCGCCGCTTCGACCTCGGCTTCTCCGGGCCGCTGCTCGCGTGGTCGCTCGGCTCGGTCGGGCTGATCCAGGAAGCCGGGCCGGACTGGGTGCACGAGCGCGGCGCGGGCCTCGCGGCGGAGCTCGCCGACCTGCTCACGGGCCGGGGCTTCGACGTCTCGCCCAGGGACCGCTCGACGCTCGTGTCGTGGGCGGCGGCGGATGCCGAATCGGACGTCGCCGCCCTGGCCGAGCGTGGGGTGCTGGTGCGCTACCTGCCGGGGCGGGGCTTGGTCCGCGCGTCGGTCGGCGCATGGAACGACGAGCAGGATCTGCAGCGCCTGGTCGGGGCGCTGGCGGAGTGAGCGGCCATTCTGTACGGCTATGGCCATACGGATGGCCTCTGGCGCGCCCTCAGGTCTTGGCCGTCACCGCCACGATGCCGAGGGCGATCGCACCGGCGCACACCGCGAGTCCCGCCCCGGTCACGACAGCCCACACGCCCGCCTGTCCCGACCGTGACTGGCGCCGCGCCTCGGCAAACCGCGTTCCGCCGACGACCGTGACCGAGAAGGCGATCATGACCCCGACTGCCGCCGCCAGCGAGCCGTAGACGACCTGCAGGAGCTGGTGCCACTCGACGATCTTCGACGCGGCGGCGGGCACCTCAGACACCGGGCGCGGTGAGCGGGGAGCCGCGGCGGACGCGCCGCGCGAACACGGCCGCGATCCCGGCGAGGATCACCACCGCCACGACGATGGGCCCGGCCTCGCTGTTGGCGCCGAACGTGCGCGTGACCCCGTAGATGGCCGCTCCGATTGCGCCGGCGGCGGGCAGCGTCAAGAGCCAGGCGACCACGATGTTGCCGGCGACGCCCCACCGCACGGCTGATACTCGCTTAGCCGCACCCGCCCCCATCACGCCGCCGGAGATGACGTGTGTCGTGGAGAGCGGGAAGCCGACGTGCGAGGCGGCGAGGATCACGGCCGCCCCGCTGCCCTGCGCCGCGAACCCCTGCGCGCTGTCCATCTTGATGATGCGGCTCCCCATCGTCTTGATGATCCGCCAGCCCCCCGCATAGGTGCCGAGGGCGATCGCGCTCGCCGCGGTGATCACGACCCAGTGCGGCACGTGGATCTTCGAGGAGCTGATGTCGCCATGAGCCACGAGCGCCAGCACCATCACCCCCATCGTCTTCTGCGCGTCGTTCGTGCCGTGGGCGAGCGCGAGCATCCCCCCCGAGACGAGCTGGCCGGCCCTGAATCCGCTGCTGACCGAGCCGGGCCGCAGCCGACCCACGATCGAGTAGCAGATGAGGATCGCGATGGCGGCCACGACGAAGGCGAGCAGCGGAGCGACCAGCGCGGGGACCACGACCTTGCCGAGCAGCCCGTCGCTCATCGCCGCCCGGCTCCCGTTGGCCGCGAGCGCCGCGCCGACGACGCCGCCGATCAGCGCGTGCGAGGAGCTCGACGGGAGCCCGAAGTACCAGGTGATGACGTTCCAGGAGATCGCGCCGATCAGCCCGCCGAACACGATGGCGGGCGCGTGCTCCACGAGCTTCGGGTCGATGATCCCGCTCGCCACCGTCGCCGCGACCTTCAGCGAGACGAAGGCGCCCACGAAGTTGAGCAGGGAGGCCATCGCGATCGCGATCCGTGGCGACACCGCACGCGTGGAGATCGACGTCGCCACGACGTTCGCGGTGTCGTGGAAGCCGTTGGTGAAGTCGAACGCGAGCGCGGTCCCGATCACCAGGACCAGGATCACATCGCTGTGCATGGCCCTCTCACGAGTTCTTGATGATGATGCCCTCGATGATGTTCGCGGCGTGCTCGGTGGCGTCGATGGCGTTCTCGAGCCGGTCGAAGATGTCCTTCCAGCGGATGACGACCATCGGGTCGATCCCGTTGTCGAACAGCGAGGCCATCGCCTCCCGGGTGATGCGGTCTCCGTCGTTCTCCAGCCGGTTGATCTCGACGGTGTAGTGCGACAGGTCGTCGAAGTTCCGCAGCCGCGGCATGGCCTCGGCGATCAGGCGCGTGGCCTGGAGCAGCACGTGCGCCAGCTGCTGGGCCTGCTCCATCGGCGCCTCGATCTTGTACAGGCCGAGGTAGTCCGCCGCCTCCTCGGTGTAGTCCACGATGTCGTCGAGCCCCGACGCGAGCGCGTAGATGTCCTCACGGTCGATCGGCGTCACGAACGTCTCGTTGAGGCGCCGGATGATGTCGTGGGTGATGCGGTCGCCCTCCTGCTCGCAGATGAGGATCTCGCGCGTCAGCTCCTCGCGGCGATCGGGGAATGCGCGCAAGAGCTGGTCGAGGAGGTCGGCGGCTCGGACGATGTTGCCGCCAGCCTCCTCAAATAGGTCGAAGTACTGCCGGTCGCGCGAGACCAGCAGCTGCGAGAGACGCGCCACGTGGGATCCTCCTTGAGCGTTCCTGTGGTTACCCGCTCGCCCGGCGGCTGGATGGCGAGGAGGGCGGAGTGTAACCGGGCGGGCGGGCGCTCCGGGCGCGGCGCCCCGCCACGCAAATCACGTGACGAAGCTGGCCTGGGATATGCGGCGCGCGACGGTGTCGCCAAAATCGGGGAACCGGGCCCGGACGGCCGCCGCGCTTTCCTCGGAGTCGTATTCGACGCGCCTCAGCTCGAAGCCCCCACCGGGCACGGCGATGGCGTACGCCGCTCGGCAGTCGCCGTCGAACGGCATGCCGACGCTGCCGGGGTTGACGAGGTCGAGGGGCGTCGCGGTCTCGGCGCGGCGCCGGAACTGGAGGTGCGTGTGGCCGAAGACGACACACTCCTCGTTCGCGTCGGAGAGGAGCTCGCCGTCCCCGTCCGACGGATCCGGGGAGAAGCTCTGGACATCTGAGAGCGGCGAGCCGTGGCAATAGCGCGTCGAGCTGTCGACGAGCGTCTCCGGAAGGGCGGCGAGCTCGTCGACGGCGCCGGCTCCGAGCTCGTCCCGGCAAGCGGCGAGCGCGGCTTGGACCACCTCGTCGTCCGGCGCCTCGTGGGGATTCGCGGTCCAGCGCTCGCCGTTGCCGCGGATCCAGCTCGCGTCGAGCTGGCGCAACCGGTCGACGGTCTCCGCCGGCCAGGGACCGAAGAGCGCGTAATCGCCGCCGAGGACGTAGCGCTCGGCGCCAGCCTGGTCGGCGTCGACCAGGACGGCCTCGAGCGCGGGCAGGTTTCCGTGGATGTCGTAGAGGACGGCTACCAAGGCGCGAGTGCGCTGACCTACGGCGGAGGCGCCTCCCCCTCGCGCGCCCCGCGCGAGCCCGAGCCGCGAGGAATCCCCGCCGCATCGGTTAGCGCGGCCTCCGCGTCGGCCAGGATCGCCCGCTCGGACCGCGAGGCTACGAGCGGCTCGATGATGCCCTCGACGTGGACGTACGTCCGCCGGCCGTCGCCGCGCTCGCCCGCCGGGAGCGGCACGACGGCGAAGATGCGGTCCGCGCGCACGAACTTCCCGTAGCCGAGAGCAACCATGCGCGGATAGCCGCCGGTCATCGCGGCACAAGCTACTGGCGCGGGCGGTCGCTCAGGCGCTGGGCCCGTGAGCGTGCGCGGTCGCTCGCGCCCGGAAGGGCGCAGTCCCCGTTCAGAAGATGGGTGAGCGAAGCCGGCGGCGGCCCGGCTCTAGAAGACCGCGCGCGCGAGCAGTACGAGCAGCCAGGCAAGCAGCACGAGCCAGGCGGCCGTCGCAGCGACGGCGACCACCACGAACGCAAACACCCCCGCCCGCTCGCGACCGTTCGTGTAGCCGCCGTGGCGATCCCGGTCCGCTGCGACCGGCTGGGTCGTTGCCGGCTCCCGCATGGCGCCTTCATCGGCACGACCGCCCTTTCTGAGGAGACCACGTCCGGGGAGTGGCCGGGAAGCGCGCGCTCTGGGCGCCCGAACCTGGCGAAAACCCGTGCGCGCGGGCCCTCGAGACCCCGCCTACACGCGTTCGACCTTCGCCACCCAGGCGGGTACGCCCTCCTCGTGGGACCTCGTCCGGAGCCGGTCCGGGTCGACGGAGACGACGCTCCAGCCCCGGCTGAGGTCGAACGGGGCTCTCAACTCCTCCTGGCTGACCGGGTGCGGGCCGCAGGTATCAGGAGGTCCGAGGTCGCTGAAGCAGAGCACGTACACGTTGCCGCCGCGGCCGGTCACCGACGCGAGGCTCGTCACGTACTGGCGCCGCTCATCGCTGTCGAACGTGTGGAACAGCCCGCAATCCAGCACCGTGTCGAAGACTCGGCCCAGACGGTCCAGGTGCAGGGCGTCGCCGACGACGAACTCGGCGTCGACGCCACGATCCGCGGCCTTCGTTCGCGCGATCGCCACCGCGGTCTCGGCCACATCGATTCCGAGAACGTCGAGCCCCAGCGACGCGGCGTGGAGTGCGTTCTCGCCCGTCCCGCATCCTGCATCGAGAACATCGCCGGTGAATGCGCGGTCGCACGCCAGGCGCACTACGGCCGGCTGTGGTCGTCCGATATCCCAGGGCGCCGGGCCATCGAGGTACGACGCATCCCAGGGCTGGCCCGAGAGCCGCTCGTGGCTGGTCGGGTGCCTCGGGAGATCCACAGCCGCGGGAGCTACACGCAGTGGGCGGTACTGGGCTCGAACCAGTGACCTCCGGCTTGTCGAGCCGGCGCTCTAGCCAACTGAGCTAACCGCCCTCGCGGGGCACCGTCGTCCCCGGGCCCGCGAGCGTAGCAGCGCAAAGGCCGGCGGCGGAAGGCCCTCAGAGCGGGGAGCGAGCCGTCCTCAGGCGTACCGGTTGGCCCGTCCTCACGCGCCCACCGGAGCCGCGATCTCCGGCCGCTCCGACGGCTCGCCGGGCCCGAGCTTCCCGCGCGCCCGCATCGTGATCTCGAACGTCTCACGAGTCGTGTGCCGCGGGGACCAGCCCGTGGTCTCCTTCAGCTTCTCGGTCGAGACGACCCAGGGATGGATGATGAAGTGCAGGTTCCCCGGGGGCGTCTCCGACAGCCGCAGCCTCCACATCAGCTCGCCGAACTTCCAGTAGAGCCCGCGCGGCACCCGGCGGCTCGGCATGCCGATCATCTCCGCGCACTCCCTCCAGGTCATCGTGCCGTCGCCGGCCACGTTGAACGCGCCGTCGTGACGGCCGTCGAGCAACCGGATCAGCGCCTCGCCGACGTCGTCCTCGTGCACGTACTGGACGTCCTGGTCGGGAAGGCCGAAGTCGGCGAAGAACGGCTGCTTGAGCCAGGCGCGGACGATGTAGTTGTCCACGTTGGGCCCGAAGACGATGCAGGGCCGGACGATCGTCATCACGCGGTCGGGGTGCCTCAGCGCCCACAGCTGGCAGAGGCGGTCGCACTCGGACTTGTCCCGCGCGTACTCGAAGTCCGGAACGCCGCGGACGGGCCAGTCCTCCGCGATCGGGACCGGGTTGTCCGGAAACCCGCCGTAGGCGGTGCCGGATGAGGTGACGAGCACCTGCTGCGTGCCGGCCGCGGATGCGGCCTCAAGGATGTTCTGGGTCCCGCCGACGTCGATCTCGTACATCGCGTTCTCGTCGTGCATCGGGTTGAGCACGAACGCGAGGTGCACGAGGGCGTCGGGGCGCTCTCGCTCGAGCAGCGAGCGCGCGGCCTGCGCATCCCTCACGTCGAGGCGCTCGTAGGCGACCTTCGGGCGGAACGCGGCCGGAGGACGGATGTCCGCGATCACGATCCGCTCGGTCTCGTCGCGCTCGGCCAGGCGCCCGATCAGGCGCGTGCCGATGTAGCCGGAGCCGCCGGTGATGAGGTAGCGCATCGCCGGCATGCTAGACCTCCCGGCCCGGCGACGCGCTTCAGCAGGCGATGCGGTCGCGCCCGCGGCGCTTGGCCGCGTACAGCGCCTCGTCGGCCCGCAGCAGGAGGCGCTCCGGGCCCTCCGCGAGATCCCAGGTGGCGACGCCCATCGAGCACGTCATGCCCGCGGGCACGACGGCGCGCAGCCGACCCATGAGGACGTACGCGTCGTCGAGATCGCATCCAGGGAGGAGGAGCCCGAACTCATCGCCGCCGATTCGCCCGACGTGGTCGGTCTCGCGTACGGCGCGCCGCCACGCGGCGGCGAGCTCCTTCAGCAGCCGGTCGCCCGCCTGGCGACCGCGGGTGTCGTTTAGCTGCTCGAACTCGTCGAGGTCGACGAGCACGATCGTCACGGGCGCGTGCGACCTGCGGGCGCGCAGAAGCTCGTGCTGGAGATGTCGATGCCACGCACCCTGGTTCAGGAGACCGGTCAGCTCGTCGGTCTGCGGGGCGACGGCGAGCCGTGCGGTCCTCGATCCAGGCCGCTCGTACATGCGTCCTCTATCGAAGGCCGTCGCACGGTCGAGCATCCCCGGTTCGACGTAAGGCCGTCGCCCGGCGGCCGTACAGCCCACGACGCGGCCTGCGTTCACCCGAGGGGCCGCCTCCCGGGTCGCGGGGGTCCGGGATCGGTCATCTAGTCTGCGTGCGCGTGCCGTACAGGCGGTCCGAGAAGGCGATCCCGCTGGCGCTCGCGGCGGGCGCGTACGCAATCGCCATCCTCCAGCGGCCGGGTCTCGCGACCTCCGACACGAAGATCGACCTGCACGTCGACCCCGTCGGGTTCCTCGGGCGCGTCGCGCACCTCTGGAGCCCGACCACGGGACTCGGGCACGTGCAGGGGGGCCAGTACGGGGGCTACCTGTGGCCGATGGCGCCGTTCTTCGCCCTCGGGCACGAGCTTGGAATCGGCCCCTGGCTCGTGCAGCGCCTGTGGCTCGGCACGATCCTCGCGCTCGCGTGCTGGGGGGTCGTGCGGCTGCTCGACGCGCTGCTTGCGCGACCCCGCGGCGCGGCCCATGTGGCGGCCGCGATCCTGTTCGCCGTCAACCCCTACACGGTCGTGCTCGCCAACCGCACGACCGCGACGCTCGTCGGCTACGCGGCGCTCCCCTGGCTGTTGCTCTGCGTTCACCGCGGGCTGGCCGACCCGCGGCGCTGGTGGTGGCCCGCCGCCTTCGCCCTGATCCTCACGTCGACCGGCGGAGGCGTGAACGCGGCCGTGACCGCATGGCTCCTGCCGGGCCCGCTCCTGCTCCTCGTCTACGAGCCGCTCATGGCCCGCGTGCCGTGGCGCAGCGTGCGCGACTTCGGATGGCGTACCGCCGCCGCTGCCGTGGCCAGCTCGATCTGGTGGTTCGCTCCAGGCGCGCTGCAGTCCGTCTACGGGCTCAACTTCCTGCAGTTCACCGAGCAGATCGGCTCGATCTGGAGCACGACGAGCCTCCCCGAGAGCCTGCGCCTCATGGGCTACTGGCCCTCGTACCTGGGCGTCGGTTACGGGGACCGGCTCCAGCCGTACTTCGGCGACTCGGGGACGATGCTGTTCGACCTGCCGGTCGTCGCGGCGACGCTGGTCGTGCCGGGCCTCGCCATCGCCGGGTTCTCCTGGACGCGACGCGCGCGCTACGGGCCGTTCTTCCTCGCCCTGACGCTGCTCGGGCTCCTGTGCATGAGCGTCGGCTTTCCGTGGGGGACGCCGCTCCGCGGAGGCGTGACGTTCGCGTACGACCACGTGAGCGCCATCCAGTTCCTGCGGACCACGAACAAGGCGGGCCCGCTCGTGGCGCTCGGGGTGGCGTGCCTAGGCGGCGCGGCGTTCGCGGAGCTCTGGGGCCGGCTCGCGGCAGTTCGTCCGTCGCGAGTCGCGGTGGCCCGTGCCGCGGCGGCCGCCGCTGCGGCAGGTCTGGTCGCCCTGGCCGGCCTTCCGCTGATGCGCGGGGATGCCGTCGGCCTCACCTGGAAGCGGATCCCGGCCGCCTGGCGGCAGGCGGCGCGCTCGCTCGACCGGGGGCTTCCGCGCAACCAGCGGGCGGCCGTGCTGCCCGGCCAGCCCTTCGCCTTCTATCGCTGGGGAGGGACGGTCGACCCGATCCTGCCGGCGCTCACATCCCGGCCGATCGCGATCCGCAACACGCCGCCGTACGACGACCTCCACGCGACGGACCTCCTCTGGACGGTCGACGGGATGATCGACCAGCGGAGGCTCGTACCGGGGTCGCTGCCGCCAGTGCTGCGGTTGATGAGCACCGGCGCGGTGGTGAGCGGCACCGATGACGACTACGGACGAAGCGGCGGCATGCAGCCCGTGCCGGCGGCGCAGGAGCTCGCGGCGCAGGGGTTCGGGAGGCCGGCGGCGAGCTACGGCCCGGCCGCGACCTTCCCGCCGCCGCCGGGTTCCCTCGACGGACCGCAGCGGCTGCCCGAGGTGCGCAGCTACCGCATACGCGGCGCCGCCGGGATCGTCCGGCTGGAGCCTCGTGCTGCAGGTACGGTCGTGGACGGCTCGGCGCGCGGGCTGCTCGACCTCGCGGCCGTCGGGGCGCTCCCGCGCGCCGGCCCTTCCCAGTACGCCGGCGACCTCTCGGGCGCCGCGCTGCGACGGGAGGTGCTGTCCGGCGCCGCCCGGTCGATCGTGATCGACGACTCGAACCGCCGCCAGACCTTCGCGGCGTCGCGGTCTCGGCAGAACGTCGGCTGGACGCTGGCTGCCGACGTCGCTCCCCCCCACCACTCGGCCTTTCTCGACCCGTTCCCGGCGAGGGGACCCGACGCCCAGACCGTCGCCGTGTACGAGGGCGCTCGCTACGTCAGCGCCCCCTTCACGCCGGACCTGGCGCAGTTTCCCGAGCGCCGGCCGTTCGCGGCGTTCGACGGCGACCCGCGCACCTCCTGGCAGGCGGACCCGGTGACGCCCGAGCAGGACCACTGGGTGGAGATCGGTCTTCCGCGCGCGCGCGACATCCCCTTTGTCGACGTGCTACCCGACGACTCGAACCCGAAGGTCGCGGTGACCGGCGTCGAGGTCAACGGGCAACCGTTCGCCGTGCACCGGGGTTGGAACCGCCTGCGCGTTGACCTGCGGGGAGCGACCGCGGTGCGGGTGCTGATCGCCGGCCAGCGCACAGCGGGCCACAACACCGGGACGGCGGGTGGCTTTCGCGAGATTCGGATCCCCGGCGTGCACGTCCGCGAGCTGCTGCGGCCCCCCGTGCTCGCCGAGAGGGCGCTGGCCGGTGTGGATCTCCGGCGCACGGCCCTCACGTACCTCCTCGCGCGCACGACCGCGGACGATCCCTTCCGGCGGGCGGCCTCGCCGGCACCGCTGTCGTTCGGGCGCGGCCGCGCGGAGGCGGAAGCCGCGCTGGTGCGCACCGCGCAGGA
>JAFAQQ010000218.1 GCA_019246335.1 Actinomycetota bacterium | reverse complement strand
GGTTCAGATCCTGCTCTCGCGCACTGGACGGCTTGCGCTCAGCCGCTGCCTGAGCGGACGCGTCGTGGTGAGCGTGGGGACCGATGGAGCCGTGCCTGCCGCGACTGTCTCACGCGCGCTGCATCTCGATCCGCCGCGTTGCGCGCGATTCTTCTCACCACGGTCGTTCTGGAACTCGCCTCTCCCGCAAGACGCGCCGCTCGACCCGGACTCGGCCGCGGTCACGAACGAGCTGCTCCGTCGCGTCCAGTCCGGCTATGCCAAGGGTCGCCCTCCGAGCATCAACACCACCGCTTACACGCCGCCCGTCTACACGGTTGGATCGGAGCAGCCGCACGTACGCGTCCAGCTCGACCGGCCATCCTCCGACTCGCACGGGCTGGACACGGCGTTCCGCTCGGTGCCCCTTCCGTCCTGGGCCCGGCCCGCTAACGGCAACGACGCGGAGCTCGTGCTCTGGCAGCCGGCGACCGACACCCTGTGGGAGTTCTGGCAACTGCGTCGGGCGCAGGACGGGTGGCATGCGAGCTGGGGTGGCAGGCTCACCCACGCCTCGAGTGGCACGGGCCTCTACCCGAACCCCCGGTTGAGCTGGGGCGTGGCGGCGAGCGGCCTGCCCCTGGCGGGTGGGCTGATACTGCCGGGGGAGCTGGCCCAGGGACGGATCGACCACGTGCTCTCCCTGGCCCTACCGGCGAGCAGGGCCAACGTGTTCGCGCTGCCCGCTCAGCGAACCGACGGGCGATCGGGTTGCCCGCACGCGCCGGTCGAAGGAGCCCGGTTTCGATTGGACCCGAACCTGAATCTCGCGTCACTGCACCTGCCGGCGGCCGTCTTGGCGATTGCCAAGGCGGCGCAGCGATATGGGATCGTGGTCCGCGACCAGGCCGGTGCGGTCGTCTTCTACGCCCAGAATGCGAGCACGGTCGTCCCCGATCCCTACCCCGCGCTGTTCGGCGGTGAGGACCCGGCTCAGCTGCTGCGAAGCTTTCCGTGGACTCACCTCCAGTTGCTGCGGATGACGCTCGTGCAGTTCGACACCGGGCCGACGCTGCCCCTTCTCGGCGGTCTCCTGGGCCGCTGCGGCTAGCCGGCGGCCGAGTCGATCACCACTAGCGCCGCAGGCGGACTGCCGCAGCCACCGATCCGTGCGCGCGTGACACCCCTCGGTACGCGCGAAGCAGCGGCGTCGACCTCGACCGTCACCGGCCGCCTGGCGCCCGACGCCGCGCGCACCACCTGGCGCGCCAGGTCGCCGATCCCGTCCGGGCTCGTCATGACCGAGAGCAGCGGCCGCCCGTAGAGGCCGTCCGGCACCCTGAAGAGGCGCTCGGCGCTCTCGCTGGCGGCGGTGATCCGCAGGTCGGCGGTGACGACCAGGAACGCGGCGCCCTCTGTGTCGAGCGTGGCGCGCGAGCACGAGAGGATCACGCCCAGCGCGCAGTCCGGGCACACCCGTCCGCGGTGGGGCCGCTCGGCGTTACCGTTTGGGGCGTTCGACAGCGATGCGCAATGAGTGCAGAAGTGGGTCACCTTGCTCCGCTGCTCGGCGCGTCCGTGCGCGGGGCTGACCCGGGCCAGATTCGTCATCGTTGCTCCTCTCAGGGGAGTCCATTCCCCGCAACGCGATGAGAACACGGCCCGCGGCCCAACGGGAGAAGTCGCAGGATTTGCAGCGAATCGCGCTCACGAACCGAGGCATAGCCAGCACGTTCGGCGCCGCGCTTGCAGGGATGCTCGCGTCGGTCGCGCTCGCGGCGTGCGGCGGCCAGGCCTCAAGCTCGGTGCCGTCCCCATGTGTGGACGGCTCCGCGGCGCTCCGCGCGGCACTCGCGGCGGCGCCCGGCGATGTGCGGGTGGGCGGCAGGCGGCTCTCCGACTGCTTCCCGCGCCGGAGCTCGCAGGGGGACGTGGAGAACTTGGGGACGGTGTTCCTCGACACCGCGGAGGGGCTCGCCGACGAGAGCCGCCGGCGGCCGGGCGGGGCGGCTCTGCTGCGGCTCGGCTTCCTGATCGGCGCGGCGCATAGAGGCGGCACTCGGGCGCCGGGCTACGCGGAGCTCCTGCGGCGCCTCGACTCCGTCCTTCAGACCGTCCCGACGGCGGATCCCGCCTTCGCGCGCGGCCGGGCGGCCGGGGCGAGCCATGGCTGACGGTCGCCGGGCCGCCCCGGCGGTCATCTAGATTTCAAAGCCGGATCGATTCCAAGGAGGCGTGCGGCGTGGCGGAGCACCTGTGGGGCGGCGAGACGGCGAAGGCGGTGGAGAACTTCAATATCTCCGGCGAGCCCGTTCCGGCCGCCGTGATCCACTGGCTCTGCCGCATCAAGGCCGAGGCCGCGCGAGTGCACGGCGAGCTCGGACTCCTCGACGAGGACGTGGCGGACCGCATCGCCGCCGCGGCCGACGAGGTGGCCGACGGCAAGCACGACGACCAGTTCCCGATCGACGTCTTCCAGACCGGTTCCGGCACCTCGACGAACATGAACGCCAACGAGGTGATCGCGGCGCTGGCTGGTGAGGAGGTCCACGCAAACGACCACGTGAACATGGGCCAGTCGACCAACGACGTGTTCCCGAGCGCCGTCCAGCTGGCCGCTCTCTCCGAGGTGCGGCACCGGCTCCTGCCGGCGCTCGAGCGACTCTCGGATGCGCTCGCGCGGAAGGCCGACGAGTTCGCGGACATCGTGAAGGCCGGCCGCACGCACCTGATGGACGCGGTGCCGGTGACGCTCGGGCAGGAGTTTGGCGGCTACGCCACCCAGATCCGCCTCGGCGCGGAGCGCGTGTCGGATGCGCTGCCGCGCGTCGCCCAGCTGCCGCTCGGGGGAACCGCGGCCGGCACCGGGCTCAACACGCACCCCGAGTTCGCGGCGCGCGTCCGAGCCAGGATCAGCGAGGCCACGGGACTCGACGTCGAGGGGCCGGCGGACCCGTTCGAGGCGATGGCGGGCCGGGACGCGCTGGTGGAGCTGTCCGGCGCGCTCAAGGTGGTGGCCGTGTCGCTGACCAAGATCGCGAACGACCTGGCGCTGATGGGCTCCGGGCCGCGGACCGGGCTTGCCGAGATCTCCCTGCCCGAGCTGCAGAAGGGCTCGTCGATCATGCCCGGGAAGGTCAACCCGGTGATCTGCGAGGTCGTCCTGCAGGTGGCGGCCCAGGTGATCGGCGACGACGTCGCGATCACCATGGCGGGCTCGCAGGGCCAGTTCGAGCTGAACGTGCGGATGCCGATGATGGCGCGCAACGTCCTCGACCAGATCAAGCTGCTGTCGAACGCGAGCGTGGCGCTCGCCGGGAGGTGCGTCGACGGCATCGAGGCGAACCGCGACGTGCTGGAGCGAAACGCCGAATCGACGCCGGCGATCGCCACCGCCCTGAACCCGTACATCGGCTACGACAAGGGGACCGAGATCGTGAAGGAGGCCGTGGCGTCGAGGCGGACGATCCGCGAGGTCGCTCTCGAGAAGGGCGTCGACGAGGAGACGCTCGACAAGGCGCTCGACCTCCAGGCGATGACGCGCGGCGTGAAGCCGGCCGCGACTTAGTCAGCCAGCTCGACCCCAGCGAATACCCGCGGCTCGGGCGTCCGTCAAGCGGCGCGGCGGGGCGGGTCCTCGCCGCCGGTCACCTGGAGCCCGGCGCGCTCGCCGGCGACCTCGAGCAGGCGGGAGACCTGCCGCGAGGGACGGGCGATCACCAGCTCGCCGCCGGCCCTGTCCCGCCGTCGCTTCGCGTCGATGAGGACGCGCAGCCCGGCGGCGTCGATGAACGGCACGTCGGCGAGGTCCACCACGAGGCGCGACGGGTCGTCCCGGCCGCACCTCGCGAGCGCCTCGTCGAAGGCGGAGACCGTGGCCAGGTCGAGCTCGCCGTGCGCGGACAGGCGCGTAGACCCGTCGGCGAGCTCGTCGCACTCGGTGTCGAACGGCACAAGTCGGACTGTCACGGCAACTCCATCTACAGCTTGCGAGCGGGCGCGGGCCAGGCGCCTCCAGTACGGCCTCGTACGAGCGTAACACCGTGATGCCGCCGGCGGGGGCATTTGTGCTCGCCGCGCAGCGCTTCGCCGGGGTATCGTGGGCCGGGCGTGACCAGATCGGGCGCATTTGCAGCCGTCATCGTCGCCGCGGCCGCCCTGCTCTTCTCGGCGCCGGCCGCCTCGGCGACCGTCCACACGTGGGGGTACTTCGCGACCCGCGACGGGACGAAGCTCCGCTACGACCTGCTCCGGCCCGACGCCGGTGGGAGGCACCCGGTGCTCCTCAACTACGAGGGATACGCCGCCGGGTCCGACGCGACCGACAACGGCGTCTCGACGTACTCGGATCGGCTGCTGCAGCGGGGGTACGCGCTGCTCGGCGTGTCGGTGCGCGGCACCGGCTGCTCGGAGGGGGTCTTCGACCCGTTCGCGCTCACGATGGGCCGCGACGGCGCGGACGCCGTCGAGTGGGCCGCGCGCCAGCCGTGGTCGAACGGCCGCGTCGGGATGATCGGCGTGAGCTTCGGCGCCATCACCCAGCTGTTGACCGCGGCCGACCGGCCGCCACACCTTCGGGCCATCACGCCGGACTCGGCGACGTCGGACCTGTACCGCGACGTCGTGTACCCCGGCGGGATCCTGGAGTACGACTTCACCTTCGCCTGGACAGGCGTCCAGAAAGAGTCGGGGTACACCTACGCCACGACCGGTGCGCCCGCGGTCGGAGACGTCGCGTGCGAGCAGAACTTCGCGAAGCACGAGGCCGCGAACGCCCAGCCGCAGTACTTCATCCCGACGCTCGTCGTGCAGAACCCGTTCATCGACGACAGCTCCGGCAAGTGGCTCAGGCGCGCGCCCAGCGCCGGGTTCAAGCGGATCGACGTGCCGACGTACCTGTTCAACCAGTGGCAGGACGAGCAGCTGCCGGGCCGGATCTACGACTCCCTGGGGATGTTCGGCAAGCCGAAGAAGGTCTGGGCGGACTTCTCGAACGGCAACCATGGCCGCGCCCTGTCCTCGCCAACCGACCAGAACCTGATCCTCGCGTTCCTCGACCACTTCGTGCGCGGGGTGCCGAACGGGATCGAGAAGCAGCCGCACCTGCGCCTCGACATGGAGACGGCGATCGTCCGCAACGGCAAGGGCAACGAGCCGGCGTGGTCGATCAAGCGCCGGACGCTGAACGCCGACGTCGACGCGCGTCCCTTCTACCTGAACGCGGGCGGCAAGCTGACGCGGCGCCCGCCGCGCGCCGCGAGCGGGTCGGACTCGTACAACTACCCGCGTCCGGCGCCCGACGTGACCGAGCCGGGGCCGACGCTGTCGGTCGACATCGGGCCGCCGCCGAACAACCACAGCCTGGGCCAGCTGACGTGGAAGGGACCGGTTCCGCCGGGAGGCTCGCTCGCGTACACGACGCCGAAGCTCAAGCGCACGATGGTCTTCGCGGGCCCGGCCAGCCTGGACCTGTGGCTCAAGTCGACAGCGACCGACACGGACCTCGAGGCGACGGTCACCGAGGTCCGGCCGGACGGGCAGGAGACCTACGTCCAGCGCGGATGGCTGCGAGCGTCGCACCGCAAGCTCGACCCGCAGCGGTCGACCGCGCTGCGGCCGTTGCAGACGCAACTGCGGCGGGATGCACGCCCGCTGGTCCCCGGCAAGCCGACGAGGATGAGGCTGGAGATCTTCCCGTTTGCGCACACGTTCCGAGCGGGATCACGGCTGCGCGTGTGGATCGAGGCGCCGACGGGTCACACCGGCTTCTGGGCGTTCCAACCGGTGCCGCAGAACGCGGTGAACACGGTGCTGCGGGACCGGAAGCACCCGTCGCGGCTGGTGCTCGGCCTGCTCGGCGAGGAGACGGCGCACGCGCCGCTGCCGCCCTGCGACTCGCTGCGCAACCAGCCGTGCAGGCCGGATCCGCTGGCGCATTAGCGCCGAGAGCCAGGACGGCATCATCGACGATCGGACATCTTCCCCTCCGGATTAAAAACCCCTACCGTTTACGAGTTGTCACCCTATCCTTCGAGGCCGCTCTTGGAGGCTCCACCAAGCTCCAGCCCTGACCCGGTCGCGGCCCGGCCGAGTCGCGGAGAAGTCGAGATGACCGTCGTCGTACCGGTTTTCGGCTGCGCGGGCTGCCTGCAGGCGCTGCACCGACGCCTCAGGGCGACGGTCGCGGCGGTTACGGATGCCTTCGAGCTGGTCTTCGTCGACGACCGCAGCTACGACGGCGCGTGGGCCACGCTCGTCGAGCTCGCGCACTCGGACCCTTCGGTCCGGGCGTTCCGGCTAAGCCGCAACTTTGGCCAGGACGCCGCGATCACCGCCGGACTCGCAAAGGCCCGCGGCGGTTGGGTGGTCGTCTTGGACTGCGACCTTCAGGAAGCGCCCGAGGACATCCCACGGCTGTACGCCCAGGCGCAGGAGGGTTTCGACATTGTCCAGACCATCCGGCGCGATCGACGGCAGAGCCGCCTCCGGCACCTTGCCAGCCGCATCTACCGCAAGCTCGTCTTTGAGGACGAGCGCGCTGGGGGCCTGAGCACGCTGAGCCTCATCTCGAGGCCCGTTGTCGACGCTTTCATGAGCCTCGGGGATCGCGATCGCGAATACCGGCTGGCCCTGCAGTGGCTCGGGTTTTCACGCACTCTCGTCGAGATCGACTTCCACGAGCGCCTGGAGGGGAAGAGCTCGTACACCATCCGCCATCTCATCTCGCTCGCGGCGACAGGCGTGTTCTTCCGCACCACGCGCCTGCTGACGTGGATCGTGTACGGCGGGTTCGTCATCGCCTTTGGGGGAACCGCACTGGCGATCTTCATGATCATCGACCACTTCGCTCACTTCACAGAGCAGCTTCCAGGGTACACCAGCCTTGCGGTGCTCATGCTTCTGCTGTTCGGTTGCCTGATGGTCACCGTCGGTGTCGTTGGTATGTACGTGGGCAGGATGTTCGAGCAGGTGAAGGGGCGGCCGCTGTACATCATCGACGCTGAGGCCAGCTCAGAAGAGGAAGGGCCGATCCGCCGCGCGACAACACAGAGCGAGGGGGCCAGTCCGCGCGCGCATACGACCACGGATTGAGCGGGCCGGGCGAGAAGTGGTGCTCAAATAAGTGACCCTAGACTGGGGCGCCCGCCGCCTCGACCGCCATACGCTTGCCCACGTCACGCGCGGGTGGGCGGTCTCACGCACCCTTTGCTGGGCGGCGGGAATCGCCGCGGTGCTGGTGCTCGGGTCGCACGCGGGCGTGCACGATCCGTCCGGTTTCACGACTCCGTTCGGCAAGCTCGGCAATGTGTTGGTGGCGCCGGCCGCCCGCTGGGACACGACCTGGTACTTGCTGATCGCCGACCATGGGTACGCGACCCCCCGGGCGACCGCGTTCTTTCCGCTCTACCCTCTAGCCGCGCGCGTCGCGGGCGCCCCGTTCGACTCATCGCTCGTCGGCGGGATCATCATCTCGCTTGCCGCGCTGTTCGTCGCCCTCTACTTCCTCGAGCGACTCGCGGCTTTCGACCTCGGAGTGGAGAAGGCCCGGAGGTCGATGTTGTTGCTCGCGTTCTTCCCCGCGGGGGTCTTTCTATCTGCCGTCTACGGCGAGAGTCTGTTGCTTGCGCTCAGCATTGCCGCCGTCTACGCGGCAAGGCGGGGTCGTTGGAGTGTGGCGACGGTCTTGGGCGGGCTCGCCGCAGCTTGCCGCCCAACCGGGTTCTTACTCATGGTGCCCCTGGTACTCCTCTACCTCTACGGCCCGCGCGGCGACCGTCAGCCGCCAGCCCGGCCAGACCACTTGTCGCGCGCCGCCTGGCTGCGCCCGCGCTATCCGGTGGCCCGGGATGCGGGCTGGTTCTTGGTCCTGCCGCTGCCGTTCGTTTCCTACATGGCCTATGCAGGCCTCAAGTTCCACGACTTCTCCGTCGTCTCCCATCAGAACAAGGCCTGGAATGTGGGGTTCACTTTCCCGCTCGTGACGGCTGTGCGGGCGGTGTCCCGCGCGATTTCCGGCGCCACGAATGTCGTCGGTGGCCATCTCCCGCGCAACATCTTCGAGGTCGGCGTCTTCTGCCTGTCGTGCGTGGCGGCTGCAGGAGTCCTTCGGCGGCTTCCCTTCGCCTACGGGGCATACGTGGTCGCGGGGATCCTGTTCGTTCTCTGCTTCCCGATCGGCGGCGCGAACCTTTCGGGCTACACGCGTTACATGGCGCCCCTGTTCCCGTTGCTGATGTGGACGGCGGCCTGGGCGACTGAGCGCGGAGTGTTCCGGATCGTCCTGGGCGCGTTCGCGCTCGTAATGACGGTAGACGCGGCTCGGTTTGCGAGCTGGCATTTCGTCGGTTAGCGCGACTGGTCGCGGCCTTGCGAACCGTCGGCTTCGAGGCCGACCGCCTCCCTTCACCACCTCGAATCAGCCGGCCAGCCTGGTCGGCCCACGGTCGCCCCTTGCAGCGCCGCCCAGCCGCCGCAGGGCACCCTGGATCGCGGGAGCTGCACGGCCAGCCCTTCTCGATCGCAACTAACCTGGCGCCCCGTGTTTCGCGTAGGGGTACTGGCAGAGGCCGCCCTTTGCCACGGGGGCACCGTCTACCTCAAGGCGCGACGTGCCTAACCCGGACAGCGCCTCCAGCGTCAACGGGCGACCGGGCGGCAAGGTCGTGGTCGTGATGCCGGCGCTAAACGCGGCCCGGACGCTCGCCCGAACCGTCTCCGGAATCCCGCGCGATTGGGTCGACGAGGTCATCGTGGTCGACGACAACTCGAGCGACGAGACGATCGAGCTCGCCCGGGAGCTCGGGCTGCACGTCATCTGGCATCCGCACAACGTCGGCTACGGCGGCAACCAGAAGACCTGCTACCTCGAGGCGCTGCAGCGCGACGCGGACGCTGTCGTGATGCTTCACCCCGACGGCCAGTACGAGCCGACGCTGATCCCCAAGCTCGTGGCGCCGATCCTCGCGGGCGAAGCCGACCTCGTGCTCGGATCGCGGTTCGCCGAGCGCGGCATGGCCCGCGCCGGCGGCATGCCGCTCTACAAGTACCTCGCAAACCGCGTGCTCACGACGATCGAGAACCAGCTGATCGGGATGCGCCTGACCGAGGCGCACACCGGCTACCGGGCGTACTCGCGCAGGCTGCTTCTCACGATCCCGTTCCTGCGCAACTCGATCGACTTCGCGTTCGACTCCGAGGTTCTCTTCCAGGCCGCCCACTTCGGCATGCGGATCGTCGAGGTCCCGGCCAAGTCGCGCTATTTCGCCGACGCCTCCTCGATCTCGCCGAAAGCGGCGACGAGCTATGTGCTCAAGACGCTGTGGGCGGCCGCGCGACTGCGACTGCACCGCACCGGCGTCCTGCCCTGGCGCAAGTTCAAGCCGTGAGGGTCACGGGCGAGCGCGTCTCGACGGCCGCGGGGCGGTCAACCCGACTTGGCAGCGCCACGTCCGGCCTACCGGCTCTGCGCCGGGGGCTCTTGGCCGCCGGTCGCGTGCTCGACCTCGGGAGACTTTCGTCTGCCTTGCTGCATGTAGTGATTCGGCAAAGAAATAGTGCCATCAGCGGTTGGGCAGCTTCGTCGATCTACGGCTCGGCCTGATGGAGGTGCTGACGTGGGGCGTCGAGTGTCAGTACATCCTAAGCCCCACTCTCGCGCCCGGCGGACGTTGTGCTTCACCGTGCTGAGCTATTCGTCAGGTCGGCGGATCCAGATCGCGCAAGGGCTCCAGGTTCTCACCTCAGGGTCTCCCGGGACGGGTTCTTTGAGACTCGGAATGAGTTCCACCAGCTGCTCGTGCCGGTCACGAAACAGGGCGGCCAGAGCGACCTCGACCCGCCATGCGCTACCGGTGAGAAACGCTTGGAGCAAATACTGCTCCGTGAGAAATCCCGCGAGGAAAAAGTAGTAACGCGGATACTCGTACGGAAGAAAGGTGTCGTGCAGATGAACCCAGACACCAGGGGCCAAGCGCGGCAACACCTCGAGGATGAGCCAGTTGACCTCCCCGTCGAGCTTGACTATGTGCGATGTATCCAGAAACAGGACGTCGCCTGTCTGTAGGGCTTCAAAGCGCTCGAAAGGGAGCTCTCGGCAGTCGAGGCGTTCGAGGCGTGTCAGCCCTTCGAGCGGGGTCTCGCGTCCCGGAACCTCAACGGACCAACCGATGGCAGCGCCCTCGTGGCGCACCGTCGGGCGCTCGTCCAGGGCCAGCTGCGGGTTCGGGTCGATTGCGACGAGGTCGCCGGGAGATCCATCGCGCGTGTTGGCTGCCATCGCGGCGCTCGACACACAGGTGGAATGACCCGAGCCGATCTCCAATACCTGTTTTGGTCGCAGGTGGCGGAGCAGCGCATAAAGCACCTCGGCGTCTCCAGCCTTGTAGAACTTGTTCCAAACGTCGAAGCCCTGTCCTCGGACATCGCGGCCAAATTCCTGGATGTACGTAGCGAGGCTTTCCTTAATGAACGCAAGCTGTGCATCCAAGTCGAAGTTGATGCTGGTGAGACAGCTACGTCGCGACCAAATCGGATCGTCGGCCTCAGGTAACTCCGGGATCGGGCTTCCCGGACCGTGCGGCATCACCGAATACCCGTGCCGGTTCCCGAAGTCCCAGAGGAACTCTGGCGCCCGTCTGCGGACCGCCTGGACCGGCCGACGAAGGATCGGCCTCAGCAGTCGCTTTAGCAGGCCCTTCGCCACGGCCGCGATTCTATGAGGGCCGAACGTGAGAGGGACGAAAAGACACAATTTCGTATCACGCTGGCAAGGAGCGAAACTGCGGGTCGGCGCCGTCGCCGGCGGTGACGGCCAGGAGCGCGACATCCACCTCGTTTCCTTACGGGTTGGGATCAGTTTTCGACCCCTTCCCTGCTAGCCCCCTACAAATTCACCGCCACGTACTTCGTCTCCAAGTACTCCTCGATCCCCTCGCCCCCGCCTTCGCGGCCGAAGCCTGATTGCTTCACGCCCCCGAATGGTGCTGCCGGGTTCGACACCATTCCCTGGTTGAGGCCCACCATTCCGGTCTCCAGGCCCTCGCAGACCCGCAGCGCGCGCTTCAGGTCGCGCGTGTACACGTAGGCGACGAGCCCGTACTCGGTGTTGTTGGCCGCCGCCACCGCGTCCTCCTCAGACTCGAATGACGCGACCGGCGCCACCGGGCCGAAGATCTCCTCGCGCAACAGTGAGGCCGAGGGCGGGACGTCGGTCAGCACCGTCGGGTCGAAGAAGTAGCCGGCGCCGTCGCGCGCACCGCCCCCGACCAGCACGCGCGCCCCTTTGTCGGTTGCATCCGAGACGAGCTCCGACACCTTGTCACGCTGGTTGCCGTCGATCAGCGGGCCCACCTCGACGTCGTCTTCGGTTCCACGCCCGACCTTCATCGCGCCGAGCTTCTCCGCGAGCTTCTCGGCGAACTCGGAGGCGACACCGTCCGCGACGTGGAACCGGTTCGCGGCAGTGCACGCCTCGCCGATGTTGCGCATCTTCGCGATCACCGCTCCCTCCACAGCGGCGTCCACGTCCGCGTCGTCGAACACGAGGAACGGCGCGTTCCCGCCGAGCTCCATCGACACCTTGAGGATCTGGTCGGCCGACTGCTCGATCAGCTTCCGCCCGACCTCGGTCGAGCCCGTGAACGAGAGCTTCCGTGTGCGGGGATCCCGGATCAGCGGCTCCATCACGGACCCCGACGAGGACGAGGTGACCACGTTCAGCACACCGCTGGGCAGCCCCGCCTCCTCCAGGATCTGGGCCAGCGCGAGCATCGACAGCGGGGTCTGCTTCGCGGGCTTGATCACCATCGTGCAGCCCGCGGCGACGGCCGGCCCGATCTTCCGCGTCCCCATGGCGAGGGGGAAGTTCCAGGGCGTGATCAACACGCACGGTCCCACCGGCTGCTTCATCACGAGCAGGCGGCCCGCGCCGTTCGGCGCGACTCCGTACCGCCCCTCGATCCGCACGGCCTCCTCCGCGAACCACCGGAAGAACTCCGCGCCGTACGTGATCTCGGCCTCGGACTCCTTGATCGTCTTGCCCATCTCGAGCGTCATCAGCAGCGCGAGCTCGTCCTTGCGCTCCGTGATGAGCTCCCAGGCCCGCCGGAGGATCTCCCCCCGGTCGCGCGGCGGCGTCGAGGCCCACTCCGCCTGCATGCCGGCCGCGGCTGCCAGCGCGGCGTCGGCGTCGTCGGGCGTCCCGTCGGCCACTTCGCAGAGCGTCTCGCCGGTCGCGGGGTCCTCGACTGCCACCGTCCCGCCCTCGGCGCCGTCGCGCCACTCGCCTCCGATGTAGAGCTGCTTGGCAACCCCCTCGATGACCTTCTGCTCCTGCTCGCTCCCAGTCGCTGTCGTCATGTCGCCACCGTCTCCGCTCCGAGCTCTTCAGAAATCGCCACGTCGAGGGAGTAGTCGATGGGGACCACGATCAGCGACGGCACGTCGAGCGCCAGCGCCCCGCGCAGCCGCTCGCCGAAATCGTCCACCGACTCGCACCTCCACGCGGGCATCCCGAACGCCTCGGCCAGCTTCACGAAGTCGGGGTTCGTGAAGTCGGTGCCGAAATGGCGCCCGAACCGCTTGTCCTGCTTCCAGACGATCGATCCGAACTGCCGGTTCTCCCAGACGACCGACACGAACGGCGTCCTCAGCCGAACCGCCGTCTCGAGCTCCTGGCAGTTCATGAGAAAGCCTCCGTCGCCGTTCACGGCGACCACGTTGCGGTCGGGGTGCACGAGCTTCGCGGCGATCGCGGCGGGCACGGCGAACCCCATCCCCGCGAGCCCGTTCGCGATCAGCACGGTGTTCGGCTCGTAGGCCGGGAACATCCGTCCGATCCACAGCTTGTGCAGGCCGACGTCCGAGACGAGGATGTCCTCACGGCCGAGCGCCCGGCGGATCTCCCAGAGCGCCCTCGGCGGCTGCATCGGGAAGTGGCCGTCGTTCTTCGACGCCTCGAAGTAGCTCTGCACGACCTCGCGCAGCTGGTCCGACCCGCCCGAGTGCGGGACGTGCCTGCACTCCTCCCCGAGCCGGGACAGGACGTGGTAGATGTCGCCGACCAGCTCGACCTCAGGCACGAAGTGGTCGTCGATCTCCGCGGGAAGGGTGTCGATGCAGACGATCGTCTTGTCGCGCGCCGGGTTCCAGTGCTTCGGCGCGTGCTCCACGAGGTCGTAGCCGATCGCCAGCACGAGGTCCGCCACCTCGAACCCGGCCATCTTGTAATCGCCCGCCTGCAGCCCGACGGCGCCCAGCGAGTTCGGGTCGTCGGGGTCCATCGCGCCCTTGCCCATGAACGTCTCGGCCACGGGGATGCCCGTCGCGCGCACGAACTCCCGCAGCGCCGGCGCCGCGCGACCGCGGACCACCCCGTTGCCGACCAGCGCGACCGGGTTGAGCGCCCCACGAATGAGGTCCGCCGCCTTGAGCAGCTCGCGCGCCGCCGGCTCGGGCTGGACCGGCGTGCGCCGCGGCAGCGGCTCCGCGCTGTCGGTCTCGGCCTCCATGACGTCCTCCGGCAGCTCGATGTGCGTCGCCCCGGGCTTCTCCGACTCGGCCACCTTGAACGCCTTCCGGACAACCTCGGGGATGATGTTCGGGTCGGCCAACCGCGCGTTCCACTTGGTGATGGGGCGCATCACGCGCACGATGTCGATGTACTGGTGCGACTCCTTGTGCATACGCTCGAGGTCGCTCTGGCCGGTGAGCGCGACGAGCGGGGCGCGGTCGAGGTAGGCGTCCGCCACGGCGGTCACGAGGTTCATCGCGCCCGGCCCGAGCGTGCCGAGGCAGACGCCGGCGCGCCCGGTGAGGCGACCGCAGACGTCGGCCATGTACGCCCCGCCCTGCTCGTGGCGGACCGGCACGAACTGGATCGAGGAGTCCGCGAGCGACTCGTTCAGGTCGAGCGTCTCCTCGCCCGGGATCCCGAAGACGTGCGTCACCCCCTCGGCCTCGAGGCACTCGACGAATACGTCGGATGCCTTGCGCACGGCCATGTCTTGGACTGTACCGGTCGGAAGTTCGCCGCCGGCCGGCGGTGCGTTCGGTCGCAATTTGCGCACGTTCGGAGCACGCTGTCGCGCAGCGACGCGGAACGGTTTTGCGGGTGTTCGCTACGATTCGCGTGCCACGCGGGTCAGGCAGGGGTGCTGACGCCCGCGCAAAGCAGGGGAATCATCAATGGAACGGATGACGTGCACGGAGTGCGCGGCTGAATCCTTCTCGGCTGCCGCCAAGACGCTTGTTGAGCAGGGTGACCGCTGCCCTGCCTGCGGGGGGGAGCTCGTCGTGGAGCCACGCGAGCTCATGACGGTGCCGCCGGAGGAACCCCGCGAGGCGCCCACCGGCGGGCGCTTCGACCGGGACCGGTAGCGCCGCCTCCACAAACGATTGATTGGTGGATTGACCGTGCTATGGCACGGATGATTCACCAATGAACGGGTGAAGCTTCGCCGTCCCGGGTCACCCGGGCGGCGTGAACCTCACGTGGACGACGTCGCCGTCGCGCACGGCGTAGTCGCGTCCCTCGGTGCGCAGCAACGCCCGCTCCCGCGCCGCCGCGTAACCACCGGTGTCCACCAGGTCGCTCCACGCGACCACCTCGGCGCGCACGAAGCCGCGCTGCATGTCGGTGTGGATCTCCCCGGCCGCGTCGCGGACGGCGGTCCCCTCGCGGATGGCGTGCGCTCGCGCCTCCGCGCCGGTGTCCGCCGTGAAGAAAGAGATCAGCCCGAGCAGCTCGAACGCGGCGCGGACAACCCGGCTGAGGCCGGACTCCGGGACGCCGAGCTCCGCGCGCATGGCGGCGGCGTCCTCGTCGGACAGGTCGGCCAGCTCGGCTTCGAGCCTCGCGCTGATCGCGACGGCCGCCGCGCCGGCGGTCGCGGCGCGAGCCGCGACCGGCTCGGGGACCTCCGGCCCGCCGCCCTCGTCGACGTTGGCCACGTAGAGGACCGGCTTGGCCGTGAGCGGGTGCAGCAGCCGCAGCGCGTCGGGGGCGTCGTCGGGCACGGGGACCGAGCTGACGGGCCGGCCCGCGCGCAGCGACTCGACGACCTCCCGGAGCCAGGCCTCCTCCGCCACGAGGGCGCGCTCGTGCGACTTCGCCTGCCGGGCCACGCGTTCGAGGCGGCGCTCCGCCTGCTCGAGGTCGGCGTAGAGGAGCTCGGTCTCGATCGTTTCGAGGTCCCGCTCGGGATCGACGCTGCCATCCGGATGCGGCACGCGCTCGTCCTCGTGCGAGCGGACCACATGGAGGATCGCGTCGGTCTCCCGGATGTTGGCGAGGAACTGGTTGCCGAGGCCCTCGCCCGTGTGCGCGCCTCGCACCAGGCCTGCGATGTCGTGGAAGGCGATGGTCTCGTGCACGATCGGGGACGCGCCAACCGTCTCCGCCACGCGCTCGAGCCGCTCGTCCGGCACCGGCACCACGGCCACGTTCGGCTCCACCGTCGTGAACGCGTACCCGGCCACCTCCGCGTCGGCGCGGGTCAGGGCGTTGAAGAGCGACGACTTCCCCGCGTTCGGCAGGCCGACGATGCCGATCCTCACCGGCGCAGCTCCGCCACCGCCACGCCGAGGACCGCGCCCGCGACCGTATCCGAGGGGTAGTGCACGCCAAGGTAGGGACGGGAGAGCGCGAGGGCGCCGGCCACGGCGTACAGCGGCGCCGGCGGGAGCAGCGGCGAGAGGGCCCGAGCGCCGGCGGCGGAGGTGGTGGCGTGGGCTGACGGGTAGGAGCGGTCGGACATCGTGTGAGTGAGCGGCGGCAGGTCCGGCAGATGAGGTCGCCGGCGTCTAACCAGCAGCTTCACCCCCTGGTTTGCGACGAAGGAGGCGGCGACGGTCACGGCCGCGTGGGTGAACTCACGCCGGCGATCGTCTCTGCTCAACCCGGCGCCGGCCACGCTCAGCGCGAGCCACAGCGCCCCGTGCTCCCCGAGCTTCGAGAAGGACGCAACGGCGCGCTCGACTCCAGGGGAGTGGCCGCGTTTGCGGAGCAGCCGGAGCAGCGCAGTGTCAGCGGAGCACGTCACGGGCCGACCAAGCCATCTACCTCCGGTTGAGTCGGCGCAGTCCGGCTATACGCCCCTGAAGCCCACGCGCGACTCGGCCGTCTCCCTGCGCACGTAGACGACCTGGGAGAGGTCGATCGCGATCGCGGCGTCGTCGCTCTCCACCTCGTACCAGCGGTCGCTGCGGTTGCTGGCGAGCGCATCGCGAAGGCCGTTGTAGGCCTCGTCGGTGACGCGCAGGGTGATCGCCTGCCCGCCGGCGAAGCCGACGTCCACGCGGCGCGGACGCTCGCCGTTCCCGGAGGCCATCAGTGCACCGGCTCCACGAGCTCCGTGAGGACCCCGCCCGTCGAGCTCGGATGCAGGAAGGCCACCCGGCTCCCGCGGATGCCCACACGCGGCTCCTGGTCGATCAGGTCGATTCCGGCGTCGCGGACGGCGCGGAGCGTGCTGTCGATGTCGTCCGTCTGGTAGGCCACGTGGTGCAGCCCGGGGCCGCGCTTCGCCAGGAACTTGCCCACGGCGGTCTCCCCAGACAGCGGCCGGAGCAGCTCGACGTGCCCCTCGCCGACCTCGAGCAGCACGGCCTCCACGCCCTGCTCCTCCACGGTCTCCCGGTGCTGCTCGCGCATGTCGAAGCGCTGCGCGTAAAGCTGCATGGCGGCGTCGAGGTCCTCGACGGCCACCCCGATGTGGTCGATGCGCCCGAACAGCACGGGCGCCGAGTCTACTGGCGGTCTAGCGGGGGTCCGAGCCCTCGGATTCGAGGCGCTCGGCCGCGGCGAGCTGCGCTACGCCGGGCTCGACCTGGTCGGCTCGACCCGACCCGTTCCCGCCGACCTCCGCGTCCTCGACGCTGCCGAGCTCCCCGGCGCGGTACTGCTCGAGCAGCTGCTCGATGTCCTCGCGCTCGAGCACCTCGTTCGCGAGCAGATGGTGGGCAAACGCGTCGAGCAGCGGGCGGTTGTCGGTGATGAGAGTGCGAGCGCGGCGCCA
>JAFAQQ010000096.1 GCA_019246335.1 Actinomycetota bacterium | reverse complement strand
CGAGACATCCGTAGCGGTCCTCCGGGTCATCGCGGCGCGAGACGCGCGCGATGAAATCCGCGAACCCGTCATGGTTGCGGTAGCGGGTGAAGTGCGGCCAGTTCGTGTCGTTGCGACGCCCCGCGGCTTTGCCGAGCAGCCCGGCGTCCGACCTTGCCGCGAGCTGGGTCAGCCGCGTCTCGAACTCTGCGCTGAGGATCAAATGGTCGTACTCCAAAAGGTAGACGAGCTCCACGCGCGGGTCGTCCCGAACGCAGCTGTTGTAAAGCGTTTGCAGCAGGCCGAGGTACGAGCGGTCGTGATGGGGCACGCGGAGCGTTGGGTCGTCGATGAACAGCGCTTCTACAGAGCCGTCGAGACGGGCGAACTCCTCGCGACCTCCGCCGTAACAGACGACGAACCGGGATTCCGGCGCAACTTGCTGGGCGAAGTCGAACTGCTCTCGGACGCTCTGCGCACGCAGGTGCGTGAGGATCGCGGTGAGGACCGCCACCTAGTCGACCCAGGGCCGCTCGGGCGACGGGCACTCGTCGAGCCGCCCGTGGCGGAACTCCATCGTCTCGGAGGAACTGAACTGGACGTGGACCAGATGGTCGTACGCGCCGATCAGCCACAGCTCGCCGCGCCACACGAGCGGAAATCCGACGAACAGCTCCCGCCCGCACTCCGCGCAGCGGATCGGCCGTCCGAGGACACGCAGAAGTGCCCGTTCGATGCCGCGCGGCAGCAGCGGATCGGTGCGCGGCTTTCTCGAGTCGACCACCGCACTCTGGCGCAGCGTGCGCAGGTTCCTGCCCACGCTTGTCCGGAAAAAAGCCACCGCCTCGAACGATCTCACGGGCCGGCCGCGTTGCGAAGCGTGGCAATTCCGAGCGTCCGCGATGCCCGGGCAGCCAGGCGTCGGCTTCGATAACGCCCCGCCAGGAGGCTTGCGAGCCCTGACACCCGCCCAGGTGACGCGAGCCCCTGCAGGAGTCGGCGAACCGTGTGAAGCCGCGGCGCGCCTTCGGACAGCGCCTGCCGCGCCTCGTCCCACGCAAGGGCACCCTCCTGGCGCTCGCGGAGCCAGCGGGTCGACCAGGGGCGGTCGCGGTAGGTGTTCATCACCTCGCGGTGCGCGATGCGCATTCGCTCGAGGTCAGTCGTGATCTGCGCCGGGTGGACCCGGTATAGGACCGTGACATACGGGAGCGCAAGCCCGGAGCCGTTGGCAAGCATTCGTAGCCACAGGTCAAGGTCCTCCGCGCGTTCGAGCTCAGGTCGAAAGCCCCCGGCCTCAAGCGCAGCGGCCCGACGGATCATCACGCCGCTCGAGACGAATTTGTTCTCCGGAGTCGCGACATCGGCCGGGCCGCGGAGCACGCAGGGATGTCGTCCCGCCCATCCGCGGACGTGACGGCCGTCATCATCCTGCTGGCCGACCACCAGCGCCGCGGTGCCGACAAGATCATGACCGCCGCGCGCCTTCCAGAGCGTCTCCAGGTGATGTGGGAGCCACTCATCGTCGGAGTCAAGGAGCGCGATCCACTCCTGCCGCGCCGCGTGCAGACCGGAGTTGCGGGCGGCACTGCGGCCCCGGTTCAGGTCGTGTGTCATCACCCGCACGCCGAGCGCTTCAGCCCGCGCGCCCGTTTCGTCGCCGCTGGCGTCGTCGACCACAAGGATCTCGGCGGGCTGCTCACGCTGGGCGAGGACGCTCGTTATCGCGCGCTCGAGCATGTCGGCGCGGCGGAAGGCCGGGATGACCACGGTGACCGGCAAGGGGCGCGATGCCACGCTCGGGGAGGCTAGTGACCGTCGGTCGCCCGGGTGGGCCGTGGCGGGCGGGACAGTGCGCGCGCTCCTCTCCAGCGCTCTGGCCCGCTTCTCGCAGGCCGGCATCCGCACGGCGCGGGTCGTCCCCGCCGCAGACAACTCAACTACTTTGCTGTGTAATGAGCGAAATGGCTTTCGGATCGACAGCGTCCAGCTGACGTTTCATCGTTGGAGCGACTGAAAGTGTCCAGCGTCGGCGTTACTCCGCTCCGCACTCAAATGGACCGTATCCCCTTCAACCGACCACACGCGACGGGGCGTGAGTTCGACCACATCCGCAAGGCAATCGATAACGGTCACCTATCCGGAGGCGGCCGCTTCGCCCAACGGTGCGAAGCCTGGCTGGAGACGCGGACCGGCACCAGGCGTGCACTCCTGACGCCGTCCTGCAGCTCGGCCCTCGAGTTCGCCGCCCTGCTTGCTGGAATCGGGCCGGGAGACGAGGTCGTGATGCCGTCGTTCACCTTCGTTACGACGGCCAGCGCGGTGGTGCTACGCGGAGGCGTGCCCGTCTTCGTCGACGTGCGTCCAGACACGCTGAACCTGGACGAATCCCTATTGGAGGACGCCGTCACGCCAAGGACCAAAGCGGTCTTTGCGGTGCACTACGCGGGTGTGGGGTGCGAGATGCATGCCGTTCGGGAGACCGCCGCGAGCTGCGGCGCGATGGTGGTCGAGGACGCGGCGCAGGGAGTGATGGCCTCGTTTCGAGGCCACGCGCTCGGTTCGATCGGCGACCTCGGGTGCATCAGCTTCCACGAGACCAAGAACGTGATCTGCGGAGAGGGCGGCGCACTGCTCGTCAACGATGAGCAGCTCATCGAGCGCGCCGAGATCCTCCACGAGAAGGGCACGAACCGTACGAAGTTCATGCGCGGCGAGGTCGACCGGTACACATGGGTTGACCTCGGGTCATCGTTCATGCCGAGTGAGGTCGCCGCCGCGTTCCTGTGGGCCCAGCTCGAGAGCGCCGACGAGATCACGGCTCAGCGACTTGCAATTTGGCGGGCCTACCACGACCGGTTCGAGGCGCTCGAGGAGCGAGAGGCGATTCGGCGCCCCATCGTGCCGGATCAGTGCAGCCACAACGCGCACATGTACTACCTCCTGCTGCCCGACCGGCAACGGCGCGACCGGGTCATCGCCCGCTTGGCCGACGCCGGGATCGAGGCTGTCTTTCACTACGTTCCCCTGCACTCGTCGCCGGCCGGCCGGCGCTACGGACGGGCTGCGACCCCGATGGACGTGACCGACTCCGCGAGCGATCGACTCGTGCGCCTTCCGCTGTGGATCGGACTCACCGACACCGACATCGACCGGATCTGCCGTGGAGTCGAAAACGCGATCGCGTAGCCGAGCGCATGCGAGGCGCGGCCGCGAGGCGGCGGCTGAGGTGCGCGCCTCATGGCCAATCCCGCTTATGCAAGAAGACCGTGTTGACCTCTGGCGCGGTTTGCGGACGCAGCGCGTGAGCTCTGTGGTCGTAGACGAAAGGGCGGTAGCCGATCTGGCCGAGTAGGTCGTGAACCTCCCGGCTCGGGGCCTCGATGAGGATCACCGGCTGACACCGGCCAATCGTCTCTCGTAGGCCATGGACCACCTCCGTCTCAGCGCCCTGGACATCGATCTTGATCAAGGCAGGTTCGATGGATAGGTCGTCGAGCGGGCAACTCACGACGTTGACCTCACTGATCGCGAACTCCTCGCTGCCCATACGAGGGCCGAGCCGGGCGCGCAAGCTTGGACTACCCACAACATCCTGCCTGTGAATGGATGCTTCGGTAGTTAGCGGTACCCCGCGGTACACGGGGACGTGCAGAGTTGCGGTGCCCCGCTCCGCGTCCGCCGCGAGGATTGAGAACTCCATTGGGCGGGCCAGTCTCCGCACGAAGTCCAGATCATCGCGGTGGAACGGATTGGCCTCGATTGACACGATCGGTCGCTCGCGGTCAAAAACGCGAAAGCTGAGCGCAGACATACCCGCATTTGCGCCAACATCGAGGAATACGCCCTCGCGGTGCTTGAACAAACCAAACACGGCATAGTCCGGGTCGTGCGGCCGTCTCAGGAAAAACCGCAGCGCTGCATACGGACGCCTCGCCGCGTTGTACGCCGCTGGGTAGCGAGTTAGTTGGACCTTCGCCGCATCGCGAGCGGACGCGAGGCGGCCTCGTATGCGCACACGAAGCGCATGACCCAAGAGCAACACACCGAATGGCAACCCATCGACGAGATAGCGTCGGGCGAGGCGCCGGGGCTCCTGGCGCAACCTGTGTAGCCATTCGAGACCGAAACGCCTCATCCACCGTGGCGCACGGGGTACATAGCCGCCGGCGAAACTCAGGCTGATCCCCACTCCAACAAACCAGGCCTGGGGTAGCTCGTGGCGCAGGGCAGCGATCAAGCGTTCCTGCTTCGGAAACCCAAGCGCAACGTAGACGAGGTCGGGTTGTGCGTCGCCGAGGCGGGCGCGGATTCGATCAACCTCAGCAGGCTCGAAGTTGAACCCGAGCGGCGGCGAATACGAACCTGCTACCTGGAGGCGCGGGTAGCGCTCCGTGAGGCTCGCCTCTGCGAGAGCGCGGGCCTCGGGCACGTCGCCGAGCAGGTAGACGGTGCGCCCTGCGGCCGCTGCCTCCGCGGTCAACGACCAGACGAGGTCGGAGCCCGCGACACGTTCTGGAAGCGGCGTCCCCTGCAGGCCCGCTGCCCAGACCAGCGGCATCCCGTCGGCCACGACAATGTTGGCGCCCGCGAGCAGATCCCGGATCTGCTGGCTCGCCCGGAATTGGCGGAGCTGGTCGAGATTCGCGGTGACGAGCCAGCCACCAGCGCCTCGTTGGAATGCCGCGAGGACACGGGCGATCGTCTCACGCTCTGTGAGCGGGTCGATCGCTAGCCCCATAAGCGTGACCGACGCCCCTCGCGCCATTTCGCTCTGGCCCATCCCTTCTACTCTGTCATCGACGGTGAGGCTCTTTCTTGGCTCACCCCCAAACGTCGAGAAGCTCGCACGCAAGGGGAACATCGAGGGGCTCGTACGCGCCCTTCGGTACGAGGACATCGTCCGGGATCGCGAAGGTCGCCTGATCGACCTCGGGGCGACGGTGCGCGCGGCGGCTGCGCGTTCCCTCGCCCTGCTCGACTCGCCCAAGGCGACCAATGCGCTCGTGCAGGCGCTGAGCGACCCGCTCGAGGCGGTGCGGATGGCGGCTATCCGCGGCCTGCGCGAGCACGGCGGCAACAACGCGGCGGAGCGCCTGATGGCGGCTGTCGCGGGCTGGACTCGGCCCGAGTACGCGGCCGCGCGCGAGGACGCGCTCGAGGCGGTGATGGTGCTCGAGCACCCCGAGACGCTGCGGCTCACGACCGGCGCGATGATGATGCGCGACACCGAGCTCGACGACCGCGATTTGGCGGTCGTCCGACGGCTTGCCGGCGCGACATCGGACGCCGACGTCAGGGCGACGATCGGGGACCTGGTCGGGCGCCTCCGTGAGAGCTCTGCCAACGAGCGGACGCGGCGCGTGCTGATCACGCTCGCGCCGCACAGCGTCGACGCCCTGATCGAGGCGCTCGACGACAAGCGCACCCGTCGCGACGCGGCACTTGCCCTCGGGCCGATCCACGACTCGCGCGCGGTGCCGGCGCTCTCGTCGATGCTGCTCGACAGCGCCGCCGACGACGTCCGGGCCGCGGCGGCGTGGGCGCTCGGCGAGATCCGGCACCCGAGCGCGATCGAGGCGCTGCTCGTCGCGACGGGGGACGACGACTACGACGTGCGCACGGCGGCTGCCGACAGCTTCGACAAGCTCGGCAACGCCGCGATCGCGCTTGCGATGAACGTGATCGCGCGGCCCGCGCTCGAGAATGGCGGCGGCGATCCCGGCCAGGCGATCTCCGCGGAGAGCACCGCCTCCGGCGTGGACGGCGTGTCGCGGGAGACCCCGGAGACGGCCTCGACCGAGGTCATCTCCCCGCCCGCCTGGCCCAGGCAGCGCTGGACCGCCTCGGGAACCCGTCCGCTCGGGGAACGCGCTCGGCCGCTCCTGCGACGGTTGCTGGGGCGCGACCTGCCGCCACGCTGACCAAGGCCGGTCCGGGTCGATGGCCAACGGGCCGCGCCCCCCGCGCACGCATGCAAGATCGCATTCAGATCTTGCGCATAGCAGGCAAAACCTGTCACAAATCGCGCTGAGCGCAGAAGCGTTTGCGCTGTCTGCGGCAGCGAATCGAGCCGCGGGCGTAAAGGTTCGGCACCTTCTTGCCGAGGAACCTCCAGGGAGGCTTCAAGTGAGCGGCATCAGAACGAACGCGGCGGCCGAGCTCCTCGGCGTGAGCCCGAACACCCTCCGAAGCTGGGAACGCCGCTTCGGCTATCCCTCGCCGCGGCGCACGGCCGGCGGCCACCGCCAGTACGAGCTGGGCGAGCTCGAGGCGCTCCGGCGCGCGCTTCTCGAGACCCACAACATCTCATCGGCCATCCAGGTGGCCCGGCAGCGCGGCGAGGGCGTGGGGTCGGCCTCACGCCTGCTCGAGGCCTTCGACCGCTTCGACGAGGGACTCGCCGACCGGCTGATGGAGGAGAGCCTGTCGCTTCGCTCGATCGAGCGAACCGTGGAGGAGCTGCTGTTGCCCGCGCTCGAGCTCGCCGAGGCGCGTGAGGGCCGCGAGGCCGAGCACGAGCTCGCGTGCCGCTGGGCGACCGGCTGGCTCCACAGCGTCCGCCGGGTCGCGCCGCCGGCAAGCCGCTCCGAGGGCATCCTCCTGTTCGATTCCAGCCCCGGCCTCGGTCTCGAGCAGATCCAGGTCCAGGCGCTCGAGCTCGGGATGCGCCGGGCGGGCTTCCGCGTACTGCTTCTGTCGGTTGGCCTCGCCCAGGAGCGGATGGCGCGCGCGATGCGAGCGCTCGATCCCACGGCGCTCGTGCTCTGCGGCAGCGGGGCGACGCTCGACGTGGTCGGCCGGCTCGTGTATGCCGTGCGGCAGATGGGCTCCGCCGCGCCACTGTTCGAGTACCGGGGCTCGATGCCCGTGAGCGGGACCCACAACATCCCGACGCTGGGATCGAGCCCCAGCGAGGCCGTTCGCAACCTCAAGGCGATGGTCGACGGCCCGGCGTTCGCGCGCCTCGCGACGATGGGCGCGCGGGCGGGGTCGGGCGTCTGACCTGATCCGCCCACGGCCCGGTCGCCTCCGGGTCGCGTCCCTTCTCCCGCACCCTCCTGGATGACCCCCGCTCTGCGGGGGCTAGGCAGGATGATCCCCGGCGCCTGCCGAGCGTTTCCCGCCCGCTTGGCGAGCCCGCTTCGCACCTATCATCGGGCTCCCCGTGAGCCCGCCGACCGACCTCGCCGCCGCCCGCCCGTGAGCCCATTCCGGGAGGTCGATCCGGCCCAGTCGTTTCCCGCCCTCGAGGAGGCCGTCATCGAGCGCTGGCGCGAGCGCAACGTGTTCCACGAGTCCGTGCGGCGGCGGGAGGGCGGGCCCCGGTTCGTCTTCTACGAAGGACCTCCGACCGCGAACGGGCGGCCCGGCTCCCACCACGTGCTTTCGCGCGTCTTCAAGGACGTGTTCCCGCGGTACAAGACGATGCGCGGCCACGTCGTCCACCGCAAGGCGGGATGGGACTGCCACGGCCTGCCGGTCGAGCTGGAGATCGAGCGCGAGCTCGGGATCGCATCGAAGGCCGACATAGAGCGCTACGGGATCGCCGAGTTCAACGCCCGTTGCCGCGAGTCGGTGTTCGCGTACATCGGCGAATGGAACCGGCTGACCGAGCGGATCGGCTTCTGGATCGATACCGACGACGCGTACGTCACGCTCTCGAACGACTACATCGAGTCGGTGTGGTGGTCGCTGCGCGAGGTCTGGCGCCGCGGTCTGCTGTACGAGGGCCACAAGGTGGTGCCGTACTGCCCCCGGTGCGGCACGGCGCTGTCGTCGCACGAGGTCGCGCAGGGCTACCGCGACGTCGTCGATCCCTCCGTCTACGTGCGGTTTCCGGTCCGTGGCGAGGAGGGCGTCTCGTTCCTCGGGTGGACGACCACGCCGTGGACGCTCCTGTCGAACGCCGCGCTGGCGGTCGATCCCGACACGACGTACGTGCGTGCGCAGGTGGGAGACGAGGTGCTGATCCTCGCGGAGGCGCTGGCCGAGCGGGTGCTGGGAGAGGGTGGATACGAGGTGGCCGAGCGCATGCCCGGCTCCGCGCTGGTCGGAACGCCTTACGAGCCGCCGTTCTCGTTCGTGACCGACTACGGGGAGCGCGGCCACACCGTGCTGGAGGGCGACTTCGTGACCACCGACGACGGGACCGGGGTGGTACACACGGCGGTCGCATTCGGGGAAGACGACTTCCGGCTCGGCGAGCGCTGGGGGCTGAAGGTGCAGAACCCCGTGCTCGAGGACGGGACCTTCGACTCGCGCATGGGACCGTTCGCCGGGCGGTTCGTCAAGGACGCGGACGCCGACATCGTGGATGCGCTCCGGGAGTCCGGCCGGCTGTTCAGGTCGGACAGATACGAGCACGCCTACCCGCACTGCTGGCGGTGCGGGACGCCCCTCCTCTACTACGCGAAGCGCTCCTGGTACGTCAAGACCACCGCTGTGCGCGAGGCGATGCTCGCCGCCAACGAAACGATCGCCTGGCACCCGGAGCACATCAAGCACGGGCGCTTTGGCGACTGGCTCGCGGGCAACGTCGACTGGGCGCTGTCGCGCGAGCGGTACTGGGGCACTCCGCTGCCGGTTTGGCGCTGTGACGCGGGGCACGAGCGCTGCGTGGGGTCGCGGGCCGAGCTGGCCGAGCTGGCGGGCGGCGCCGCGCCGGATGACCTGCACAAGCCGTTCATCGACGAGGTCGTGTTCGGCTGCGAGGAGTGCGACGGGGAGATGCGCCGCGTTCCGGAGGTGATCGACGCCTGGTGGGACTCCGGCTCCATGCCGTTCGCCCAGTGGCACGCGCCGTTCGAGAACGACGCGCTGTTCGCGGAGCGGTTCCCGGCGGACTACATCTGCGAGGCGCTCGACCAGACGCGCGGCTGGTTCTACTCGCTGCTCGCGATCTCCGTCCTTCTGTACGGGCAATCGTCGTACCGGACCGTGCTGTGCCTCGGGCTGATCCTCGACCCCGAGGGCCAGAAGATGTCCAAGTCGCGGGGCAACGTGGTGGAGCCCTGGGAGGTGATCGACCGGCACGGCGCGGACGCCTTTCGTTGGTACTACTTCACCTCGAAGCAGCCGTGGGACGGGTACCGCTTCTCGGTCGAGACCGTGGGGGAGGCGGTGCGGCAGTTCATGCTCACGCTGTGGAGCACGTACCGCTTCTTCGTGCTCTACGCGAACGTGAACGCCGTCTCGGTCGATGCCGGGTACTCCGGTCCCCTCACCGATCTCGATCGCTGGGCCCTCTCCCGGCTGCAGGCGACGACCGCCACGGCGATCGACCGGCTCGACGGCTACGACACCACGTCGGCGGGCCGCGCGGTCGCGGACTTCGTCGAGGATCTCTCGAACTGGTACGTCAGGCGATCGCGACGGCGCTTTTGGGATGGCGACGAGGCTGCGTTCTTCGTGCTGTGGCGCTGCATCCGCGACGTCTCCCTGCTGCTCGCGCCGCTGATCCCGTTCGTCACCGACGAGATCTACGAGAACCTCGACGGGACGGAGCCGTCGGTGCACCTGTGCGACTACCCGGAGGTCGACGCGGGTTTGCGTGACCCGGGGCTCGAACGCGACATGCAGGTGGCGCGGGACGCGATCGAGCTCGGGCGCGCGGCCCGGGCGCAGGCGAAGATCAAGGTGCGGCAGCCGCTCGCCGAGGCGGTGGTTGTCGCCGCAGGAGACGAGCGCGCGGCCATCGAGAGGTTCGAGCCGTTGCTGCTTGACGAGCTGAACGTGAAGCGCGTCCGGTTCGTCAGCGAGGCCGAGGAGCTCGGGCGCTGGGAGCTGAAGCCGAACTACCGCACGCTCGGCCCGCGGTTCGGGAAGCAGATGCCGCAGGTCGCCGCGGCGGTTGCGGCTCTTGACGCGCAGTCTGCGGCCGCCGCGCTGCGCGAGGGCGGGTCGGTCGGGATCGCCGTGGACGGACACGAGCACGCGCTTGCGGTCGACGACGTCCAGCTGGTGCTCCAGCCCCTCGAGGGGTACCGCGTGGAGCGCTCAGGGACGCACGCCGTGGCCCTGAACCTGGAGCTCGACGGCGAGCTTCGCCGCGAGGGGCTCGCCCGGGAGGCCGTCCACGCGATCCAGGCGGCCCGCAAGCAGGCGGGGCTCGAGGTGGAGGACCGCATCGCGCTCAGCCTGGGCGGCGACCCGACGCTGCTCGACGCCGTGAGGACGCACGAGGGCTACGTGGCGGGGGAGACGCTGGCGACCTCGGTCGCGTACGACGGCGCCGGCGCGCCGGAGCGGGTGAAGATCGAGGGGAGGGAGCTGGCGATCGGCGTGGCGAGGGCCTGAGCGCGCAGGCCCTACCCCTGGATCTCCCCGCCCATCGCCCACTCGGACTTGGGCGAGTCCACGAACCGGATCCAGACGTGCTCCCGCTGAGTCTTGCCCACCTCGACCAGCAGGTCGGTCAGCCGCTCCGCGATCTCGCGCTTCTGCTCCGGCGATCGGCCCTCGTACCACTCGATCGTGACGACCGGCACGGGGCCTGAGGCTACGCCAGGGCCGGCTCGAGCTCTTGCACGAGCCGCCGCTTCGGCATCGCACCGATGATCTTCGTCGCGATCTCGCCGTTGCGGAAGACGATCATCGTGGGGATCGACATCACGTCGTAGCGCGCCGCCGTCTCCTGGTTCTCGTCCACGTTCAGCTTCACGACGCGCAGGTTGTCCTGCTCCTCGTTGATCTCCTCGAGGATCGGCGCGACCACCCGGCACGGCCCGCACCACTCCGCCCAGAAGTCGACGAGGACCGGGGTCTCGGACTCGAGGACCTCGGCGGCGAAGTTGGTGTCGGTTACGTCGGTGATCGATCCGGACATCGGGGCTCCTTGGCTCTCTCGGATGGGTCGCTATACAAAATATAGCGTCGTCGGCTCCTTACGGCGCCGAGCCCGCCGTCACCTGACGCCGTCCCCTTCCCCGCAGCCGCCAGCGGAGCGTCGGCACCTTCCACACCGCCTCCGCGGCGATCCGGGCGTCCATCTTGGACTCCCCCGCGCGCCGGTCATGGAAGACGATCGGGATCTCCCGCACGCGGAACCCGGCGCGGACCGCGCGGTAGGTCATCTCGATCTGGAAGCCGTACCCGTCAGCGTGGACGTCGTCGAGGTCGAGCTCCTCGAGCACCCGCCGGCGGAAGCACTTGAAGCCGCCGGTCAGATCGCGCACCCCGATCCCGAGGACCGTGCGCGCGTACCAGGAGCCGCCGCGCGACAGGGCTCGGCGGCCGGCGGTCCAGCCGGCCACGCCTCCGCCCGCCGCGTAGCGGGAGCCGAGGATCACATCGGCATCCCCGGCGGCCTCGATCAGACGCGGAAGGTCCGCCGGGTCATGGGAGAAGTCCGCGTCCATCTCGAGCACCAGCTCGGCGCCGTCCGCGAGCGCCCGGGCGAAGCCGGCGAGGTAGGCGCGTCCGAGCCCCTCCTTGCCCGCGCGGTGGAGCACCTCGACCTGCGGGTGCTCAGCCGCGAGGCGGTCGGCGATCTCACCGGTCCCGTCGGGTGAGTTGTCGTCGACGATCAGGATCGTGTGGTCGGCCGCCGCCGTCGCCAGCTCCCGCACCGCCGCCTCCGTGATCGGCTCGATGTTCTCGGCCTCGTTGTACGTAGGCAGCACCAACCAGGGCCCCGGCATCGGCGCGTACCCTAGATGACTGATCCCGAACCCCTACACCCCTGGATGCGGCTGCAAATCTTCGCTGGGCGTGCGATGAGCAACGCGGAGATCGCCCTCCACTTCGACGAGCTCGCCGACCTGTACGAGCTCGACGGCGCGATCGTGCACCGAGTGCTGGCCTACCGGAACGCGGCGAAGTCGATCCGGGACGCCACCGCGTCGGTCGAGGAGATGACGAGGACGGGCCGCGTCACGGAGCTGCCCGGGATCGGGAAGACCATCGCGGAGAAGCTGGCCACCCTGTTCGATACGGGCGAGATCCCCGCGGCCCGGAAGCTCAAAGCGAAGTACCCGCCGGGGCTCGTGGAGATCACCCGCCTGCCCGGGTTCGGCCCGAAGCGCGCGCGGAAGCTGTTCGACGAGCTCGGGATCGCATCCCTCGACGCCCTGCGCGAGGCGGCCGAGAAGGAACGCCTGCGCGAGGTGCCGGGCTTCGGGGCCAAGGCCGAGGAGGCCGTCCTTGTCGCGCTCGACGCGGGCCTCGACGACCGCACGAAGCCGCGACTCCTCTTGCCGAGGGCGCTGCAGATCGCCGAGGCCATCGCCGCGGCGCTGCGCGAGCATCCGGCCGCCGACCGCGTCGAGGTCGCCGGAAGCGCGCGGCGGCGGACGGAGACGTGCAAGGACCTCGACATCGTCGCCACCGCTTCCGATCCCGACGCGCTCGCCGACGCCTTCAGCACACTGCCCCTGATCGGGGAGGTCCACCGGTCGGCCACTGCGGGCGTCCGGGCTGTGAGCCACAACGGCATGCCGATCGACCTGCGGATCGTGCCTCCCGAGAACTTCGGCAACCTGCTCCAGCACTTCACCGGCTCGAAGCAGCACAACGAAGCCCTCCGGACGGACGCCGTGCGGCGCGGCCTGCACGTCAGCGAGTACGGCATCACGGACGACTCGACCGGCACCACGCACGCGTGCGCGACGGAGGAGGAGGTGTACGACCTACTCGGCATGCGGTACATCGAGCCCGAGCTGCGCGAGAACCGCGGCGAGCTCCAGGCCGCCCGCGAGGGCGGGCTGCCCGAGCTGATCGAGCTCGACGACCTCCGTGGTGAGCTGCACTGCCACACGGTCCTCTCCGACGGGCGCAACACGCTCGGGGAGATGGCCGCCGCGGCGATCGAGCGCGGCTACGAGTACATCGCGTTCACGGACCACTCGGCCACCCACGGGTTCGGGAACGACGTGCAACCGGACGAGCTGCGGCGCCAGATCGAGCGCATCCGCAGGCTCGACTCCGAGGTCGACGGCATCCGCCTGCTCGCCGGCTCCGAGGTGAACATCTTCCCCGACGGCTCGCTCGACTACGACGACGACCTGCTCGCCGAGCTCGACTGGATCGTTGCCAGCATGCACTCCTCCTTCAGGCTGGGGGAGGCGGAGATGACGAAGCGCGCGATCACGGCGATGGAGCACCCGCTGGTCGACGCGATCGGCCATCCCACCGGACGGCTGATCGAGCGCCGGAATCCGTACGCGATCGACGTCGAGGCAATCGCCGAGGCGGCGGCGCGGACGGGCACCTTCCTCGAGATCAACGGCAACCCCGACCGGCGCGACCTGAACGAGACGAACGCCCGGATCGCGGTCGAGGCGGGGGCCCGGATCGTGATCGACTCCGACGGTCACGGGTACGAGACGCTCGCGAACGTGCGCTACGGCGTGGCCACCGCCCGCCGCGCGTGGCTCACGGCGGGCGACGTCGCCAACACGCGGCCGTGGCCGGAGCTCGACCGGATGCGAAAGCGTGGGGCGGCGGCGCCTGGGGCGCACGAGGCAGTCGCGCCGGCTACGGGGCGGCGGGCTCGCGCACGTCCATCGGCGACGGCTCGTTCTTCCTGAACCCGGGCGTGCGCAGCAGCCGGGTTGGCTTGAACGGCGAGTTCGGCTCGACGTAGAAGCGCACGCCGTCGCGCTCCTCGACCGCGATCACCGCACTCGAGTGCCGGCGCCAGCCGAGTCCGTAGATCAGCGCGTAACCGGCGGCGATCGTCGGCACCTGCGGGACGACGAAGGCGATCGCCCCAGCGGCGACCGTGAACACGAGAAGCCACCAGAGGCGGTTGAACAGGATCGTGCCCGGCTGGAGCTCGGGAAGGAGCGGCGTGGTCCGCGCAGAGGCGAGCAGCTTCGCGGTCGACCTCGCGGCCGTCTCCCCGCGGCCCATCAGGCCGCCGGCGATCGCCGCGACCGTCCACCAGCCGACGGCGAAGTAGAGGAGCGTCGTGTCGTCGGTTCCGCGCGCGCCGGCGATGGCCACCACCGCGAGGGCGGTGGCGGAGGCCGCGAACAGGAGGACCGCAGTGCGCAGGAAGTCGGGGTACCGCACCGGTGCCCGAGAGGCTACGCGGCGGCGAGGGCGGCGAGCACGTCATGAAAGCCGGCCGGCCCCTCGACGACGACGTCGGCCCGCCGGACGATGTCCTCGGGCCCCTCGGCTGAGGCCACGCCCACCTTTACCGCCGCGTCGAGGCGGCTGCGGGCGACGAGCGAGTCGAGTGCGTCGAAGGCGTCGAGGTCGGTCGCGTCGTCGCCGCCGAACAGGGCCGCCCTGACCGCGAGGCGGCCCTCGAGGAGGCTCGTGACCGCGTCGGCCTTGCTGATCCGCACCGGCGGCCTGATCTCCAGGACCTTGCGGCCCCAGTGCACGGCGAGACCCTCCGCCTCGGCCTCGCGCGCCACCTCCTCGAGCGCGGTTTGGGCGGCGGCGTCGTTCGCGACGCCGCGCCAGTGGAGCGCCCAGATCGGCCCCTTGTCCTCGTGCCGGATCCCGAGCGGCCGAACCCGGCTCCAGGCCGTCGCGGCGAACCCGCGTACGCGGTCCCGGTATTCCGCGAGCGCGGGGGAGACGGCGGGGCGCGACTCGCTCGGCTGCAGGATCTCCGCGCCGTGCATCCCCGCGTACGCGATGCCGCCCACTCCGACGAGGCGCCGCGCATCGAGAGCGGAGCGGCCGGAGATGCACCCGACCAACCCGTAACGCGGCGCGAGGGCCGCGATCGCCCGCGAGACCTCCGGCGGCACGCGCGCCGCGTCGGCGCGCGGGGCGATCGGCGCAAGCGTGCCGTCGACGTCGCAGAGGACCGCCGCGCGCTTTGGCGCCTCGAGCAGGGGCCGCAGGGCGTCCGCGAGGCCCTCGGCGGTCTGTGGCGGCACACGCCTAGTATGGCCCGCCTATGCCCCGCAGGCTCGTCCGTCTGGCGCTCATCGGGTGCCTGGCGGGGGCCTTCAGCGGGCTGTTCGGCGTCGGCGGGGGCTCGGTGATCGTCCCCCTGCTCGTACTGTGGCTCGGGTTTGGGGAGCGCGAGGCGACCGGCACGTCGCTCTCCGCCATCGTGCTGATCGCCTCGCTGGCGGTGATCGTCCAGGGCCTCCACGGCCACGTGCACGTGCTGAAGGGGGCGATCGTCGGCGCGCCGGCGCTGCTCGGGGTGGTGGCCGGCGCCGCGCTTCAGCAGCGGATCCCCGAATGGCTGGTGGCGGCGATCTTCGTGCCCCTGCTCTTGGTCTCCGCGGCCGTCCTGGTGTTCTGATGGACGCCGGGAGCGTCGCGATCGCGGCTGCGATCGGCTTCTTGGGTGGCGTAAGCGGTGGGCTGCTCGGCGTCGGCGGCGGCATCCTTTTCGTCCCCGCCCTCGTGTTCTTCCTCGGCCTGTCGCAGGTGGCCGGCGAGTCGACCTCCCTGCTGGCCATCGTCCCCGTGGCCGTCCTCGGCGCATGGAGGCAGCGCCGCTACGGAAACGTGCGACTGGTCGCCGGGCTCTGGATCGGCGCCCTGTCGATCCCCGGCGTGCTCGTGGGAACGGCACTCGCCAACGCGCTCTCCCAGCGCGCGCTCGCGGTGGCGTTCGCCGGGCTCCAGGTGTTCCTGGCCGTGGGGCTCGCCCGCCGCGCGGTTCGAGGGCGGCGCGAGGCGACCCGCTCCTGAAAGCGGTTCAGGTATAAGGCGCCGCGGTGCGGACGTTCCATCACGCCGCGTTTTCCACGGAGCGGCTGGCCCGGGAGCGCGACCTCACGGTGTCCGTTTGCCTTCCGACACGTGACGAGGCTCCAACGATCGGGAGGATCGCCGGGTCGCTGGTCGAGCTGCAGGAGCGGCAGGTGGTGGACCAGGTCGTCGTCGTCGACGCTGCGTCCCGCGACGGGACGGGGGAGGTTGCTGCGCGGGCCGGGGCGGAGGTCCACGACGAGTCCGCGCTGCTGCCCGAGCTCGGGCCCGTCCTGGGCAAGGGCGATGCGATGTGGCGCGCACTGACCGTCCTCACGGGCGACGTGGTCTGCTACCTCGACGCGGACTCCGAGGACTTCGGGCCGCACTTCGCCCTGGGCGTGCTCGGCCCGATCCTGTGCGAGCCGGCGGTCCGGTACGTCAAGGCCTTCTACCGTCGGCCCTTCAAGACCGCGCGCGCGGTCGCGCCGGATGGCGGCGGCCGCGTGACCGAGCTCACCGCGCGCCCGCTGATCAACCTCTTCTACCCGGAGCTCGCCGGGTTCCGGCAGCCACTCGCGGGGGAGATCGCAGCCCGGCGCACGCTGCTCGAGAGGCTTCCATTCGTGTCCGGTTACGGCGTGGAGATCGCGCAGCTGATCGATGCGTACAGGGCGGTCGGACCCGACGGCCTCGCGCAGGTCGACCTGGACGTGCGGCAGAACCGCCACCAGCCGCTCGCGGAGCTCGCGCAGATGGCGTACGAGGTGCTGGGCGCGGTGATGGAGCGACTCGCCCGCGAGGGGCGGCTCGACAGCGCCGTGCTCGACGACGCCGGACCGCTGGTCCTACCGCGGGACGACGGGGTGGAGGAGCGGCCGGTGGAAGCGGTGGAGCGTCCACCGCTCTTGTCGCTGCGCGCGGCCGTGTAGGGGGGACCTGCGAGGCGATCGAACACTCGACGCGTGATCGCCGCGGTCAGCGCGTCAGCCGCCGCCCTTGCGCTTGATGCCCTCCATCTGACGGATCGCCCCCGAGGGTGAGCGGACCTGTGCAGCATCGGTGTAGAGCTTCAGGACCGCGGCGTTGTAGCCCCGCGGGTTGTGAGCTCGCGCCGCGGACGCGGCGGCGCTCATGTCGCCGGCGATGACCCCCAGCGCGGCCCGCAGCTTCGTCAGGTCGGCCTTTGCCTTGGCGGGCGGGGTGAGCTTCCCGAGGTCCGACTCGATCTTGCGCGCACGAGCCGCATAGCCGTCGAACCTCGAGGCAAGCGTCGCGTCGGTCGGGTGCGTCGTCCGAACCGTTTGGCTCAGGTCGGTCCCGAGCTTCTCGAGCTGGCTGTCGCTGCGGCTGTAGTCGCTCTTGAAGCTGCCTCCGCACCCACTGGCCACGAGCGCCGACGCGGCGAGCGCCGCTGTCAGCCGGCGAGCCTGCGACCTAGTTCCCAACGACCTTCTCGAGCTCTTCCTCGTCACGCTCGAGCTCCTCGTCGTCGACTTCCGGATTGCTCGGTGGGGCCGGATGGACCGTGGGATCCTGCTGCGGCTCGGACGGGGCCCTGTCCGGATCCTGCTCTCGTTCGTGTGTCATGCGTGGAGTGTTACAGGCGCCGCCCCGAACCTAGACTCGCGCGCGGAGCGGCAGGGGTCTGGTGGCCCATCCGGTCTTCAAAACCGTGACGGCGGGGCAGCCCCTCGCTGGGAAGGTTCGATTCCTTCGCCGCTCCGTGCGGAGCGGTGCGCATCGCCTGCCTACAGGCGCGGATGCGCGACGCCCGTCGGCGCATTGCGACCCCGCAATAGCGCGGACTCCGTCACGCTCCACGCCGACCGCTCATCCTCACCCGCCCTATCGAGCGCGGCGTTCGAGGCGAGCACGCGCTCGGGTCGCTGGCGCGCGAGCTCCGACAGCCGCGCGGCCTCGTTCACCGGATCGCCGATGACCGTGTACTCGAACCGATGCTCCGCTCCCACGTTGCCGGCCACGGCGATGCCCGCGGATATCCCGATCCCGAAGTCGATCTCGGGCACGTCGCGCGCGAGGTGCGCGGCCAGACGGCGCGCCGCCCGCAGCGCGTCCCCCGCCGCGTCGATGCTCCGGACGGGCGCTCCGAACACGCACAGCGCGGCGTCTCCCTCGAACTTGTTGACCAGCCCGCCCTCGCTCTCGACGGCTTCGATCACCACGCGGAAGAAGCGGTTCAGCACACGGACGAGCTCCGTCGGCGGCATCGCGAGCGCCATCGAGGTCGAGCCGACGATGTCGACGAAGAGCGCGCCCACCTCACGCTCCTCACCGCCCAGACGCGTGCCGCCGCGCAGCGCCGCGCGGGCGACGTCTTCGCCGACCTGGCGGCCGAACAGGTCGCGGATCCGCTCGCGCTCACGCAAGCCCTCGGCCATCCGGTTGAAGCCCGCCTGCAGCAATCCGATCTCGCTGGCGTCGTCGACTTCCACGTGCAGGTCGAGCTCGCCGCGTGCGATCCCCTCGAGCCCCGAGCGCACGGAGGTCACCGGGTCGGCCACGGCCTTCGCGGCGAACATCGTCAGGAGCAGCCCGATCACGAGTGCGACGACACCGAGGAACAGGACCGCCGCGGCGACGTACTTCGTGTGGACGCCCGACTTCGTCAGCCCCACCGTCCCGACGACGAGGAGCCCCAGCAGCGGGACGCCCGTGCCGAGCGACCACGCCCATCCGAGCCGCGCGCGCACCCCGGGCGCGGCGGTCCCCCTGGCCTCGCGGATGCCGAGCGCGCACGCCGTGACCGGCCGAAGGATGCGCTCCGAGACGAGGTACTCCACCGCGCACGTCGTCTCCCCGCCGAGCCAGATCGTGGCTCCGACCACGGCGGCGAACCCCGCGGAGTGCGCGACTCCATTGAGGATGCAGAAGACGACCCCGCCCACGAGCCAGCTGAGCGCGAACATCTTCACGCCGTAGACGGCGAGGTTCAGCGTGTCGGCGTGCTCCCGCTCGTCGGGCGGACGGTCGTGGACGATCCAGTCGAGCGTCTTCATCAGGTGGCGCCGGCTGCGACGCACGAGGAACGCGCCCGAGATGAGCAGGTACACGACGACGACGGGTGCGTTGAGCAGCGCGAGCCGTCCGCGCTCGTGCGGTCCGATGAAGATCGGGATCAGGAACCCGATCGAGTTGAAGACGATGAGCGACCCGACCGCCCCGGCGATCCAGCCGAGCCAGGTGAGCCTCCTGCGAACTTCGCTCACGAGCAGGATGCCGCCCTCGCTCGGCGCTTCCGGGCGTTCCACGGGCGCGGCCTCCTGCCACGGGCTCCGTGGCACCGCAGCTCCTGGCTCAGCCTCCATCGCGCCTCGGTGATCCCTTCTCGCGGGGCTTCATGATCCCGCAACGACGTCGCACGTGTGTGACGTCCGCACGACCCGCGGTCGAGCCACCGCGATGGACGATCGCCTCGCGACGAGGCAGGAGCGTGTGGCACGCCTGCGAGGATGCCCTCCACGATGGAGCACCGCGACACCGCCACGCTCGAAGGCGGCCTCGACCGGATCCTGCGCGCGCCTCGCGACGCGGGCACGGTGGAGCTGATCGTCCGGCGTCCGTCGACGGAGGAGCGCGAAAGCGTCTCCGAGGCGCGCCTCGAGCCCGATCAGGGCCTCGTGGGCGACAACTGGCGCGCGCGCGGGAGCCGTTCGACGGCGGACGGATCCGCCCATCCGGAGATGCAGCTCACGATGATGAGCGCCCGCGCGGCGGCCTTGATCGCCGGCGATCGCGATCGCTGGCAGCTCGCGGGCGACCAGCTCTACGTGGACCTCGACCTGAGCCGGCAGAACCTGCCCCCCGGCACCCGTCTGGAGGTGGGCGAGGCGACGATCGAGATCACCGACGAGCCGCATACGGGCTGTGGCAAGTTCGTCCGGAGGTTCGGGGTCGATGCGATGCGCTTCGTGAACACCGAGCGCGGCCGCGCGCTGAACCTCCGCGGCATCTATGCGCGGATCGTGACTCCCGCCGTCGTGCGCGTCGGGGACCCGATCCGCAAGGTCTAACCGCCGAAAGCGCCCGGAAAAGGCGGGTTGCGGCGGTTACGCCTGAGCGCGCGGCGTGGCCGCGGGGACCGTCAGGTCAGCCGTTCTGCCTCAGCGCGAGCAGCGCCGACTTGTGTCCCAACCAAAACGAGCTGTCGCTCGGGCCGATCCCGGGGGTGTTTCGCGGTGTCGGCCCGGAGGTGCCGTCCGTGTACTGCCACCAGTTCGGCGCGCCCCACCCCACGACCGGCGCGACCTGCCAGGAGCTGCAGTAGCAGGACTCCCACAGCAGAGCGTGCTTTGGCCTCCAGGAGCCCACGTTCGGCTCCCAGAACCAGTTGCCGGTGTAGATCGTGATCGTCCTGCGCTTTGTGTGGTGCCGGACCCACTGGACCCAGGTCCTGATCCACGCGCGCATCTGGCCCTGGTCGATGCTGTCGTCGTTCGCCTCGACGTCGAGCACGGGCGGCAGCGCCTTGTGGAAGCCACCGGCGGACTTCACCACCGCGATGTAGTGATCCGCCTCGGCCTGGGCCGTGGAGAGGTCGGCGTGCGGCCGGGCGAAGTCGTAGGCGCCCCGCGGGAGGTGGACGGCGTGCGACGACTGCCAGTTGTATGCGAAGCACTGATCCGTGAAGTCCGTGCCTTCGCTGGCCTTGATGAAGGCGAAGTCGCGGCGGCTGGCGATCCGGCTCCAATCGAGGGAGCAGCCCTGCCAGTTCGAGACGTCCGGGCCGACGATCTTGTGCCTCGCTGCGGAGACCGACTCCGAG
>JAFAQQ010000095.1 GCA_019246335.1 Actinomycetota bacterium | reverse complement strand
GGTCGCGCCCCGCACGCCGCCCGACTCCGCGAGCGTGAGGGCGAACAGCCGCCGGCTCGTGCGATCGAGCGAGGTGAGCGCGAACGCCTCGTGGCTCCCCTGAGAGAAGCCATGGAGCAGGATCCGGCCCGGCGCCGCGCCTGCCGCTCGGGCCGCCCGCGCGATGAGCCCGTAAGTGCTCTCCGGGCTGAGGAACTGCGCGTCCCGGCCCCAGCGCGTCTGCCACTCGACCGAGACGATCCCCAGCCCGCCACGCGCGGCGTACGGAAACCAGCCGCTGTACTCGGAGAACGCGCTTCCGTCGTGACCGTGAACCACGACGACGAGCGCTCCCGGATGCCTCGCCGGGCTGGACACGACGGCGAATCCGCCGGTGGCCGCGTCGCGCTCGATCCGGGCGCCGTCCTTCAGGCTCGCGCGGTACGCGGCCGGATCGACCGACCTGACCCGCGCGACCGAGACCGGCGGCACCGCGCGAGAGACGCCTCGCGGTCGCCTCGGAGTGGCACTGTTCCCGCACCCGGCCAGCCCGATGCCGATCGCGAAGCATGCCGCCGCCAAGGGGATTCGAAGGGCCATCAGGGTTGAGATTGGCAGGGCGCGCGGCAGCGTCGCACAGCCGGACGTCGAACCCCAGCGGGCAATGACCGCCACGCCGGCTAGCGCCTCGCGCCGCCGCGCCGCGTCGCGTCAGTGCGCGACGCCGCGGGTGGCAGCGAGCAGCTTGCCGCCGCGCCGGAGCGCGGCGATGAACTTCACGCCACGGCCGAGCTTGGCGCGGGACGCCTTTGCCAGCGAGACGCCCAAACGGTCGCTGCGCGCGGACGCTATCTGCACGGCGCGCCCCGATGCCGATATCCGGTAGACGACGAGCCGGCAGGCGCCGTGGCGGCACGCGCGCAGGCGGCCGGTCGCCACGCGGGTGGCGCCGTGCGCATTCGACACGCCGATCCGAACACTGGAGCGCTTGCGCGCGAGGCGGTAGGTCGGTGCGCTGAACGTCACGTTGCGAATGGTCACGAACAGGCCGGAGTCGCTCGTGTCGCTCGCGCTGCGAGCGTCGAACTCCGGGGGGTCCTGCGTGCCCGGGTCGCCCTCACGAGTGGCGGTGAAGAACGAGGCGGCGTCGGTCGGGAGGAGGCCGTAGCTGTTCACTAGCGCCTGCTCGGGCAGGAAGGCCTGGAGCACGCCGTGCTGAGGGGTTCCGTCCGCGGCAAGGTGGGCGGAGGCCATCTGAAGATCGAGGACCGGCTCGGATGGCGATCCGCCCGGCACTAGAAAGCCGGCGATGGCGCCCTGCGTGGCGAACGCGGCGCCGGCGAGCGACGGGTCGAGCGTGTCGTCGATGGAGAAGACCGCATTGGCGCCGAGAAAGGAGCCGCTGGCCTGCGCGATGCGGCAGTCGAAGATCGGTGTGGCGGTGCACCCGTTCGGACCGACGTTCGACCAGTCGATGTCTGGCGTCACGGCGGGCTGGACGCGCAGGTCCACCTCGCCGGCAGCGGTCCCGAGACCAACGGTCTTCCAATCCACGAGATCGCCGTTCAGCCAGGTCCACCGCAGCGGCTGCCCGAGCGTGTTGAGTCCAATGGTCACGTCGAAGGTCGTGTTTGCGTCGACGTGCTGGCGCAGCTCAACGCCGTGAGTGTTCGAGAAGTCGGTCCCGATGCCCTGAAGCGTGCGGTAGCCGAACACGAGGCCGATGCGATTGGGCGTCGAGTAGCACGTGTTCGCCTGGGGGTCCTGGCCCGCCTTGCAGAGGTTGATCGGCGAGATCGTGGCCGTGACGTCGCCGACCGGGACGGCCGCCGCTGCGCTCGCGTCGCCCGCGAAGACGGGCTCGGAATGCCCGTCGTTGATCACGCTGAGCGACTTGATGTACGGCCGGACCGCAGCGCCATCGGGCATGTCCGACCATGTGCCGCTGGTCATTGAGGAGTCGGGCGGGGTGTTGTCCATCCAATCCTGGGACGGCATCTGGTCGAACACCGCAAGGGCGGTGCCGGGGAAGACGAGGAGGCAGGCGAGGGCGGAGAGGAGCGCGAATGTCTTGTGCATTCGGCGCTGATCGGCGAGACGAGCGCCGTGCTGCATACCGCAAATCGGCGGGTTGCGAGGGCCGACGCCTACGGATCAGGGTCGCCCGGAGGGCTTGAACCGGGGACCTCACCGGGTGGGCGGGAGCGGGTTGTGCGCGGCAGGGCGCGCGGCAGGCAATCGGGGCGCCCGGATTTGAACCGGGGACCTCACCGACCCGAACGGTGCGCGCTACCAGGCTGCGCCACGCCCCGAGAGTCGGCCAAGTCTAGTCGCGCCGGTGGGGCCCCGGCTACGACGCCCGGAGCCCGACGGGGCAGCTCACACCTGTCCCGCCCAGCCCGCAGTACCCGTTCGGGTTCTTCGCCAGGTACTGCTGGTGGTACGGCTCGGCGTAGAAGAAGTCGCCGGCCTGCGCGATCTGCGTCGTGATCTCCCCGTAGCCCGATTCGCGCAGCAGCCCTTCGAACGTCACGCGAGATCGCTCCGCCGCCTCACGCTGGGCCTCCCCGCCGTAGTAGATGGCCGAGCGGTACTGCGTCCCGACGTCGTTGCCCTGGCGCATCCCCTGCGTCGGGTCGTGGCCCTCCCAGAAGATCCGCAGCATGTCGTCATACGAGGCGCGCGCAGGATCGAAGGCGACGAGCACCACCTCCGCGTGACCCGTGCTCCCCGAGCAGACCTCCTCGTACGTCGGATTCGGGGTGTACCCCCCCGCGTAGCCGACCGCCGTCGTCCACACGCCGGCCGCCTGCCAGAACATCCGCTCGGCGCCCCAGAAGCAGCCCATGCCGAAGACGGCTGTCTCGAAGCCATCGGGGAACGGCGGCACGAGCGGGTTCCCGAGCACCTCGTGCCGGTCCGGAACCGGGAACGGTCGCTCGTCGCGCCCCCGGAGGGCCCTCTCCGGCGCGATCATCTTCGTCTTGTGGCCGAAGAGGAGCATGGCTTCATGTTAGGTCGCGCGCCCGGCCCCATCCGTTACAGCAGCCGGATCGGGTCGGAGGCCATTTCGTATAGCTATCGCTGTACAGAATGGCCTCGCGGCGTAAACCACCGCCGCTCCGGCCCCGCCGCGCCTAACCGTCGCCGGACCCGATCTCGAGCACCGACAGGAACGCCTCCTGCGGCACCTCGATCCGGCCCACCTGCTTCATCCGCTTCTTTCCCGCCTTCTGCTTCTCCAGCAGCTTCCGCTTGCGCGTCACGTCGCCGCCGTAGCACTTCGCGATCACGTCCTTCCGCACCGGCTTCACCGATTCGCGCGCGATGATCTTCGACCCGATCGCGGCCTGGATCGGCACCTCGAACTGCTGCCGCGGGATCTGCTTCGACAGCCGCTCGGTCATGGCCCGCCCGGCGGGATACGCCTTGTCGCGGTGGACGACCATCGACAGCGCGTCGACGGCGTCCCCCGCCAGCAGGATGTCGAGCTTCACGAGGTCCGCGGGCTGCACCCCGATCACCTCGTAATCGAGCGATGCGTACCCGCGCGTCCGCGACTTGAGCTGGTCGAAGAAGTCGAGCACGATCTCGGCGAGCGGGAGGTCGTAGCGCAGCTGCACGCGCGCCTCCGACAGGAAGCTCATGTCCACGTGACGGCCGCGCCGCTCCTGGCACAGGTCCATGACCGCCCCGACGTGCTCCTTGGGGCAAAGGATCGTCGCGCGGATGTACGGCTCGCGGATCTCGGCGATGCGGGCGCGGTCGGGCATGTCCGAGGGGGAGTGAACGGTCACGGTCGACCCATCCGTGAGCGCGACCTCGTACTCGACGTTCGGCGTCGTCGCGAGCAGCTCCAGGTCGTACTCGCGCTCCAACCGCTCGCGCACGATGTCCATGTGCAGGAGGCCCAGGAAACCGCACCGGAAGCCAAAGCCGAGCGCCTGGCTCGTCTCCGGCTCGTACGTGAGCGCGGCGTCGTTCAGCGCCAGCTTCTCAAGCGCGTCGCGCAGGTCGGAGAAGTCGTCGGTGTCGACGGGGAAGAGCCCGCAGAAGACCATCGGCTTGACCTCCCGGTAGCCGGGCAGCGCCTCGCCGGCGGGCATGGCGCGGGTGGTGAGCGTGTCGCCGACGCGCAGGTGGGAGACGTCCTTGACGCCCGTGATGACGTAGCCGACCTCGCCCGCGCGCAGCCCGTCCGCCGGGGTCATGTCCGGCCCGAAGAACCCGATGTCGTCGATGTCCGCGTGGGTGCCGGCCTGCATCGCGAGGATCGCGTCGCCCTTGCGAAGCTCGCCGTCGACGACGCGCACGTACGCGATGACCCCCCGGTACTGGTCGAACTCGGAGTCGAAGATCAGGGCCCGGGCGGGGGCATCCACGTCGCCCCCCGGCGGCGGAACGCGGGTGACGATGGCCTCGAGCAGGTCGTCGACGCCCTCCCCCGTCTTCGCCGACAGCCGCAGCACCTCGTCGGGCCTCTCGCCGAGCAGCTCCGAGATCTCCCCGGCAACCCGCTCCGGCTCCGCGCCGGGAAGGTCGATCTTGTTGAGGGCGGGGATCAACTCCAGGCCGGCATCGACGGCTAGGTAGGTGTTTGCGAGCGTCTGAGCCTCGACGCCCTGGGAGGCGTCCACGAGCAGGAGCGCGCCGTCGCACGCGGCGAGCGAGCGGGACACCTCGTACGTGAAGTCGACGTGGCCGGGCGTGTCGATGAGGTGGAGGCGGTAGGTCTCGCCGTCACGGGCCCGGTACTCGACGCGCACGGCCTGAGCCTTGATCGTGATGCCGCGCTCGCGCTCGAGGTCCATCGAGTCGAGTAGCTGGGGCCGGTGCTTTCGGGCATCGACGGCGCCGGTCATCTCGAGGATGCGGTCGGCCAGCGTCGACTTGCCGTGGTCTATGTGCGCGATGATGGAGAAGTTGCGGATGTTGCGGGCCGGCTGGCTCAAGGCTCGGAAGATGCTAGGAGGGCATCCGATTCCGGCGGTCGCGGCCCAGGCCGGTCCCGCGACGTCGCCGCCAGGCGCTCAGCCGGCGCCGCGCAGCCGGCCCGCGACGAGCGCCTTGATCTGGCGTGCCTCCGGCACCCGAAGCACCCATACGCCAGCCGCGTAGACGGCGGACCCGGCGGCGATGGCGAATCCGACCGACACGCACTGGGCCCAGAGCGCGCGCCCGACGGCCTCGTCGAGGACACGCCACACCCCGTAGGCGACACCGCACAGCACGGCCGCGGCCGCCAGCATCCGCGCGATCGCGTCGAGGGTGCGCCGGGCGTCGATGCCTCCCAGCTGGCCACGCAGCACGATCGCCTGCGCCGAAGCCATCGCGACCGTCCCGGCGACCGTGCCGAGCACGACGCCGCTGACGCCGAACGGCGAGTAGAGGGCCAGCGCGACGACCGCGTTCACGAGCAGGTTCCCACCGGAGAGCGCGGTGGTGAGCCAGGGCCGCTGGAGGCTGAAGAACGTCCGCGACAGGAGCAGGCTCACCCCTTGGGCGGGGAGCGAGAAGGCCCAGACGACCATCGCCTCGGAGACGAGCTTCGTCGCGTGCGCGTTGAACTGCCCGCGCTGGTACACGAGCCGGGTGATCGGCTGGGCGAGGACCGCCATGAAGGCCGCCGACGGGATCAGCGTGAGGCAGATCTGGCGCATCCCATTGGCCATCGTGTTTCGGAGGTGGTCGTACTCGCGCCGGGCGGCGAAGCGCGAGAGCGTGGGGAACAGGATCGTCGCGATGGCCACGGAGAAGATCCCCTGGGGAAGCATGTAGATGCGGAACGCCTTGTCGATCGCGGCCGGCGCCTGGCTGTTCACGAGCGTCCCGAAGAACGAGTTGATGAGCAGGCTGAAGTTGATTAGCCCGAGCGCGATCGTCACCGGAAGCATCAGCTTGAGGACGCGCATCACGTACGGGTTGCGCCAGTTGAACTCGAGCGTGAAGCGACCGCCGAGCCCGCGCAGCCACGGCATGGGGAAGAGCAGCTGGACGATCGTCCCGGCGAGGACGCCCCACGCGTACGCGTAGATGTGCTTGCTCGGGCTGTAGACGCCGGGCAGCACCGCGAGCGCCACGATGATCACGCCGTTCCAGAGGACCGGCGCGAAGGCGGGCGCGCCGAAGCGCTCGAAGCTGTTGAGCATCCCCACGAACACGCCCTGCACGGCCATGATCAGGACGATTGGGAACATGATCCGCGAGAGCTGGACCGTGAGGTCGCGCAGCACGTGTCCGAAGCCGGGTGCGGCGAGGTGCATCAGCAGCGGCGCCGCAAGCCAGTAGACGACCGTCAGGCTTCCGAGGATCAGGAAGATCAGCGAGACGAGGCCGGAGGCGACCTTGAAAGCCTCTCGCTTGCGGCCCTTCTCGAGCAGCTCGGTGAAGACCGGCACGAACGCGCCCTGGAGGGCCGCGTCGGCGAACAGGGCACGGATGAGGTTCGGGACCTGGAAGGCGATCGTGAACGCCGACATCGGCCCCTTGACGCCGAACAGGCTCGCGGCGTAGATCTCGCGGGCGAGCCCCGCGACGCGGGAAACGCCGGTCGCGAACGAAAAGAACGCGGTGCTGAGCGCGAGCCGCCGCCCGCGCTTCGTGGCGTGCTCCGCGGTCGCGACGGCGGGCTCCGCGAGGGTCCCCGCGCTTCGCTCTCCGACGGCCACCGGAGGGCTATAGTAGGCGCCCGCCGCGGGCGGCGGCCTGACCGCGTCGCGGCGTGTTTGCGTTCATGGCCAACATCGCGTCACAAGAAAAGCGGATCAACCGGTCGCAGCGCGAGCGCGGGGAGAACATCCGCTACAAGTCGACGATCAAGACCTACTTCCGGCGCCTGCAGGCCGCGGTGGCCGACGGCGACCAGGAGCGGGCCGAGGCGGAGCATCGCGCGATCGTCTCCCAGATCGACCGCGCCGTGAAGCGGGGGGCGCTCCACCGCAACGCGGGGGCGCGCAAGAAGGGCCGAGCGGCGCGCATTCGCGCCGGCTCGTAGCGGCGAGCCGCGCGCTCAGGACGCTCCGCGAATCTCCGGTCAGGCCGCCGCGAGCTCCCGGTCAGGCCGCCGCACGGGCGAGCGCCAGCGTCACGCCGGTCTGCTCGTCCGCCGCCTCGCCGTTGCGGAGCTCGACCTCGAGGTCGGCCATGACGCAGATCGCGCGCGCCAGGGCGGCTCGATCCGCCTTGCGCGCGGCGGCGACGGTCCGCTTCGCCACCCACGGCGGCGATCCGAGCGCGGAGGCCACGTCACGCTCCGATGCCCCGGCCTCCAGCAGCTCGACCGCGCGGTGCACCTCGCGCAGCCGGCGCATCACGGGGTAGACGAGCCGTGCCGGCGCCTCTCCCGCCCCGCTCGTGAGGCTCTCGGCCAGCCTGACCGCGGCGTCCGGGTCCCCGGCGACGACGGCGTCGGCCACGTCGTACGCCTGCGCGGCGCGCCGCCCGGCGGCGAGCTCCTGGACCTGCTCGACGCCCAGCGAGCGCTCTGGATGAGCGTGGAGCGCCAGCTTCTCCACCTCCCGGGCGATGCGCTGCTGGCTTGGCCCCACCAGCTCGACGAGCAGCTTCGCGGCGTCGCCGTCCAGCTCGAGCCCCTCCTCGTCCGCCCGCTCCGAGGCCCACCTCGGGAGCTCCCACGGCTTTGGCGGGTCGTAATCCCGTCGCTCGCCGCGGGCGGCCTCGACGGCCTTGAGCAGCCGCGCCGACGGCTTGCCGCGCGCTAGCAGGACGAGCACCGTGTCGGGCGCCGGGTTCGCCAACTCCCGCTCGAGCGGCTCGAGGTCTCCAGCCTTCCAGGCCTCCACTCCGTCGGCCAGCACGTAGCGCGTTCCGGTCCCGAACGTGAGGGTGGCGAGCGACGCCGCGACCGCGTCGGGGCCACCGGCCCGGGCGTCGATCGACTCCAGCGCGCCCGGTCCGTTCTCCTCCTCGGCGCGGCGCCTCACCCGAGCGCGCCAAGCGTCGATCTTCGCGTGATCCTCGCCCGAGATCAGGTACACGGGCGCGAGGTCGGGCACCGGCCGAGTGTACGTTGGGAGGCGGCGTCTCCGGGGCCGGAGTGCGCGCGTCATCGCGCCGTCGCAACGCGCAGCCTCCTTGCCTCCACTGTGAGCCGGATCGTGCCGTCGCGGTCGGTTCGGTAGACGTGTGGGACCGCACGCCGCAGGGCGGCGAGCGTGGACGGCGCGGGGTGGCCGTACGAGTTGTGCGCCCCGACCTCGATCGCGGCTACCGCGGGATGAAGCCGGGCGAGGACGGCGGGCAGCCCTGGGTCCGAGCTCCCGTGGTGAGGCACCTTCATCGCCTCGACGGGCGGGAGCGGGTAGCCGAGGATCGCAGTGCTCTCGGCGTCGGCCGAGAGGAACAGGTCGAACCAGCCCTCGGACACGACCGCCGTGATCGCCCTCAGGTTCGGGTCGTCGGGCGGTGGCAGGTCGCGTGCCCGCGGCGGCGGCCCCAGGATCCGGATGGTGAGCGCGCCGGCCCTGAGGACCTGACCGGGCCGCGGCTCGAGGCGCCTCACCCCCCGGCGGCGGGCGAGCGCCAGCAGGTCGGCGAACGCCCGGTCCCTCGTGCCGTCGCCGCCGTCGAGCAGTGCGTCGACGTGGAACCGCGTGAGCACCTCCGGGAGGCCTCCCTGATGATCGCGCGACTGATGCGTGGCTACGACGAGCGCCAGACGGCGGACGCCTGCGTCGCGCAGGAGACGTGCCACACGCGCCTCGGGTGGCCCGCCGTCGAACAGCACCGCCGCGCGCGGACCGTCCTGGATGAGGGTGGCGTCGCCCTGCCCGACGTCGAGGAACGACACAGTGAGCGAGTCCGGTGGACGCGGCGGCCCGGTCAGAGCGTGCCAGAGAGACGCACATGCGGCAATGGCGACCCCGATCGCGACGAAGCGCGTGCGGCGAGGCGAGCGCCGCCACGCCGCCGCGGCTTCGCTTCGGCGGGTATCGCTTCGGGCGTGCGCGAGTCGGATGGCCAACCCGAGCACGCACATCGCGGCATACGCGCCGGCGACGGCGAGCGAGTTGCGCAATGGAAGGGCGACGTGCGAGCCCGGGAGCTCCCCGAAGTAGCGCGCGAGCCCGGTCAGCCAGCCCACGAGGACGCCGTTCACACGCCCGATCGCCGCCACCACGGGGCCGAACGGAGGGGCGAGCGCGGGCAGGGCGGCCGCCGAGATGCCCAGCGCGGCCTGCGTCATGCCCGCCCACATGATCGGCGCGACCAACGGGATCGCGATCAGGTTCGCCACGATCCCGACCAGCGAGACGGCGCCGAAGTGGTGAGCGAGGAGCGGCGCCGTTGCGATCGTGGCCGCGATCGTTATCGCGGCGCCGTCGGCGAGCGGGCGGGGCAGGAAGCCCAGCGTGCGGCGCAGGCCGGGGCCGAGGACGAGGATCCCGGCCACGGCCGCGAACGACAGCTGCCAGCCGGGGTCTTCGGCAACCCGCGGGTTGACAAGGAGCGTGACGACCGCGGCGAGCAACAGCGCGTACCAGCGCGAGCTCACTCGCCCGGCGCCAAGCGCGACGAGCCCGGCCACGCCCATGACGCCCGCCCGCTGAAGCGAGGGCCCGGCGCCGGCGAGGGGCACGTAGAGAGCGATCAACGCCGTGAGCGCGAGGACCCGCGTCCGCGGGCTTACGCCGAGCCCGGCGAGCAGCGGTGTGGCCAGCGCGCACAGGAGCATCACGTTCTGCCCGGAGACGGCCAGGACGTGCGCCAGCCCGGACCGGCGAAAGTCGTCTCGTACGAGTGGATCGATCTGCTCGTCCTCGCCGAGGACCATCCCGCGCGCGACCGCCGCACACCCGCGGGACGCGCCGGCCCCGAGCGCCCGCTCGGCAGCCTCGCGCATCCTGTCGACGGCTCCGGCGATACCCCGACGCCGGCGCCCGGTCGCCGCGATCGAATCGACCTCGAGCTCCGCGCCGATTCCGCGCCGCCGCAGGTACGAAGGCCAGTCGAGCGCCTCTCCGAGGCGCCGCTTCGGCGCGCTCAGCGGCCCGCGCAGCACGACCTCCGTGCCGGGCGTCCCACCGGCGGGCCAGACCGTGCCGTTGCGGACGCGGGCCAGGGCGCGGCTTCCGGCCGCGGGGCCGCTTGCGATCTCGACCGCGGCTGACGAGTCGAAGCGCCCGCGCCGCGGCCGCTCGAGCAGGATGGCGCGTCCCTCGACGTGGCTGGCATGCCGCGCGCTCGCCAGCGGCACGTCGAGCTCGTTGAGCCGCGCGCTGCCGGCGGCCGCGCCGCAGACGACCAGGCCGGACGCCATGAGCGCGTGTCGCGGAGCGCGCGCCACGAGCAGGAGGAGGGCGACCCCGATTGCGAGGGCAGCGGCGAGCGAGGGCCGCGCGCACAGCGCAAGTCCCGCGGCGACAGCTGCCGCTCCTAGATGGTGCGGCCTGCCGCGAGCCGCGCGGCCGGCGGCGTGGACGACAGCTCCGAGTTGGCGCCGCGCCCGGTGAGCGGAGCGGCCGATCGCTTCCAGGCGTCCGGCCGTGCGCAGCACCGGCATCGTTCACGGGGTGATCGATTTCCTCAGCATCTCGAAGCGCTTCTCGCCGATCCCCTGCACCTGCCGGAGCTCGTCGATCGAGCGGAACCCGCCATGGGCCTGGCGGTACGCGACGATCCGCTGGGCGAGCGTCGGGCCGATACCGTCGAGCGCCTCGAGCTGGGCGGCCGTGGCCGAAGAGAGGCTGACCGGGCCCGACCCCGACGCACCACCGGTACCGCCGGCCGCCGCCGTCGCGCCACCCGCGACCGGGGCGGGCCCTGCGCCCTTTCGGGGGACGATCACCTGCTGCCCGTCCTGCACGCGCGCGACGAGGTTGATGCCCGCCTGCTCCGCGTTCGATGTGAGCCCACCGGCCTTCTGCACGGCGTCCGAGACCCGGGCGCCCGCGGGCACGCGGTAGACGCCCGGACGGTTCACCTCGCCCGCGACCTGCACGAGCGCGCTTCCTCCGCCCATGCCGGCTCCGCGCGCACCACCCGCGGCGGGCGGCGGGTGCGCTGCCGTCGGTCCGGCGTCGACCATCAGGCCGGAGGAGCCGCCACCGGCATCGCCGCCGCCGAGCATCCGCGCTCCGAGCACCACGACGAGCACGGCGGCGACCCCGTAACCGGCGAGCCTGAGCTTCTCGCGATCCATGCGAGGAGGCTAAGCGGCGAATCGTGACCCGTGGGTTACCTGGGTAACGCTTCGGCGACGGGACAGCAACGATTCGCCACCGCGGAGGCGGAGGCCGAGTCGGAGGCCGGCCGGTGCCGCCGATCCCGCCGGGAGACAGCCCTCAGCGCACCTCGAACCGGCTGAGCCCCTCCGGCTCCTCCTCGGATTCCTCGACACGCTCGACCTCGGCGCGGCCGGGACCCGACCGGCAGAGCTCGACCATCGATCGGACGGCATCGGGATCGCCCTCGAACACCGCCTCCACGCTGCCGTCGGGGCGGTTCGCGACCCATCCCGCGACCCCCCTCTGCTCGGCGGCCCGCCGGGTCGAATCCCTGAAGAAGACGCCCTGCACGGAACCGGTGACCACCACGCGCCGCCGCGCGACTTCGCCTGCCGCCGCCATGCGCGGGCGAGTGTAGGGCGAGCCGGCTGGTCGAGGCGGCTTCCGGCGCGCCGCCGGCGACGCCGCGTCGAAATCTAAATTTAGGTGTGCCATAATTCCTAACCCGGCGACCAGCGCCTCCACATCAAATGAACCTGCAAACCGGCACAGCCACCTCCTCGGCGGTCGAGGACTACGCCAAGGCGATCTACGCGCTCGCCGCCGAGTCCGACGGGCCGGTTTCGAACAACGCCGTCGCCGAGCGGCTCGGGGTCACCCCCGCCTCGGCCTCGGCGATGGTCAGGCGCCTGGACGACCTCGGCCTCGCGCGCCACGCGCCCTACAGGGGGGTGGAACTCACCGACCGCGGCGTCGAGGTGGCGCTGGAGGTGCTCCGCCACCACCGCCTGCTCGAGCTCTACCTCGCGGAATCGCTCGGCGTGCCATGGGACCGCGTTCACGACGAGGCCGAGGTCCTCGAGCACGTCCTGTCAGAGGAGCTCGAGGAGCTGATCGCCCGCAAGCTCGGGGACCCGAAGCGCGATCCCCACGGCGACCCGATCCCGACACGCGAGCTCGAGGTCGAGGAGGACCGCACCGCGACCTTCGAATCGCTCGAGCCGGGCGGGCGCGGCACCTTCGTGCGGATCTCCGACAGCGACCCGGGAATGCTCCGGTACCTGGCGGAGCGCGGCATCGCGCCGGGAGACGAGTTCGAGATCGTCGACAAGCAGCCCTTCGGCGGCCCGTTATTCGCCCGCTTCGGGGAGCAGGTGCAGGTAATCGGTGGCGCGCTCGCGGGACGCATGCGCGTGGAGGTGGACCGATGACACCGCCCGCGCCGCCGCCGCCCCCGACCGGCGAGCCCGGCGGCACCGCCGTCGCGCTGCCCACCCCGACTCACCTCGAACGGCTCTCGAGTCGCGGCCCGCTACGCCGCACGCTGCCGCTCCTCGGTCCGGCCTTCGTCGCGGCGATCGCGTACGTCGACCCCGGGAACTTCGCCACCAACATCGCCGGCGGCGCCTCCCACGGCTATGTCCTCCTATGGGTGATCCTGCTCGCGAACCTGATGGGGATGCTGATCCAGAGCCTCTCGGCGAAGCTCGGCATCGCCACGGGGCGAAACCTGCCCGAGCTCTGCCGGGAGCACCTGCCACGGCCGCTGACTTGGGGGCTGTGGGTGCAGGCCGAGCTGATCGCGATGGCCACGGACCTCGCGGAGTTCGTCGGCGCCGCGGTGGCGCTGAACCTGCTGTTCGGGATGCCGCTCGTCACCGCGGGGCTCGTCACCGGGGTCGTCGCGTTCGGGATCCTCGGCCTCCAGCAGCGCGGATACCGGCGCTTCGAGCTCGCGATCGTCGCGCTCATGTCGGTGATCCTGCTCGGCTTCCTCTACAACGTCCTGAAGATCCACGCGGACGTCGGCTCGGTGGCGCGCGGACTCGTTCCGGGCTTCGACGGCTCAGACAGCGTGCTGCTGGCGGTCGGAATCCTCGGCGCGACGGTGATGCCGCACGTGATCTACCTGCATTCGGCGCTCACACAGAACCGGATCGAGGTGAGAACGCGGGAGGAGCGGCGCCGCCTGATGCGCTTCCAGTGGATCGACGTGGGGATCGCGTTGGGCGTCGCGGGCCTCGTGAACATGACGATGCTCGTGATCGCCGCCGCCGTCTTCCACGGCACGGCGGCCCATGACGTGAGCACGATCGAGAGCGCCCACAGCCACTTCCGCAGCATGCTCGGCTCGGGCGCGGCGCTCGCGTTCGCCCTGGCCCTGCTCGCCTCCGGGTTCGCGAGCTCGAGCGTCGGGACGTACGCGGGCCAGGTCGTCATGCAGGGGTTCATCAAGCGGACGGTCCCCCTCGTCCTGCGGCGGCTCGTGACGATGGGCCCGGCGCTCGTCGTGCTCGCGATCGGCCTGGACCCCACTCGGTCGCTCGTGATCAGCCAGGTGGTGCTCTCGTTCGGAATCCCGTTCGCGCTGATTCCGCTGGTGGCGCTGACGCGTCGCCGCGACGTCATGGGCGAGCTGGTTAACCGCCGCGTCACCACCTTCGCCGCCGCCGCGGCCGCGGGCCTGATCGTGGCCCTCAACGTCTTCCTGCTCGGGCAGACCCTGCTGTAGGTGAGACTGCGCCCCTACCCGGGCGGGTATGGAGACAGCGTGTCCGGCATCGCAGGCACGATTCTCGCTCTGGTCCTGCTCGGCGCCGTGGTGGGCGGCGCGTTGGCGATCGGCGCCCCGATCGCAGCGATCCCGATCGCCGCGGCGATCCTGGTCGTCTGGGGCGGAGCGCGGCTTGCCACGAGGCGGGGGCGCGCCGGCATCGGAGACGAGGACGTCCGGGGCGAGCGAATCGAGTTCGACGAGCGCGACCGCCAGACGCTCACGCCGCCGGCATCCGAGGGCGAGCGCGGATAGCCCGCCGCGCCAAGCGCCTCATTCGAGCGCGCGCGCCACGGCCTCCTCCGGCCCGCCGGCGGCGATGACTCCCTCGACGGCCACGCCGCCGCGCGCGAGCTCCCAGGTGCCGATCCCGACCACGCGCTTTCCCGCCCTCAACGCCAGGGCGATCTCCGAGAGGGTGCCCCACGCCCCTCCAACAGCGATCAGCGCGTCGGCCGCCCGGACCACCAGGGCGTTGCGCGCCTCGCCGAGCCCGGTCGGAACGGCGATGTCGACGAACGAATTGGCGTCGGTGCGGTCCAGGCCGGGGAGGACCCCCAGGGTCGCGCCGCCCGCCGACTTCGCTCCGCGGCACGCGGCCTCCATCACGCCCGCCAGTCCGCCGCAGACCACCACGGCGCCCCGCTCGCCGAGCCGCCGTCCGACCTCCTCGGCCGCCTCGATGTCCTCCGGCGGCGCGGCGCCCGAGCCAGCGACCGCGACGTAGGGACGGCCCGCCACGGCTCCCCGCTAGCGCACCACGAAGTTGACGAGCTTGCCGGGCACCACAACCGTCTTCACGACGTCGGAGCCGTCGAGCTGCGCCGCGACCCGCGGCGATTCCCGCGCAAGCCGCTCCTGCTCCTCCTCGGCCGCGCCCGCGGGCGCGCGCACGCGGTCGCGGAGCTTCCCGTTCACCTGCACGACGAGCTCGACCTCCTCCGCGACGAGGAGAGCTGGATCCGCCTCCGGCCATGGCTCCTCCCATACCCGCCGGCCGGTCATGAGCTCGTAGACCTCGGCGCCCAGATGGGGCGCGAACGGGAAGATCAGCGATCCCGCGGTGGCCACGGCGAACCTGAGGTCCGCCGCGGTGGCCTCCCCGCCGGCGACCAGCTCCTCCCTGTAGCGGTACGCGTCGTTCACGAGCTCGATCACGGCGGCGATCGCGGTGTTGAACGCGAATCGCTCGCCGAGGTCGGACGTGACCTTGTCGATCGCCCAGTGGGCCTTGCGCAGGAGCGGGCTCGGCGCAGCGCCCGCCGCCGCCCCCGGCGCGCGCTCGGCGACATCCGACGCGATCCGCCAGAGCCGCGCGAGGAAGCGGTGGATGCCGCCCACGCCCTCGTCGGACCAGTCGGCGTCCTGGTCCGGCGGCCCGATGTAGAGGATGTAGCAGCGCGCGGTGTCCGCGCCGTAGCGGTCCACGTAGTCGCGCGGGCTGATGACGTTGCCGCGCGACTTGGACATCTTCGAGCCCTCGCGCGTGATCATCCCCTGGGTGAAGAGCCGCGCGAAGGGCTCCTGGAAGCCAACGAGCCCGATGTCCGCGAGCGCCTTCACGAAGAAGCGCGCGTACATCAGGTGGAGGATCGCGTGCTCCACGCCGCCGATGTACTGGTCCACCGGCATCCAGGCGTCGACCACGGCGCGATCCCACGCGGCGGTGTCGTTGAGCGCGTCGCAGTAGCGCAGGAAGTACCACGACGAGTCCACGAAGGTGTCCATCGTGTCGGTCTCGCGCCGCGCCTCCTCGCCGCACCGCGGGCAGGGCACCCGGACCCAGTCCTCGGCCGCGGCCAGCGGGGAGCGCCCGCGCGGAGCGTAGTCCTCGACGTCGGGCAGCTCGACCGGCAGGTCCTCGTCCGGGACAGGGACGAGCCCGCAGCGATCGCAGTGGACGACGGGGATCGGGCACCCCCAGTAGCGCTGCCGGGACACGAGCCAGTCGCGCAGCTTGTAGTTCACGGCCGGCCGGCCGCGCCCCTCGGACTCGAGCCACTCGACGATCTGCGCGAACGCCTCGCGGTTGTGCCGCCCGTCGAAGCGGCCGCCGTTCACCATCGCGCCGTCGCCGGTGCACGGCAGCTCGCCCTCGCAGTCGATCACGCGGCGCACCGGCAGGCCGAACCTGCGCGCGAACTCGAAGTCGCGCTCGTCGTGCGCGGGAACCGCCATGATCGCGCCGGTTCCGTACTCCATCAGCACGTAGTCCGCGACGAAGATCGGGATCTCCTCGCCGTTCACCGGGTTCGTCACCGTGCGGCCGAGCGGCACCCCGGTCTTCTCGCGTGCCTCCGCGCCGCGCTCCTCAGCGGATTCCCGGACGGCCCGGTTCACGTAGTCGCGGACCTCGGCCTCGCGCTCGGTCCCTTCCACCAGCCGGATCACGTCCGGGTGCTCCGGCGCCATGACGAAGAACGTGGCGCCGAACAGCGTGTCGGGCCGGGTGGTGAAGATGGGGTAGTCGGCGCCGAGCGCGTCGCAGCGAAAGACGACCTGGGCTCCCTCCGAGCGCCCGATCCAGTTGCGCTGCATTGTGACCACGTGCTCGGGCCACTCGACCGTCGCGAGGTCGTCGAGCAGGCGGTCGGCGTAGTCGGTGATCTTCAGGAACCACTGCTCGAGCTGGCGGGCCTCGACGGGCGTGCCGCAGCGCTCGCAGCGGCCATCGACGACCTGCTCGTTCGCCAGCACCGTCTGGTCCTTGGGGCACCAGTTGACCGCGGCCTCTTGCCGGTAGGCCAGACCGCGCTCCAGCAGTCGCAGGAATATCCACTGCGTCCAGCGGTAGTACCGCGGCTCGTGGGTGCCGAACTCGCGCGTCCAGTCGATCGAGATCCCCCACTCCAGGAACTGCCGCTTGAACTCCGCGATCGACTCGGCGGTGGAGTCGCGCGGATGCTGACCGGTCTTGATCGCGTGGTTCTCGGCGGGCAGTCCGAACGCGTCGTAGCCCATGGGGTGCAGGACGCGCATCCCGCGTCGCCGCCGGAAGTGGGCGATCGCGTCTCCGATCGAGTAGCACTTCAGGTGACCCATGTGCGGCTCGCCCGAGGGATACGGCAGCATCTCGAGCACGTACGAGCGCTCGACTCCGGGCGCGGTCTCGTTCGCCACCTCCCATGTGCGCTCGTCGGCCCAGACCTGCTGCCACCGGGCCTCGATCGCCTTCGGGTCGTACCTTTCCGCCATCGCGCGTTTACGTTATATGGCGCCTGTGCGGCACTTTCCGTCCAACGCTCCTGGGACCATCGGCCGAGCGTGAGCACGCCACGCCCACCGCTGTCGGCTGCGGAGCTCGCCGCCGGGCAGGTCGCCGCGATCGTCACCGCGGCCGAGCACGCCGCGGATGAGATAGCGGGCAAGGCCGAACGTGAGGCGCGCGAGCTGAAGCGCGACGCCGAGCGCGACGCCAAGCGGATGCGTCAGGACGCCGAGCGCGAGCTCGCCCGCGCGCGCGAGCAGGCGCAGACCGAGGCGGTCCGGATCGGCGAGATCGCGCGCAAGGAGGCCGAGGAGAGGATCAAGGGCGCCGAGCAGGCGGCCAACGACGTCCTCGCGCAGACCCAGGTGATCAGCGGCGGCCTGCGCCAGCTCGCGGCGTCGCTCGAGGGCCAGGCCGATCGCATCCTGCGAGAGGTGCAGGCCGGCCACCGCCGGATGCTCGAGGACCTGCGCGTCCCGACCGTCGGCCGGCGCACGGACTCGGAGCCGCGCGTGACCAGGAGAGCCGCCGACCGCAGCAGCAGCGCGAACCCGCTCGGCGACGTCGACATCCCGAGCTGGGTCGAGGACGGCTCCTAGCCGGCTCGGGAACGGTCGGTCCCCGGGCGGCGCCGGCCCGCTACCCGGCTCCGCCCCGAAGGCGCCTGCGAAACGCGCCCGCCCCCTCGACCGAGGCGCCGCGGCGGCGGACGCGGTCAGCGAGCTCGGAGTCCGAGGTGACCACCACGATGTCGGCCGGGTCCTCGACTTCGGTCACCCGCCGCGCGATCTCGTCGTCGGCGGCGCCGCGACCGGGGCCCGCCGCGAAGGCCACCTCGACGTTTGGCGCGGTCGGCGCCGGCTCGAGCGGCCTCCCGTCGAACACCACCGCGATCTCGTCGCCGGTCGTGCGCGCGAGATCGCCGAGCTCGCCCACCAGCCGCCGCATCGCCGCCGGACGGTCGCGCCACCAGCCGTCCGGGCGCGACCCGATGACGTTCATCCCATCGACCAGGAACCGCAAGGCGTCGCTATGGTCGCGAATCCGGAGGCGCGGGGCCGCCCGACGGTTCTCTGACGGCGCCCGACGGATTGCGTCAGCCCGGCACCCGCGCGTTCGTGAACCCGTAGACGGCGACCACCGGCAGGGGGCTCATGGCGACCGCCGCCGCTGCGGCCAGCCAGACTCGCCGAACTCGCACCGCGCCGCCCGCGTAGGGAAGGCAGAGGAGCGCCGAGATCATCGTTCCGATCCCGAGCCGGCTCGCGGCCGTGTAGGTCGTCGCCTGGTAGTCGCCGTAGAAGACGATGTTCACCAGGAAGTTTGCGAGCAGCGCCAGCCACGGCAGCCAAAGCGGATTCGCGAGCGACCGCCGCGGCGCCAGTGCGACGACCGCGGCGGCGGCGGGGACGACCACGAACGCGAACGCGATCCCCTGGTGCCAGAGTCCGAACGGCGGGGCGAACAGCGTGCCGAACGGGATCCTCGTCGTGTTCGGCCCCAGCCCCGTCGATCCAAGCCACGCGAGGAGGAACCCCGAGTAGGCGACGTACGGCCCGGCGGCGATCGCGATCAGCGCGGCGCCCCGCCGCCAGGAGGGGGCGGCATCCGCGTGCGCCGATCCGGGAATTCCGCCGCGCACCGCGAGCAAGACCGCGTAGACGAGCGGGAAGACGAGCGTGGTCTGGCGGGTGAGGCCGGCGAGCGCGAACAGCGCCGCCCCCGCCGGGAGGCGCCACCTCTCCCTCCCGTCGAGCACGAGGATCGCAGCGATCGCGAGCCCGTACGCGAGCGGTTCGGTCAGGTCGCGCTGGAGGCCCACGAAGGTGCCCGGCAGGAGCGCGTAGAGCGCGGCCCCCGCGGGCGAGAGCCCGCGTCGCCGCAGCCACGCGGCCAGCGCCCACGTACCGCCCCCGATGGCGAGCCAGTTCACCACCAGCAGCAGCCAGGGAACCGCCCCGCGGTTGCCGAGGGCGAGGGCGCGGACGGCCATCGGCTGGAGGACGCGCGCGTAGCGGTACGCGGGCAGATCGAGGAAGTAGCGGGCGTTCCGCGGGTCGAGCGCGATGTAATACGCGAACTGGCCGTCGTAGCCGTTGCGGGTATGGCCCGAGCTCTGGTTCGCCGGCGGCCGGTAGCCGGGGTCGAGCCGTATCTCTCGGCTGCGGTTCCCGCCGACCGCGATGAAGTACGTCCCGATCCGGATGAAGTCACGGACGTCGCCGCCCTTGGCGAGGTACGCGCCGATCCAGGCGCCGTAGAGCGCGAGGACGGCCGCGGCGACGGCCGCCGGGCGGCGACCCTTCAGGAGCCCGGACACGGGAGGGGACCGTACCTTCACGACGGTTCCCCGCGGCGTGGCGCGCATACACTCCGCCCGACGAGGACGCCGCACGTCGACATCGATGTCTGGCGGGTCGACCTTCGGCAGCCGCAGGCGTGGATCGAGCGGGCGCAGCCGATGCTCGCTACCGACGAACGCGAGCTGAGCGCGGGCGGTCCGGATGACCGGCGCCGGCGACGCGTCGTTGCACGCACGGCCCTTCGCATCGCCCTGGCGCGCGCCACCGGCCGGCCGGCGGCGTCGCTCGAGCTCGCGCTCGGGCCGGGCGGCAAGCCGGTGCTCACAGAGGGCCGCGGGCTCGAGTTCAGCGTCTCGACGACCGGGGACCTCTGCATCGTCGCGCTCGCACGGGGCGCCCCGCTCGGCGTCGATGTCGAGCGCCTGGTCCCTCGCGACGGCCTCGAGCGCATCGTCGACACCCGCTTCGCACCGTCGGAGGCGGCGAGGATCGCGGAGCTCGACGGCGAGGACCGCCTGCGCGCCTTCTACAGCTGCTGGACGCGGAAGGAGGCGTACCTGAAGGCGATCGGGTCGGGGCTCGCTCGTCCACTGCGCGAGGTGGTCGTGTCCGTGGACGACGAGGCGCCTACCCTCGTCGCGGCGGCCGGCGACGATCCCAAACGGTGGTCGCTGGGGGCGCTCGACCTCGGGGCGGAAGCGGTCGGCTCGCTGGCGGTCCGGGCGCCGCCGCCCGCGCTGCCGCCGCTGATCGGCGCGCGCGAGCTGCCTCTCGAGCTCGCCGGCTGAAGGCGGTTACCAGGGATCACGCGCGAGCGTGTGCATCACGCCTCGATCTCCGCCTCGCCGGAGACGACCGTACCGGCGGCGAAGGTCACGTCGCCGCGGACGGTGAGGCGCTCGGCGCCCACCAGCGACGGCGGACCGGCGGGAAAGCGCGACTCGAAGTCCGGGAGCAGCTTGTAGAAGCGCGGGTCGAGGTCGACCACCGGCGGAGTCGGCTGCCGCCGCGCCGGCGCGATCTCGAGTCGCGCGTCCTCGTCGCGCAGCGCGTATGCGTCCGACCGCACGACGAGCAGCTCGTTCGTCGTCTTCACGGGCGCAAATCGCGCGCGTGGAACCGCGACGGCCTGCGCGCCTTCGATCGAGCTGAGCGCCGCGCCCATCGCGGTCTCGAGCTGGAGCACGTGCGGAGTACTCCCGTCGGAGGGGTCGACCGTCTTGCGGTTCACGATCAGCGGAAGGCGGGGGACGCCCCGCTCCCGCAGCGCCTCGAGGTCGATCCAGAGCGAGTTGGTGTTGAAGTAGCGCCAGCGCCGGTAATCGGCGAACGACTCGTCGCCGTCGGGGACCTGGGCCGTCTCGCGTAGGACGAGCCGGCCGTCGCGGCGCGCGATGTGGCCGCCCTTGCGGTCGGCCGCCGTGCCCTCGACGACCTCCATCACGAACGGGAGTTGCTCGCGCGCCATGAGCCCGAGGATGCGGGGCTCGAGGACGGCGCCGAGGTTGTCCACGTTCGACACGAACGTGTACCGGTAGCCCTGCGCGAGGAGCGCGTCGAGCATCCCCGAGCCGAGCAGCGCAGCGTAGAGGTCGCCGTGGCCCGGCGGGCACCACTCGAGCGCGCGGTCGGCGGGCCAGTCCATTGGGTGCAGGTCGTCGGCGCGGAGCTTCGGCTCACGGTTCTGCAGGAAGTCGACGGGGACGTCCACCTCCAGGTCGCGATAGGCAACGAGCGCCGCCAGCGTCGCGGCCTGGGTCGAGAACGAGTTCATGAGGACGAGCGGCAGGCGTGCCCCGTGGGTGCGGCGAAGGGCGAGCACCTGCCGCACGCTCAGGTCGAGGAAGCTGTGTCTTGGCTTCACCTCGATTAGGGACTTCGGTGCGTGGAGCCCCATGCTCGTGCCCAGGCCGCCGTTCAGCTTGATGAGGACGGCGCGGTCGAGCATCTCAGGTGGCGCGTCCTCCCGGATGTCGTCGAGCGAGCGGATCGACTCGACCGGCTCGAGCTCGTCGCCCGGGAGCTCGAAGGAGTCGCCCGACACCAGTTGCTCGTACAGGTCGCCGAACGCGCGACGGGCCGCCTCGGGCACGCCCGCTGCGCGCATCTTCTCGTCGGCGGCCGCGAGTCCGGGGTGCTTCACGCGGGGCCGATGCTAGTCGAGGCCCCTCGCTCGTCTCCGGAGCCCGCTGAGGCGGTCCCGCGAGACACGGGTTAGTGTGCCTCAGATCGCCTGCGGAAAGCATTTCAGCGCAGGGCTGGCAGCCCTCACGGCCGCGGGCGTCGTCGCCGGCTGCCCCACCCTCGCGAGTGGATCGGTCGCAATCGGACCGCAACGGATCACGGTCAGCGGACCTGGCGCGGGCGCGATCGTCGTACGAGATCCGTTCCGGATGACCTTCGTCGACCAGCGCGGTCGCGCGGTGATCGCGCAGACCCCGAACACGAGCCAGTCGCCGCTTGTGATCCCGCCCACGCCCAGTCCGATCCCGCTCGGCAACGACACCCAGACGCGACCGACCCTCTACGCGCCTTTCATCTTCACCGTCGGCCAGGCGCGCGACTTCCAGTACCCCGGATCGCAGTGGAACGGCAACGAGCTGTCCGGGACCGAAGCCGGCACGATGTTCTCGGCTCGTCGCGTGATCGGCGCCGTGCGCGCCGGCGGGGGCGTGCGACTGGTCGTCTCGACGAGCGATCCGACCGGTCGCACGCTCGTTGTGACGATCGTGCCGTCGCGAACCGGCTCGCTGCGGGTCTCTGTCCGGCCGGATCCTGCGACCGGTGTCGCGACGATGGGCGACTCGTTTTCATCGGGCGGGAGCGAGGCCTTCCACGGCTTCGGCGGCCGCCACGATGCGCTCGACCAGCGCGGACGGAGCTTCTACAACTGGGTCGAGCAAGAGAACACCGGCGCCGGGGAGCTCCAGCCGATCGTGACGCCCACGCCCGGCCTCAACGGGCCCGGCTACCTCTTCCCGAGTGGCTCGACGGCCGCGTACTACGTCCAGTCCGAGTTCTTCTCCTCGCACCAGTACGGGTTCCTGCTGACGCGTGACGAGCTGTCTCGCTGGCGCATGGATTCAGACCGCCCCGACGCCTGGCAGGTCAACGTCGCGGCGCCCGCGCTCGACTACGTGGTGGCGCCCGGGGACCCGCCGCGGGCCATCAGGACGCTGACGGCGATGAGCGGGCGCCAGCACGTCCCGCCCGAATGGGGCGTCGACCCGCAGATGGATCGGCTCGTCCGGGTGTTCACGGAATCATCCGCCAGCTACAAGGCCTCCGTCCAGTCGGACCTGGAGCACATCGCCGGCGGGGACATTCACATCAGCGCGTACCGGATCGAGGGCTGGCAGTACTACCACGACCGCAGCGAGCTCCGCGGGGTGATCAACCGGCTGCACCAGCTCGGCGTGCGCGCGCTCCTCTACTTCCGTGCGTTCGCCGACCAGTCCGGCGACTCCGGGACCGACGCGCCCGGCGCCTACCAGGACGCGATCGTCCACGGCTACACGACGAAGAACGCAGCGGGCGCGCCGTATGTGTTCGGCTCGAACTTCAACGTCCCGGCGGTCCTCTTCGACTTCACCGATCCAAAGACCGTGCGCTGGTGGGACGGCCGGTTGAAGGAAGGCCTCGATCTCGGCGCCGACGGCTTCATGCAGGACTTCGGCGAGCAGGTGCAGGTCGACATGCACTTCGCCAACGGTCAGACCGGGGCGACGATGCACAACCGCTACCCGGTCGTCTATCACTGGGTGACGCGCCGATTCCTGGATGCATACGAGCGCAGCCATCCCGGCCGGAAGATCTTCTGGTACACGAGATCCGGCTACTCCGGCACGCCCGGCTCGGCGGCGTACGAGCTGTCGAACTTTCCCGGCGACGAGACGACCGACTGGAGCCGCTCCTCGGGCCTCGCCTCCCTCACCACCGACATGCTCAACCGCGCTGTTGGCGGGGCCTACGGCTACAACACCGACATCGGCGGCTATTTCGATATCGGCCCGTACCAGCCGACGACCAAGGAGCTGCTCATCCGCTGGGCGGAGTGGGCCGCGCTCTCGCCGACGTTCCGGCTCCACGGGTCGGCGCAGGCGGGGACCCACACCCCATGGTCTTTCGACCGCCAGACGGTCCGCATCTACGACGCGATCGCGCGCCTGCACCGGCGGGCCGAACCGCTGATCCTGAAGCTCTGGAGCGCGGCAGACCGGACCGGGATGCCCGTGACGCGGCCGCTCTGGCTCCAGTACCCGTACGACCCGCGCGCGGCCCAGCAGGACGAGGAATGGCTCCTCGGCCCGGATGTACTCGTCGCACCCGTGGTCAACCAGGGGGCGGACTCGCGCCGTGTCTACTTCCCGACCGGGTGCTGGCGGGCGCCCGGCGCGTCGCGAGCGCACCGTGGCCCGGGGTACGCGACGGTCTCGGCGCCGCTGGCGTCGTTGCCGCACTTCGTGCGCTGTGGGACCCACCCGTTCAGGGGTCGCCGGGAGCACGGGAGCCATCGCCCGCAACCGCGCGGCCCTGAATGCGCCTCCGGCGACTGCGATCGTCCCTAAGTTCCTCGGGAAAGAGCCCATGTACGGGCCGCCGGGAGCCGACATCGCGCCGGAGACCCTGCACGGCTCGGTCACGGGCTCGACCGCGCGCGACGCGTAGGCGCGGCGCCCCCCACCGGTAGAGCCTGCAGTCCGCGCCGAACCCACCGGGCGCTGCCCCACGACGAAATTGCGGCATGGAACGAGCACGCGAAACTGCTCCGCGACGATGCCCGAACGATCGAAATCCGGCAGCGCCTCAACGCAACACCCGTTCAAAGCACCAACGGGACGGCCGACCGTCAGAGCGACGAAGCCCTCTGCCCGTAGTACGGGCTATAGCCACGACGGCGTGCGATCGGAGCGAGAGTTGCGCTGATTGCCCGTTGGAGCGCCCACGGCGGGCTAGTAGGCCTGAGCTCGTCGGAGAACTCGGGGATCATCACCGCTATCTGAAGCAGGCTCGGCATCCCTTTCGCGTCGAGCTTGCCGTCATTTGCGAGCGCGAAGAGGGTCTCGAAGAAGGCGCGCGTCTTCAGTGCCGGCCGGAACCACTGAACCGCGTGCGCGGCACCATCTCCGTCGTTCCAGAAGTGATGCGGCGTGTCAGCCGGGATCGTTATGGCCTCGCCCGGTCCGACTGAGCGTTCGACACCGTCGACCTCGAAGCGCAGCGAGCCCGCACTCACACGCGCGCCGCTCTCCTGCTTCGGATGAACGTGCTCGGGCTCCCGCACCTCCGTCGGCGGGTTGATCGTGTCGATTTCGAGCAGCTCGGGCCGGTCGGTGACGAAGGTCATCCGCTGACCCGTCCGGGGGTTCTCGATTCCACCGTCCATGGGGCGCGAGCGTAAGCGATTCGCCTCGAGCTTTCCATGCGAAGCGCTAGTCGGCCTCGGGCGCGCCCCTTCCGCGTTCGCGCAAAGCGTCAGCGAGACCGAAGCTCAAGCAGCAGCCGGAGAGTTAGCAGATCACGCGGTAGCCGAGATCCTCGTGACAGCGCGCCTCGATCTGGCGCGCCGAGCGCTCGCCCTTGGCGTAGGCGTAGAGCAGCAGCGCAACCATCATCGAGGGCTCGTAGGCCGCCCGGCCCCAGCCATCACCGCGGTAGGCGGCGTAGAACGCCGTCAGGTCCATTGCCGCTACGGCGTCGAGTACGAGCCACGCCAGGTGCCCATCGGGCAGCCATTCGCGCAGGCTCGGCGGCAGCAACAACTCCTGTTCGCGGTCACACGGAATGAAGTTCTGGGGCATGCCCAGATCGTCTTGAAGAGGCCGGACAGCAGGGGTGTGTGAAACAGCCTCGTGGGACAGGGGCACGCTGCGGCGGAGTGCCGTTCTCAGAATTAGCGGCATGTAGCCACTCCAGCCTGCGCTCGAGCGCCCGTCGATCGCGGTCGAGCAATCCACCGTCCGAGCGTCCGTTTGTACCCCGTGGTCGACCATCCTCGACGGATGTACGAGCTTCGCTCGGCTTGCTCGCGGGCATCACCAGCAGATGGAAATCCTCGCCCTCGACGTTTTGCTGTTGCTTGTGTTCGCGGCACTGATCGCGTTGGGCCTGCGTCCGCTTGGTTAGCGCAATGGTGCCGAGTGCGATAGATACGTGAGAGTTCAACATGGATGAGATAGCCACTGCGCGCAGGGCTGGAATTGCGGAGGGGTTGCACTTCGCGCTCTTCAGGATCACTGCAATTGCCGAGCTCGCGGGGCCGGCGAAAGCGGTTGAGTGGGGCCAGTCGGTACTCGACGACGATGAGCTTCGGGAGGCGTTTATCGCTGGTGTTGCTGGTGAGCTCGCCGCACGCACGCACGCGGGTTCAAAGCTTGATGGTGGCGGCCCGCGCTTTGGCTTCGCGAGAGTGAGGCGACGGCGGGGGATCGAGCCCCCGCTGATTCGACTCGGTCATAGCGCTCGCGAGTAGAACCGACGTCCGCTCTCTGGGATGGCGACATTCCTCTCGCTTGACGCCGAGGGAATCACGAGTGCCGTAGGCGAGGAATTCGGAGGTCGAACCTAACTCGCGATAGGCGCCGCCTCGCTCCCGCTAATCGGCGAGGAGCGGAAGCGCGGGCGCCTCAGGTAGCGTCCGAAGCGCCGTAGACGTTCTTCCCATCCGCGCTCACCGCGACGTGGCCGCCGCGCTCAGCGCCCCGCCGCGGGACGTGGTCGCACGGTCGTCACCCGTGTGGGTGCGCGACCGGGCCTGGTCTTGTCCGCGAGCTGCTCCGCGTTTTCCTCGCCGATCGCGATCCGGATCGAGGCCAGGAGCTCGACGAGCTCATCGCGCATCGCGTCGAGCTGATCCAGTCGGCTCGCAAGCTCATCGCGCACTGCGAGGAGTTCGTCGGTCGCGAGGATCCGCGGCCCGGGGCTCGGCCGCTCAGACGCTGGCTTTCCAGTCGGCCCGAGCTGGCTCTCAAGCAGCGAGATCTGCTCCCTGAGCTCTGCGCGCGTCGGCGGGGACCCTGAGCTCGCGTAGACGCGTGCGGCGACGGCACCAGGGTCTAACTGCGGCACATTCTCAGCGACGAAGGTTCCGCGCCCGTGACGAGTCACGACGAACCCTTCGCCCTCGAGGCGCTCGTAGACCGAACGGACCGTATTCACGTTCACGCCCGCCACCTCGGCGAGCCGGCGCACGCTCGGAAGCTGCTCGCCCGGACGCAGTCGTCCACCGGTGATCAACGCCTGGATCTGCCAGGCGAGCTGGGTGCCGAGCGGCACATCGCCATCACGATTCAGCTGGAACGCGGGTAGATCCACGACCGCAGCCTAACAGAGTGTGCTACCGAACTAGCTCTCGCGTGATAGTGTCCTAGCACAGCAATGCGCAGGGGGTGAAACATGAAGCGGAATGCGATCTCGCGCGCGCTCATTGCGGCAGCGATCGCGCTCGCAGGTCCTTCGTCCGCGGCCGCCGACTGGCCGCTCTACGGTCACGACCTCGCGAACTCGCGCAGTGCCGGTCGCGCGGGACCGAGTGCGAGCGCGCTCGCCGGCCTCGGTCGCGCGTGGACGTTCAGCTCGACGAACGGGGACTTCACCGGCACACCGGTCGTCGCCAATGGGACGCTTGTCGCTGGCACGAGCCTCGGGACGATCTACGCGCTCGACGCCGTGAGCGGCAAGCTGCGCTGGTCACGGAACGTCGGGGAGCAGATCAACGGCTCTGCGGCGATCGACCTCGCGGCGCCCGGCGGGCCGACGGCGTTTGTTCCGATCGCACAGGTCGGCAGCCCGCGACTTGTGGCGCTCTCCCTTCGCACCGGCAAGCTGCGCTGGGATGTCGTGCTCGGTCGCGCGGCCGGCGCCGACGTGTACGGCAGCCCCATCTACTGGCACCGGACCGTCTACATCGGCACCTCCGGACCGAACAACGACGAATCGAGCGCGCGCGGCAGCGTCGTCGCGCTGAATGAGCGAACCGGAGCGCAGCGGTGGCGCACCTACACGGTGCCGCGCGGCGACGACGGCGGGGCAGTCTGGAGCACGCCGGCGATCGACACCAAGCGCGGGCGCTTGTACGTCGGCACCGGCAACGCCTACCACGCGCCCGCGGCGAGCACGACCGATTCGATGCTCATGCTCGCCGCACGCGACGGACGCATCCTCGGGCACTACCAGTCACTGGCCGGCGACGTCTGGGAGCTCGATGCTCCAACCGGCGGCCCCGATCACGACTTCGGGGCCTCGCCCAACCTTTTCCGCGGGCCGGCCGGACACCCCCTGGTCGGCGAGGGATCGAAGAGCGGCACCTATTGGGCGCTCGATCGCGCGACGATGAAGCCCGTCTGGAGCACGATGGTCGGGCCGGGCTCGAGCGTGGGCGGGATCCTCGGATCGACCGCGTACGACGGCACGCGGATCTACGGCAACGACACGGCTGACGGAGAGGTGTGGTCACTCGGCCGCGGTGGCGCGAGCCGCTGGAGCGGCACCGACGGCGGGACAGTCAACTTCAGCCCCGTGAGCGTCGCGAACGGGGTCGTCTACAGCATCACGGGAGTCGCCGGGATCCTGACCGCCCGCAGCGCGTCGAACGGGGCCGTGATCGCGAAGCTCTCGCTCGGGAGCCCGACCTTTGGCGGTGTGAGCGCGGTTGGTCGCGCCCTGTACGTGGAGACGGGGACAGGGCCGGCGCCCCAGATCGCGCCGTACTTGCCTCCGACGACCAAGCTCGACTCAAACGGGACGATCGTTGCGTTCGGCGACACCTCACGATCCGGCGCGCATCATCGGCGCCACCACCGCAGCGATCGTGACAAGCCGGGCGACCACGGAGACAACGGAAAGGATCCGTAGGACGTCCCTGTCGTCGGTCACTGGGCAAGGGAGGCGCTCGCGAGACGGATCGGGGTAGTGCCGGAAAGGTGGGCGAGCGCGACTCTCGGGCTCGCTCCTGCTCCGAGATAAAGGGGCACGGAGGCGGGGCCGCGGGGTGACGACCCGGGGCGGTCGAGCCGTTCGAGCAGCGAAGCGGCGCATTCCCGCCGGATCGCTCCTGCTTCTGGCGAAAGGCAAGGTGCCCGCGTCGTGCGGCCTGAGACGTCCTTCATTGTCAGCACGGTATCTGGGAGCCCCTGAGCTCAGTACTGGACCCGATAGTGCATATGGGTTACACCGGCCTCTCCCTCGACGATCCGGGTGCGCTGCAGCTCGATCTGCTCGGGAGCGAGGCCGTCAAACAGACGGCGCCCTTGGCCGAGGAGCACCGGGATGACATGCAGCTCAAGCTCGTCGAGGACGCCGGACGCAAGGGCGAGCCGCGCAATTCCCGCTCCGTGGACCAGTACGTTCCCGTCGCCCGCAGCCTCCTTGGCTTGAGTCATCGCGGTCGTGACGTCGTTCACACGAGTGACCAGCGGCCAACGCGAGATATCGATTCCTGGTTCCTGGCGATAGAGGATGAAGATCGGCACGCTGTCGTGGTGGTCGCCGCCCCAGCCGCCAGCGGGCTCAAACGTCCCCCGGCCGGCGACGACCGCCCCAGTGGACATGAGCTCGGCGAAGACTTGGCCGTTGACGCCCGTACGAACGACTTCCATTTCGCCGGAGTCGGCACGCGTCAACGCCCAGTCGTGCAGGCGCTGCCCGCCGTCGCCGAGCCCGTTGCCGGGTCCCGCGTTGGGTCCGGCGATGAACCCATCGAGGGACATGGACATGTCAAGAACGGTTGCTGACACGGGCGTCTCCTTCCTGGTCTGTTGTCTACGAGACCGTGCGGTGCCGCGAAACTCACCGCTTAGCCCGACGCACGTAGGCTCCTGGACCAATCGGTGGTGCGTTTCCCGAAAATCGCCAGGGAGTAGGCGTCGAGTTAAGAAGATGCTCGCCAGCGCGATCACCGAGATCGTGCGCAGCACAACCCAGTCGCGGTGGATCCAGCGTGGGCGTACCGTGAGGAGCCCGGCCCCTGTCGCGGAGCGCCTCCTCGAGCGTCTCCTGGGGTTACGATTAGGCGCGTGCGAGCCCGACGCCCTCCGCGCGGGCCTGATAGACCGAACCACGGCAGCCCGCGCTGCGTAGCCCATTTCAGCGAGGGGCAGCGAATCGATACGAGGTACCGCACTGATGCGCACACGTCACTTTGTCGTTGGTTTCGTCGTTCTACTCGTCGCCGCCCTCGCGGTGTCCGCGGCGTCGCTCTCGAGCGCGGCCAACAGCCCGACCTTCCGCGACTGCTCATTCGTCGGTGGTCTCGACCCCGATTTCGTGCAGCTCACGGGGACGAGTGTCGGCTCCGGCGGCACTCTCACCGCGAAATCGACGAAAACCGTGAAGCTCGAGGCCTCGGAGTCCTCCGACCCGGGCGACAGCTCAGGGCACGACACGTTCAAGGTGACGGTGGCCGCTCCCGGCTCGCCCGCCCGCAAGGTTTCCGGCGCGGCGACCGGCAAGGTCATCCTGAAGCTCCCGCTCGTCGGCTCGGCGACCGGGAAGACCAACACCGTCTCCTGGGCAGCGACGTTCGACAACGGCAATCACTCCTGCCCGTCGTCGCAGACGCCCCAGAACATCACCCCGCATCCGTTCGTGATCAAGGTCACCGGGCCGGCCTGCGTCGTCCCGAAGATCGTCGGCAAGAAGCTGAAGAAGGCGAAGAAGGCGCTGAAGAAGGCCGACTGCAAGCTCGGGAAGGTGAAGGGCCCGAAGGAGGACAGTGCGATGGTGATTAAGCAGAACCCCAGCGTCGGCACGCGGCTCGCGCCCAGCAGCAAGGTGAAGGTGACGACGCAGTAGGTTCGCGCGCGTGCCCTCGCGCGCCGCAACCGCATTCCGGATCAGGCAGTGGCGTAGGCGCGGGCGATGTGTTCTGATCCGCATGTGCGACCTCCGCGCACACGCTACGTCCGTAGCGGCGATCAGTACATCGCCTACCAGGTCGTAGGGGAGGGTCCGGACCTACTCAACGTCCCGCCGATCTACTACGCCAACCTCGACTACGTCTGGACGCACCCGGTCCAGGCTCGCGCGCTCGAACGGCTGGCCCAGTTCGCGCGGTTGATCCTGGTCGATCGTCGTGGATCAGGACTTTCGGACCCCGTCTGCGGCGAGAGCACGGTCGACGACCACATGGACGACTTCCGTGCGGTGCTCGATGCCGTCGGCTCGGAACGGGCGACCGTTCTCGGCGTCAACGAGGGGGCGATCGTCAGCAGCCTGCTCGCGGCGAGCTTTCCGGACCGGTTCGCCTCGCTCGTGCTGTTCAGCTCGTTCGTGACACGTGGCGCCGATCCTGAGCGCGGTCAACGCCGCTACGAGGCGATGCTCAGCGGATGGGGCACGGCGCCAGCGCTCGACGTCATGGTGCCAACCCTGGCCGATGACGGCGAGTTCCGCGACTGGTGGGCTCGCTGGGAGCGGATGTCCGCGAGTCCGACGACGATTCGACGCCTGCTGCGCAGCACGTGGCAGCTCGATCTGCGACCGGTGCTTGAGGCGATCCGCGTACCGGCGCTCGTCCTCCACCGAACTCGTGACCGGAGTTCCCACATCCGCAACGGGCGAGCCGTCGCAGAAGCGATCCCGGGTGCCCGCTTCGTCGAGCTCGACGGCGAGGACGCGTACCCGTGGGCAGGCGACGCCGACTCGGTCATCGACGAGATCGAGGAGTTCGTCGTCGGCGAAAGACGCCAGGCGCCCGCGAGCCGTGCGCTCGCGACCGTGCTCTTCACCGACATCGTGCGCTCGACCGAGCGAGCCGCTGAGCTGGGCGATCAGCGGTGGCGCGCGATCCTCGAGGATCACGACCGTGCGAGCCGTTCGGTCGTCGAGGACTACGGCGGGCGGGTCGTGAAGAGCCTCGGGGATGGCCTCCTGGCGCTGTTCGACACGCCGACGCGCGCGGTTCGCGCCGCCTGCGACCTGCGCGCTCCCCTGCGCGCGATCGACATCGACCTGCGGGCGGGCCTGCACACCGGGGAATGCGAAGTCCTACCGAACGACGACGTAGCCGGCATCGCCGTTCACATCGGCGCGCGCATTGCCGCCCTGGCGGCCCCGGGAGAGGTGCTCGTATCGAGCACCGTCAAGGACCTCGTGGTCGGATCCGGGATCGGCTTTGAAGACCGCGGCCTTCAGGGCCTGAAGGGCGTGCCGGAGCCATGGCGCGTGCTGGCTGTCGTCGATCCTAACTAAGCGAGCTACGACGCGGATAGGCGCTCGGGGTCGGGGACCGAAGACGAGCTGACGGAGCGACGTGAGGTGCGCAATTTTTCGCGATGCATCTCAGCTACTCAGGGGCGACCTGCTCGGTCGTCCCAAGCAGCTCGTCGTCAGTGCATGCTGCAACGGTGGGTGTTGGGCATGGAGCGGCCCCGTGCTCCTCTCGGAGAATGCAGCTCGGAAGCGCCACTGCGCGCACCGAGTTCGGCTCGGCGGCAGTCGACGACGAAGAGCGCTACGCGTGCAGAGCGGCGAGCGTGATGAGGACGAAGCCGGCGCCGTCGAGGACGATGCGGACGCTGTGTATCCGATCCCAGCGCCGGCGGAGCTGCCGCCATTCGTCGGGGTCTCCATGCTGCTCGTCCCAGCGAAAGACGCGCAGGTTGATCGGCATGTTCCCGATCAGCGTGATCGCCAGCATCGCCGCATAACAGCCGCCAGCAATCAGCGCGAGCGTCGCTGAGCCGCCGTGGAGGCCTCCAGCGGCGACTAAGCACGCCGCGACCGTCGCGCTCATCAGAAAGGGGTCGATGCTCCCGAAGCGGCGATACATGAGCTTTTCGGCGCGCACCTGCTCGTCGTGTGCGAGCTTCCACAGGGTTGGATGAACGACCAACCGCGACGTGAGCTCGCTGCCGGTCAGTAGCCCGGCAAGCACGACCGCGATGAATGAGCGTGC
>JAFAQQ010000094.1 GCA_019246335.1 Actinomycetota bacterium | reverse complement strand
CATCGAATCGAAGCTCGCGGAGGTGGTCGAGGGCCGCGACGCGATGGCCGTGCCCGCCGCCTGGGAGGCGATGGTCGAGGCCATCCGCAACCTCGGACGGCCGGGGATCTGCTCGATGGCGATCGCCGCCGTGGACATCGCGCTGTGGGACCTGAAGGCGCGCCTGCTCGACGTGCCGCTCGTGACCCTGCTCGGCGCGGCGCACGAGGCGGTTCCGATCTATGGCAGCGGCGGCTTCACCTCGTACTCGCTCGACGAGCTCCGCTCGCAGCTCGGCGGGTGGGTGGAGGAGGGGATCCCGCGCGTCAAGATGAAGGTCGGGCGCGAGCCGTCCAAGGACCCGCGCCGTGCGACTGCCGCGCGCGACGCGATCGGTCCGGCGGCGGAGCTGTTCGTGGACGCGAACGGCGCGTACTCGCGCAAGCAGGCCCTCGAGCTGGCGGAGGCCTTCGCGGAGCAGCGCGTCAGCTGGTTCGAGGAGCCGGTGTCCTCCGACGACCTCGAGGGACTGAGGCTCATCCGCGACCGCGCGCCGGCCGGCATGGAGGTCGCCGCCGGCGAGTACGGCTACGACCTTCCGTACTTCGAGCAGATGCTCGCGGCGGGCGCCGTCGACGTGCTCCAGGCGGACGTCACACGCTGCGCCGGGATAACCGAGCTGCTGCGCGTCGGCGCGCTCTGCCGTGCGCGGTCGCTGCCGCTCTCGGGGCACACCGCGCCGGCGCTGCACGTCCACCCCCTGTGCGCGATCCAGCAACTGGCGCACCTCGAGTACTTCCACGACCACGCGCGGATCGAGTCGATGCTGCTCGACGGCGTCCCGTCGCCCGAGGGCGGCTCGCTGCGCCCCGACCTCACGCGGCCCGGGCACGGCCTCGAGCTCCGTCGCGCCGAGGCCGAGCGGTTCGCGGCATGAAGCTCGCAGCACGAGCGCTCTGGAACCTCCGTCGCGGCCGCGTGCAGCGGACGCTCTCGGGGTTGACCGCCGCGAGCGCGGCGCCCCTTGCGTTCGAGATCTACCTCGAGCACTACAAGGGCTCGTTCGGCGACAAGTGGGAGTGGGCGCCGATCGCGCTCACCCCGCCGGTCGTGGCAGCCGGCGTCGCGGGCGTCTACTCCGAGCGCGCCGCGCGAACGGCGCTCCCGGCCGCCGCCGGCCTTTACGCGCTGTGCGGCCTGATCGGCACGGTGCTGCACGTGCGCGGGATCGCGCGCCGGCCCGGCGGGTTTCGCGACGAGCCGCTCTACAACATGATCATGGGGCCGCCGCCGCTGGCGCCCGGATCGCTGGCGCTCGTCGGCGGCCTCGGACTCGTCGCTCCTCTCATGAAGCGCGAAAAGTAGGCGGAACCGGTTTGGCCGAGAGCTACCGCGGCGCCGGTCACCTGCCCAAGCAGCGCGAGGGCGGCATGCCGGCCGAGCCCGAGGGCGTGCCGCGCCAGCGCCGTGGCACGACCCCGCAGATGCGCGGCCGGTACCCCGACTACGACGTCCTCGAGCAGTCGAGTCACTGGGACGACGCCACACGCGAGGTCGTGCTCGCGCGGCTCGACCCGCCGCCGATCCGCTTCTTCGACGACGGCGAGGTGCCGACGCTGACCGCGTTCTGCGACACCGTGACCGCGCAGGACTCGGACCCGAAGATCCCGGTGCTGTCGCTCGTCGACAAGAAGCTCCACGAGGGCAAGCTGGACGGCTTTCAGTACGAGGACATGCCGGACGACCGCGACGTCTGGCGGATCGTGGCGCGCGGGCTCGACGAGGCCGCGATGGAGCTCGGCCATCCCTCCTTCGGCGAGGCGCCGCTCGACGACCGCCACTCGATCTGCGAGCGGTTCGCGGCCGGCGAGCTGGACGGCGGCGCGTGGAACGAGCTGAACCTGACGCGCGCATGGAGCGTCGTGATGCGCGGCGTCCTCCAGAGCTTCTACCAGCACCCCTGGGCGTGGAACGAGATCGGCTTCGGCGGCCCGGCGTACCCGCGCGGCTACGCGGCGCTCGGCGTCGACCGCGCCGAGCACTGGGAGCCCGGCGAGGAGTTCGACATCGACCCGGTCGAGGACGCGTCCGCACGGGGGTTGGAGTGAGGGTCAGCCCGCGGATCGGCACAGCTCTGAAGGGCGCGATCCGCCCGCACGAGAACGATTCGGCGTTCCTGCTCGATCCGCATCGCCGCGACGTGCCCGGCCGCGACCGGATGCGCCGCTACGACGACTGGGACGAGGTCGACCTCGTGATCGTCGGCTGCGGCGCCGGCGGGGGCACGCTCGCGCAGCGGCTCGCCCGGCGCGGGTGGCGGATCGTCGTGCTCGAGCGCGGCCCGTTCTGGGACCCGGACGAAGATTGGGTCTCCGACGAGGCCGGCTCGCACGAGCTCTACTGGACCGACAAGCGCATCATCGGCGGCGAGGACCCGGTCGAGATGGGCAAGAACAACTCGGGCCACGGCGTCGGCGGCTCGATGGTCCACTACGCCGGCTACGTCCCGCGGTTCCACCCGTCGGACTTCGAGGTCTTCACCCGTGACGGCGTGGGCGCCGACTGGCCGATCTCGTACTGGGACCTCAAGCCGCACTACGAGCGCGTCGAGCGTGAGCTTCCGGCGGCCGGCGAGTGGTGGCCCTGGGGCGACCCGCACGGTTACCCGCACGGGGCGCACCCAGTGGGCGGCGGCGCCGACGTCGCCATGGAGGGCGCCATGAACTGCGGCATAACGATGAAGGTCGGGCCGGTGGGGATCGTCAACGGCGTCTTCGGAAACCGGCCGCACTGCATCTACCGCGGGTTCTGCCTCGAGGCCTGCAAGGTGGGTGCGAAGGCGTCGCCGCTCGTCACGCACGTGCCCGACGCGATCGAGCACGGTGCGGAGATCCGCGCGGACTCGATGGCCACTCGTATCGAGCTCGACGAGTCCGGCCGCTGCAGGGGGGTCGTCTACCAGCGCGATGGTCGCGAGGGCTTCCAGCGAGCCGCCGCCGTGGCGGTTGCCGGCTACTCGATCGAGACCCCGAGGCTGCTGCTCGCGTCGACCAGCAAGCGCTTCCCGAATGGGCTCGCCAACGACGAGGACCAGGTCGGCCGCTACGTGATGGTCCAGGGCGCGCCGCAGGTTGCGGGCCGGTATCCCGGCCTCGCGCGTATGTACAAGGCGCCGCCTCCGGAGATCTGCTCGGAGGACTTCTACGAGACCGACCCGGAGCGGGGGTTTGCGCGCGGGTTCAGCATCCAGACGGTCGCGCCGCTGCCGATCGAGTGGGCGCAGCACGTACTCGCGGACGGGCACTGGGGCCGCGCGATGCGGGAGTACATGCGCGACTACAACCACTGGAGCGTCCTGGGCGTCCTCTGCGAGCTCCTGCCGCACTCGAACAACCGCGTCGCGCTCACCGGCGAGGAGGACGAGTACGGGCTTCCGATCCCGCGCTTCGACTACACGCAGTCGCCGAACGACCGCGCCAACATCGCGTTCGCCAAGGACAAGCTGCATGAGATCTGGGAGGCCGCCGATGCGCAGGACGTGCTGACGATCGACCGCTACGCGCACCTGGTCGGCGGCTGCCGCATGGGTGCGAGTCCGCAGGAAAGCGCCGTGGACTCGGACCACCGGGCGTGGGGGATCCCGAACCTCTTCGTGGCCGACGGCAGCGTGATGCCCACGCAGGGGTCGGCCAACCCCGCGCTCACGATCATGGCGCTGGCCTCCCGCTTGGCGGAGCGGCTGGCGTAACCTGGGGCCTACGAAAGCGTTATCATCACTATCAGCTTTCCTGATATCG
>JAFAQQ010000093.1 GCA_019246335.1 Actinomycetota bacterium | reverse complement strand
GGAACTCGCCGGCGGGGTCGGGCGTGTAGCCGAAGTCGTAGTAGAGCGACACCCGCCCGAGCAGGTGGTCGCCGGACACCAGTAGGCCGCGCTCGGGCTCGTGCAGGCAGACGTGCGACGGCGCGTGGCCGGGTGTCTCGTAGACGTGCCATGTCCCAAGGTCGGTCTCGACCTCCACGCCCGGCACGAGCGGACGGTCGGGCAGGACCACGCACTCGACACCGATCCCGCCGCCGCGCTGCGAGGACTCGTAGCGGCGCAGCACGTCCTCGGGCACGCCGCTCTGTCGTGCTACCTCGATCCGCCGCTGGAGCATCCGGTCCGGGTCCTCCGCCCGCTTCGTCAGGTGCTCGTGGTTCGGATGCATCCACAGCTCGCAGCCGGCCGCGTCGACGATCGGCCCGGCCAAGCCGTAGTGGTCGGAGTGGGCGTGGGTGCAGACGAGCAGGCGGATGTGCTCGAGCAGGAACCCGGCCTGGGACGCGGCCAGCTCGAGCTGCTTGATGCCCCCCGGCTCGCCCAGCCCGGTGTCGACAAGCACCACGCCCGCGCCGGCCGACAGCGCCCACGCGTTCACGTGTGGCACCCCCGGCCAGGGAAGGGGGAGGCGCAGCCGCCAGATCCCGGGAAGGACGCGGTCCGCGCGCGCGATCTCGCGGCGGCGCGCAGCGTCGCTCACGGCCGCCCCCGGGCCGCCCCGGTCACCGACGGCCCTCGGCCCGAGCCGTGCCGAAACCCCCGCGACCCGCGCGTCCTCGGCGCCGCTCAGCCACGCGCCGGATCGATCAGGACCCCGGGGTTCAGGATGGCTCGCGGGTCGACCTCCGCCTTCGCGGCCCGAAGCGCCCGCGCGAATGCCTCCGGCCGCTGCCGGTCGTACCACCGTCGGTGGTCGCGGCCGACCGCGTGGTGGTGGGTGATCGTGCCGCCGGCGGCGATTACCGCGTCCGACGCCGCCGCCTTCACCGCGTCCCACTGCTCGAGCTCGCCTCCCCGCACGGCCGGCGCGAGCATCGTGAAGTAGGGCGCCGGTCCGTCGGGGTAGACGTGCGTGAATCGGCAGGTCACGGTGCCGGCGCCCGCGATGTCGCGCAGCGCCGCCTCGGCCGTCTCCCGCACCTCCTCGACAAACGAGCCGGCGCGGTCCCATGTGATCGCGGTCTCGAAGGTCTCGGTGAAGACGCCGGCGAGCACCATCGTGTCTCGGAGGTACGGCGCGGCCAGGAAGGCGGCGCGCCAGGCGCCGGACCCGGAGTCGCGCCCGCGCTCGTCGCCCGGCCCCGTGTGGCGAGCGCCCTCGGGCGCCTCCCCGCCGTGGGCATTGCAGCACTCGAGCGCTCGCGCCATCCAGGCGTCGAGGGGGTGGTCCGCGGACTCGAAGCCCAGCACGAGCAGCGAGCGGCCGTCGACGGCCGCGCCCGTGACGGCGGCCTCGGCGGCGTCGATCAGGCGGCAGTTCGACGGCTCGAGGCCCGACTGCGAGAGCTCGCGAACCGCCTCGGAGCCCGCGGCGAAGGTCTCGAACAGCACGCTTGCGGACGTCCGCCACCGCGGCCGGGCCTGGAGCCTCATCCAGGCCTCGGTGATGACGCCCAGGATTCCCTCCGAGCCCAGCAGAAACCGATCGGGGCTGGGCCCGGCGCCTGAGCCCGGCAGGCGGCGGCTCGCCCATTCGCCGGAGGGCGTGATCGCACGCACGGACTCCACCAGGTCGTCGACGTGGGTCAGCCGCGTTGCGAAGTGGCCGCCCGCCCTGGTGGCGATCCACCCGCCGAGCGTCGAGAGCTCGAACGACTGGGGGAAGTGGCGAAGCGTCAATCCGTGCGGTCGCAGCTGATCCTCGAGCGCCGGCCCCGGAGCGCCGGCCTGGATCCGCGCGGCGCGCGAGGTGGGATCGACCTCGAGCACGCGGTTGAGCGCGTGCAGGTCGATCGAGACCGCCCCCGCGTACGAGCCCTCGTCGATCCGCGGCTCGACGCCGCCGACCACGCTCGTGCCGCCGCCGTAGGGGATCGCCGCAGCGCCGGCGTCCGCACACCACTCGAGCACGGCCTCGACCTCCGGCTCGTCCCGCGGGCGCGCCACCACGTCGGGTGGGTTATCGACGCGGCCGCGGAACGCGCGAACCACGTCGCGATAGCCCTTCCCCTGGGCATGGGAGACGCGCTCGTAGGGCTCGGAAGAGCAGATGTGAGCTAGGGCTGCCGGCGGCTCGAGTCGCGGCGCGGGCAGCTCGATCGCGTCGAGCTCGACCGGCGCCTCGGCGTCGGCCGGCGCGAATCCCAGGTGCTGACGGATGCCGGCCGCGGCCTCCTGAACCTCGGCGGCCGAGCGCTGCTCGTCCTCATATCCCCATCCCCAGAACTTGACCCGCCGGGAGGCCGTGGCGACGCACATGCGGGCAGCTTCTCACGACGGTGCGCGCCGCGCCCGTTGCGGGTAAGCGCCCAGGTAGAGGAGTGCGGAGCGCCAGCGCGAAGGGCTAGACGATTGATTCCGAATCCAGGAGTGCAAGGGTTGGGGATCAGTCATCTAGCATGGAGTCGCGTTTAGATGGCCGCAGGGACCACCGTCCAGATCACCATGCCCCAGATGGGCGAATCGGTGACCGAGGGCACCATCCTCGAGTGGCTGAAGCAGGAGGGTGACCCCGTCGAGGCCGACGAGGGGATCGTCGAGGTCTCGACGGACAAGGTCGACGCGGAGGTGCCCGCCCCGGCCAGCGGCGTCCTGGCGAAGATCCTGGTCGGGCCCGACGAGACGGTCCCGACGGGTGCCGTCCTGGGCGAGATCCAGGTGAACGGCGGGGGGCCGTCGAGCGGCAACGGCGGCGCTCCCGACCTCGCCACAACGCCGACCGCGACCGGTGGGCGGGACCCCGACTTCGCAAGCGACGAGTCCGCCGTCGAGGAGGCCGAGCACGGGGCCGCCGCGGAGGTGGAGCACCAATGGACGGCGGAGGACGCCGACGGAGGCGGGCGCAGCGCCGAGGGCGCTCAGGGCGAACGGGCTCCGAGCCTCGTCGACGTGACGCTCCCCGAGATGGGCGAGTCCGTGACCGAGGGCACCGTGCTCGAGTGGCTGAAGCAGGTCGGCGAGGAGGTGGAGGCGGACGAGGGCCTCGTCGAGATCTCGACGGACAAGGTCGACGCCGAGGTACCCGCGCCGGTGCCCGGGACGCTGACAGAGATCCTGGTCCAGCCGGACGACACCGTGACGCCCGGGACGGTTCTGTGCCGGCTCGCGCCGGCGGCCTCGGAGCGGACACCCGCCGGCGAGCCCGCTGCGGCTCAGCCCGAACGCGGGCGGGTCGTCGCCGAGCCGCGCCCCGCGCCCGACGGCGGCAACGGGGCGGCGAACGCGACACCCGTCGCGGCCAGGATCGCCGGCGCGAACGGGCTCGCCCTGGACGCGATCGAGGGCAGCGGACCTCGCGGCCGGGTGACGAAGGCCGACGTGCTCGCCGCGCTCGAGTCAAACGGCGGCAGCGGCGCCGCGGCGACAGCCCGTCCCGCTCCGGCCGACAGCGCCGCCGAGCCGCCCCCGCATCCGGCAGCGCTCTCGGGAGAGCGGACCGCCACGCCGATCCGCGGCCCCGCCGCCACGCTCGCCCGCTTCATGGAGCAGAGCCGGTCGATCCCGACCGCAACGAGCTTCAGGACCCTTGAGGTCGACACGCTCGACGCTCGCCGGCGCGCGCTCAAGGACGCCGGCCGGAAGCTGTCGTTCACCCACCTCGTCGCGTGGGCGATCGTGCGGGCCGCCGCCGAGATGCCGGTGATGGCCCACGCGTTCGAGGAACGCGACGGAAAGCCCCACCGCGTCGACCCCGGCGAGGTCAGCCTGGGGCTCGCGGTCGACGTCGAGCGCCCCGACGGGAGCCGGTCGCTGGTGGTGCCCGTGGTTCACCGTGCCGACACCCTGGACTTCCCGGCCTTCGTCGAGCGCTACGACGAGCTGGTCGCGGGCGCGCGCGACAACAGCCTGCCCCCGGACGCCTACTCCGGGGCGAACATCACCTTGACCAACCCGGGCGGGATCGGCACGGTGGCGAGCGTGCCGCGCCTCATGCCCGGGCAGGGCACGATCGTCGCCACCGGCGCCATCGGGCTGCCGCCGGGCCTGCGGACTGCCGACCCAGTCAGGGTCCGCG
>JAFAQQ010000049.1 GCA_019246335.1 Actinomycetota bacterium | reverse complement strand
GCTCGACCTCTGCCACTACTACCTCGACGTGGCCGACGCGTGCATCGCCCACCTGCGCGACCGCCCGACGACCATGAAGCGCTTCCACGAGGGGGTGGACGGCGAGTTCTTCTTCCAGAAGCGCGTGCCGGGCAACGCACCGCCGTGGCTCGAGCAATGGACGATGACGTTCCCGAGCGGGCGCAGCGCGAACTTCCTCACCGTCCAGGACCGCGCTCACCTCGTCTGGGGGCTGAACCTCAACGTCATCGACTGGAACCCATGGCCGGTCCGCCGCCCCGACGGCGACCATCCCGACGAGCTGCGCGTCGATCTCGACCCCACGCCGGAGTCGAGCTACGACGACGCGCGCAAGGTCGCGATGTGCGTCAAGGACGTGCTCGAGGAGCACGACCTGCGCGGGTTCCCGAAGTCATCGGGCTCGCGCGGGATCCACGTGCTCGTGCGGGTCGAGCAGCGATGGACGTTCACCGAGGTCCGCCGCGCGGCGCTCGCGCTCGCCCGCGAGGTCGAGCGGCGGATCCCGGAGCTCGCGACCTCCGCGTGGTGGAAGGAAGAGCGGCACGGCGTGTTCATCGACTACAACCAGAACGCACGCGACCGGACGGTGGCCTCCGCCTACTCGGTGCGACCGAACGAGGAGGCGCTCGTGTGCTGCCCGCTGGACTGGGACGAGGTGCCGGACGCCGACCCGCACGACCTGCGGCTCGACACCGTCCCCGGCCGCGTGCGAGCAGTCGGAGACCCGAGCGCGGAGCTCGACCGAAGCGTGGGCCGCCTCGACGCGCTCCTCGACCTCGCCGACCGGGACGAGCACGAGGGCCTCGGCGACGCGCCGTGGCCGCCGAACTTCCCGAAGCAGCCCGGCGAGCCCAAGCGCGTGCAGCCCTCCCGGGCGCGGCCGGACTGAGGCGTCAGGCCCGCAGCTGCTCCATGCGGCACTCCTCGGGCGCCTTGTCGGTGCGCCAGCCCCGGAACTTGGCGCCGTGGCGGATCCGGTGCCCCGTGATGTGGTCGAACGCCACCTCACAGACGAGCTCCGGCCGAAGCCCCTCCCAGACCAGCTCCTCGTCGGACTTCCACCGGCTCGGCTCGCCGGAGCCCCGCTCGTAGGTGCGATAGGGCTCGAGCAGGTCGAGCAGCTCCCGCTTCTGCTTGGCCGTGAAGCCGGAGGTGTGGCCCACCACGTGGAGCTGCCCGTCGTCGCCGTAGAGGCCGAGGATCAGCGAGCCAACCGTCCCCTCCTCCTTCCCGAGGCGGAACGCCATGACGACGGCGTCGAGTGTCCGGATCCGCTTGATCTTCAGCATGCCGGTGCGCTCGCCCGGCAGGTAGGGGGCATCCGCCTCCTTCGCGATCACGCCCTCCGAGCGCCCGCTCAACCACCCCATCGCGCCCTGCCGGTCGGCGGTGGTCGGGGTGAGCTGCACGCGGTCGCCGTCGATCGCGGCGTCGAGGTGGTGGCGGCGCTCCTCGTAGGGCAGCTCGAGCAGGACGTCGTCGCCCTCGGCCAGGAGGTCGAACGCGACGTATGCGGCGGGTGTCCTTTCGGCGAGCATCCGGACGCGCGACTCCGCGGGGTGGATCCGCTGACCGAGGAGATCGAACTCCTGGATCGCGTCGACCACGACGATCAGCTCCCCGTCGAGCACCAGTCGCTCCCCGGACAGCGACTGGACATCGGGGATCACCTCGGGGAAGTAGCGGTTCATCGGCCGCCCGTTGCGGCTCTGGAGGCGCACGTCGTCTCCGTCGCGGAAGACGATCGTCCTGAACCCGTCCCACTTGGGCTCGAAGCGCCAGCCGTCGCCCTCCGGCAGGTCCCTCGCCGGGCGGGCGAGCTGGGGCTTGACCGGCGGCTTCAGGGGGAGGCTCATCGCTGCTGATCCTCGCAGCTGGCGCCCGGGCCCGGGCGGCGCGCCGCCGCCGGCGGCCCGGACGAGGCGACGGCTACGATGGCCCGATGGCCCCCGGAGAGGCCACGCCGGCCGAGGACGAGTACCTCCAGACGATCTTCTGGCTCGAGGAGGCTGGGCTTCCCGTCACCGGCGCCAACGTCGCGCGCGCCCTCCAGGTCGCGGCGCCGACGGTCCACGAGATGGCTGGCCGGCTCGAGCAGGACGGCTATATCACCCGCAACGACGACCGCTCGCTCGCCTTCACGCCGCACGGACGCGAGCACGCGGCGGCGGTCGTCTCGAGGCACCGGCTGATCGAGCGATTCCTCACCGATGTCCTCGGCATCCCGTGGGACGAGGTGCACGAGGAGGCCGAGCGGCTCGAGCACGCCATGTCGCCCGTGCTCGAGGAGCGGATGCTCGCCGCGGTCGGAGACGCAAAGACGTGTCCTCACGGACACCCCATCGTCGCCGGGACCCGCGAGCCCGGGGTGCCCCTCGCCGACGTCGAGGAGGGCGCAAGCGTCCGCATCCTGCGGTTCGAGAACGAGGCGGAGGACCTTCTCCACTACCTCAAGGACGCGGGTGTCCATCCGGGCATGGAGGGGACCCTGGCCCGCTCGACCCACGACGAGGTCGTGGTGGAGTCCGGCGGCGCGCGACACGCCGTCACGCACAGCGTCGCCGAGACGGTCTCCGTGGCGGCCGATCCGTCACCGCCGCCTCGGACCGCGCTCCCCGAGCAGCTCGTGCTCGCGAAGGAGCGCTACGGGCGCTGACGCTAGGGCGCGCCGGGTTCCCGCCCGTCCGGCGGGGCGGGCGACTCCGGCGCCGGCGGCGGCTGCCCCGCCTCCGGGTGTTGCGCGGGCCACGGGGGCCGCGGCTGCGTGGCCCACGGCGCGCCGCCCGCTGGCGGCGAGCTGGGGGGGCCCTG
>JAFAQQ010000046.1 GCA_019246335.1 Actinomycetota bacterium | reverse complement strand
GGCGAGCTCGCGCGCATCGCGGGCGCCGGGGAGCCGGGGCCCCCCGCCGCGGCTCGGGGCGAGGTGGCCGAGCGCGACGTCGGGGAGGAGTTCCGCGCCGCCGCCGGCCGGTTCATCGACTCGTCGGCCGTGCGGCCGATGAAGGTCGTGCTCGACGGGGGGAACGGGATGGCGGGACCGATGGTCGGGCCGCTGCTCGACTCGCTGCCGGTCGACCAGGTGCAGACGTACTGGCGACCCGACGGCGATTTCCCGGACCACGAGCCGAACCCGCTCCTGCCCGAAAACAGGCGATTCGTTGTCGAGAAGGTCCTCTCCGAGGGGGCCGACCTCGGCATCGCGTGGGACGGCGACGCCGACCGCTGCTTCTTCATCGACGATGGGGGCACGTTCGTGGACGGCGACTTCCTGACCGCGCTGCTCGCCGAGTCGATCCTCGCCAAGGAGCCCGGGGCCTCGATCCTCTATGACGTCCGCGCCTCGCGCGCGGTCGCCGACACAGTGACCCGTGCGGGTGGGAGCCCGCTCGTCAACCGCGTAGGGCACGCGTTCTTCAAGACGCGAATGCGCGCGGAGGGCGCGGCCTTCGGCGGCGAGGTCTCGGGCCATTACTACTTCAGGGACTTCTACTGCGCCGATTCTGGCACCATTCCGGCGCTGCTGATCCTCGAAATGCTGTCGGCGAAGGAGCGCCGGATGAGCGGGTTGCTGGGGCCGTTGCGAGAGCGGTACTTCATCTCGGGGGAGATCAATTCCGAGGTCGTCGACCAGGACGCGAAGATGCGCGAGATCGCCGAGCGATACGCGGACGGGGACGTGGGCTGGCTCGACGGGGTCTCGGTCGACTACGACGACTGGCACTTCAACGTCCGCCCGTCGAACACCGAGCCCCTGCTGCGCCTGAACCTCGAGTCGCTCGTCTCCCGCGAGCACATGGAGGAACGCCGCGACGAGGTGCTCGCGCTGATCCGGAGCTGACGAGGATGACCGGCGAAGGCCTCATCGAGATGACGAACGACCCATTCGCGCCCGCTCGCGCCGCCGGCATCCACCGGCTCCGCATCCCCACGCCGTTCGCCGTCGGCCGCGTGAACGTGTATCTGATCGACGACGAGCCGCTGACGCTGGTGGACTCGGGTCCGAACTCCGGCATCTCGCTGGACGAGCTCGACCGTCAGCTCGGGGACCTGGGGCACCGGATCGACGACATCGAGCTCATCCTGATCACGCACCAGCACCTCGACCACATCGGCCTCGTCGACATCATCGCGAGCCGCTCGGGCGCCGAGGTGGCGGCGATCGACCGGCTGGTCCCGTTCGTCGAGAACTACCGCGAGGCGGCGGCGGCGGAGGACGAATTCGCGGGCCAGATCATGCGGCGGCACGGGATCGCGGCCGAGGTCGTGCAGGCCCTGCAGGCGGTTTCCCAGGGGTTCCGCGCCTGGGGCGCGCGCGCCGAGGTGACGCGCGTGCTGCGCGACCGCGAGGAGGTCCACCTGCGCGATCGGACGCTCACGGTCGGCTTCCGGCCCGGCCACAGCCCGACCGACACGGTCTTCCACGACCCCGACCGCCGGATCCTCATCGCGGCCGATCACCTGCTCGCGCACATCTCGTCGAACCCCTTGATCGCGCGCCCGCCGGACGGGGAGGAGCGCGCGCCCGCCCTGGTGAACTACCTCGCATCCCTGGCGCAGACCCGGCAGATGGACCTCGACCTGGTCCTCACCGGGCACGGCGATCCGATCACCGATCACCGGGTGCTGATCGACCGGCGCTTCGACCTGCACCGTCGCCGCGGCGAGAAGATCCACCGGCTGATCGTCGAGCGCGGCGCCGTGACGGCACACGAGCTCGCCCAGGCCCTGTGGGGCGACATCGCCGTCACCCAGGCCTACCTAACGCTCTCGGAGATCATCGGCCACGTCGACATCCTGGTGGCCGAGGGGCGCGTGCGCGAGGTCGAGGACGACGGCGTCGTGCGCTTCGAAGCGGCCTGATCGAGCGCGCGTAACGTAACGCGCGCAGCGGGGTTGAGAGGTTCCATGCCGCTTTCAGAGACCGCGCTCGATCGCGCCGAGGAGCTCGCGGAGCGCGTTCTCCCGCATCACCGCGACAAGCGGCGGATGCTCGTGATCGTGAACCCGTACGCGACCACCGTGTCCGATCGGCTGAAGAACCTCGTCGTCTACGCGCTGCAGAGCCGCTACGCGGTCGAGGCGGTGGACACGGAGGCGCGGGCCCACGCAACCGAGCTTTGCCGCGAGGCCGCGGCCGAGGGTTACGACGTGGTGGTCGCCTTCGGCGGCGACGGAACCGTGAACGAGGCCGCGAACGGGCTCGCCGGCAGCGACACGCCGCTCACGGTTTTGCCCGGGGGGTCCACCAACGTCCTGTGCCGGACGCTCGGGATCCCCTCGGACGTCGTCGACGCAACCGAGCACCTGCTCGGCATGGCGGACCGATTCATGCCGGTCCGGATCGACCTGGGTCTGGCCGGTGAGCGCTACTTCACCTTCACCGCCGGCATCGGGCTCGACGCGAGCGTCGTCGAGCGCGTTGATGCCAGGCCGCGGCTGAAGGCGCGCTTCGGGGAGTGGTTCTTCACGTACTCCGCGCTCACCACGTTCACGAGCCGTTACCTGATCGACCCGCCATGCGTCCGCGCCGAGATCGGCGACGTGCGGCTCGAGGGCGTGACCGTCGTCGTGCAGAACTCCGACCCCTACACGTACTTCGGACGGCGGCCGTTGCGGATCGCCGAGGGCGCGGACGCGATCAACGGCAGGCTGGCGGCGGTCGTCCTCAAGCGCGCAACCCCGCTCGAGATCCCCACCCTCATCCCCCGGCTGTTCGCGAACCGGCCCGGCGCGGTCGCGCGCCACCGTCAGGTCGAGG
>JAFAQQ010000192.1 GCA_019246335.1 Actinomycetota bacterium | reverse complement strand
GCGCGGGTTCACCTACCGCTACCCGGACGCCTCCGCTCCCGCCCTCGCGGAGCTCACCCTCGACGTCGAGCCGGGATCCTTCGTCGTCCTCGCGGGCGACTCGGGGGCCGGCAAGTCGACGCTTCTCCGTGCTGCATGCGGCCTCGTCCCGCACTTCCACGGGGGGGAGGCTGCCGGTGAGATCGAGGTGGGTGGACTCGACGTTCGCGGCGCCGGCCCCAGCGAGCTCTCCGCAGTCTGCGGAGCCGTCTTCCAGGACCCCGAGTCCCAGGTGGTGATGGGGAGCGTGCGCGCGGAGCTGGCGCTGGCGCTGGAGCACAGTGGCGCGCCGCCGGCCGCGGTCGCCCGCGGGGTCGAGGAGGTCGCGCTCGCGCTCGGCATCGCCGACCTGCTCGACCGCCAGGTCGACACGCTCTCCGGAGGCGAGCTGCAGCGCGTGTCCATCGCGGCCGCGCTCGTCGCGCGCCCCGCGCTGCTGGTGCTCGACGAGCCCACTTCCCAGCTCGACCCGGTCGCCGGCGACGAGCTCGTCTGGTTGCTCCGGCGCCTGAACGAGCAGTGGGGAACCGCGGTCCTGCTCGCCGAGCACCGCCTGGAGCGCTGCCTGCCGGCCGCGGACCGCGTGGTGGCGCTCGACGGCGGTCGCGTGGCGTTCGACGGCGCTCCCGCCGACTTCCTGGACTGGGCCGTGGAGTCTCGCCCGGTCCTTGCGACGCCGCTGGCGCGCCTGTTCTCGACCGCCGGCCTCGGCCCGCTGCCGGTGAGCGTCCGCGAGGCGCGGCGGCGGCTGCGCGACGCGGGCCTCCTTCCGGCGGATTCCGGGACGATTTCGAGCACCATCCTGGATAGCCCCTGCTGGGCGGGGGTAGGGCAGGACGGTGCTGAGGCGGGGCGTGGGCGGCGCATCCGGCGCCGGGCGAGCGCGGCCCTCGAGCTCCGCAACGCCTGGTACGAGATTCCGGACGGCCCCGCGGTCCTCCGCGGGATCGACCTGCGCGTCGGGCCGGGCGAGCGTGTCGCCCTGATGGGGCGCAACGGCGCCGGGAAGAGCACCCTTCTGCGACTCGCGCGCGGGCTGATCGAGCCGACGCGGGGGCGCGCCGAGCACGGCGGCGAGGTCGCGCTGCTGATGCAGAACCCCGGCGACTACCTATTCCACGAGCACGCCGACGAGGAGGTCGGTCAGGGCGGGCTCGAGATTGCCGGGCTGGCGGGGAGGGGGCGGGCCAACCCGCGCGACCTGTCCGGCGGCGAGCGCCAGCGGCTCGCGCTGGAGATCGTCCTCGGCGGCGGGCGGCCCGCGGTGGTGTGCCTGGACGAGCCCACCCGCGGGATGGATCGCGCCTGGCGCGCAGGTCTCGTGCGGCGGCTCCGCGATCTGGCGGGCGCCGGCGCCGCGGTGCTCGTCGCGACCCACGACGGCGAGCTGGCCGCCGAGCTCGCCGAGCGGGTCGTGCTCCTCGGTCGCGGGGAGGTGATCGCCGATGGAGCGGCGGCGGAGGTCCTCGCCGGAGGCTGGTACTTCACGACCGACGTTGCCCGGGCCCTCGACGGCGCGGCCGGCGCGCTGACGTCGGAGGAGGGCGCGCGGCTGATCGAGCGGGAGCTCGTGCGGTGACCTGGCAGCTGGCGTCGCTCCTGGTGGTTGGGCTCGCGCTCGCCGGTGGATTCGCGTGGTACGAGCGAAAACGGCCGAGCTCGCGCGTGATCGCGCTCGTGGCGACGCTGGTCGCCATGGCGGTGCTGGGGCGGCTCGCGTTCGCTCCGATTCCTAACGTCAAGCCGGCCACCACCGACGTGATCCTGTTCGCGGGCCTCGTCCTCGGGGCGGCGCCGGGGTTCGTGACGGGGGCGATGGCCGCGCTCGTCTCGAACTTCTTCATCTCCCAGGGGTCCTGGACGCCGTGGCAGATGGCGGCCTGGGGGATCGTGGGCCTGCTCGGCGCGGCGCTCGGCCGAGCCGCGGTCGGGCGTGAGCTCGGACGCTGGCCCCTGGCGTGCGCGTGCGCCCTCGCCGGCCTGGTGTTCGGCGCCGTGATGAACACCTACCAGTGGACCCTGGCCGCCACGCAGGACATGGCGACCTGGATCGCGATCTCCGGGCAGTCACTCCCGTTCGACCTCGCCCACGCGATCGGCAATTTCCTCTTCTGTCTGGCGCTCGGGCCAGCTTTCGTGCGGGCGATCGCCCGTTACCGCCGGCGCTTCGACGTGACCTGGCGGCCCCCGGTCGCGGTCGCGCCGGCGACCATCGTGGGTGCGGCCCTGGCCACGCTTGCCGTCCTCGCGGCCCCGCCGCGCGCGGAGGCGTCGAGCGCGGACCGCGCGGCGGGCTACCTGCTCGGCGCGCAGAACTCCGACGGCGGGTTCGGTGCCGCGCCGGGCTCGCCATCGAGCTCCCTCTACACGGGTTGGGCGGGGCTCGGGCTCGCCGCCGCCGGTCGCGACCCCGCGGCCGTGCGGCGCAGCGGGCCGTCGCTCATCGATTACGCGCGCGCGAGCGTCGCCGGTACGAGCGACACCGGGGAGCTCGAACGGACGATCCTCCTGCTGCGGGCCGCCGGGCTTCCGGCGACCGATTCGACCGGGCGCGACCTGGTGGGAGCGCTGCTCGCCCACCGCGGCGGCGACGGCTCCTTCGACGAGTCGATCAACTGGACAGCCTTCGGCGTCTTCGCGATGCGCGCCGCCGGGAGCGGCTCGACGCAGGGCTCGGCGGGGTGGTTGGCCGCGCAGCAGAACGGCGACGGCGGGTGGGGCCCGGACCCGCACGTCGCGAGCGATGTGGACGACACCGGCGCCGTGCTGGAGGCGCTGGCCGCGGCGGGCGCCGGGTCGGGGGCGGCCGTGGACCGGGCGGTGTCGTTCATCGCGCGCTCTCAGAACGGCGACGGCGGCATGGGCGAGTACCCCGGCTACGGATCGAACGCACAGTCGACGTCCTGGGCGATCCAGGGCCTCGTTGCCGTCGGCCGCGACCCCGGCTCGATAACGCGCGGCGGGCGCACACCCCTCGCCTACATCGAGTCGCTGCAGAACGGCGACGGCAGCATCCGGTACTCGAGCTCGAGCTCCCAGACGCCTGTGTGGGTCACCGCACAGGCGATCACCGCTCTGGAGCGAAGGCCATTCCCGCTCATGCCGGGCGGATCCGCGGGGTCGGCCACTGCGGGCGGCTCCGCGGGGGGCGGGTCGGGCGCCGGCGCAGGCGCTGCCTCACCCGGAGGATCGGGGGTCGGCGGGATGCCCGGGCGCGGCCCGAGCCGGGGCGCGCGCGGCGGAGCGACGTCGGACGGGCGCACGGGAGCCGGACGGCCGAGCCTCACCCGCGCCTCTCAGCGCGTGGGTGGCGGAGAGGCGCTTCCGCCGGCGTCGGTCGGCCTGCTCGCGGCCGGCGGCGTCCTCCTCCTGACCGGCCTCCTCGGCCTGTGGCGGGCGCAGCGGCGCACGGGCACGCTCGGGCCAGCGGCGTCTGGCGCGGCGGGCGCGCTTTAGTCGGGGTCGTCCGGGTCCGAGCCGGGCGGGGCCGGCGGCCGCCAAACCTCCCCGCCAGGCGGCCCGAAAGTCGCTGGAGGCGGCGGAGGCGTCGCGGGCATGCCGCCGGGGATCGAGCCGGGGCTCGGCGGTCCTGGCGACGGGGGCGCGCCGCCGGGTGGCCCGTACGGTGGCGGGATCGGCGGGCCGGGGGGCGGCGGCCCGGTCGGCGCCGATTCGCCCGGAGCCGACTCGCTCGAGCCACCGGCTCCTTCGCTCCGGGGCGGCGCGCCCATCGGCGCGGTCCCCGCCGTGGCGGGGCCTGTCGGCTGCGGCAGCCCGGCCGGTGTGGCCTGGTATCCGCCGAGCGCGTACTGGAGCGCGCTCATCAGGGGGCCGGATGCCTGACCGGTGATCGTCACCTGCGTGCCGCCCTGCGCGCGCCCAAGCGAGATGTCCACCACCTCCGTGTTCTTCACCAACAGGAAGAGCAACCCGATCGGGAAGAAGACGATGGCGAGCACGATCGCCCAAACCGGGATCCGCCGGCGATGCAGCGTGAGCGCGTCCGCAGACTGGGCCGCGGGCGCGTAGCTGTCGGCTCCGGAGACGGACAGCAGCTGCGACATCACCTGCTCCCGCTGCGCCGGTACGACCACGACCTGCTGAATCACGGGGGTAGCCATGCGCGCGAGCATACGCGCCGGCGCGCCAGCGGTACGCCGCGACCCATAACCTTCGCCGAGTGGCCGAGCTCCAGGTCCTGAGCGGACGCGAGGCCTCGATCTTCGCCTGCATCACCGATACGGTCGTCGCGCCGGAGCCGCTCCTGCCGCCGGTCCGTGACACGGATGCGGTCGCTTTCTTCGACGACTGGATGCGCCGCCTGCCGGGACTGAACCGCGCCGCGATGCGCGCGCTCCTGTGGGCGGCCGAGCTAACGCCGCTGCTCATGGGCTTCGGCCGTCGCCTGCGGAGGCTGGACCGCGAGCGGCGTCGCGAATGGCTCAGCGGTGTGGAGCATTTCCCGATCGCCCAGACCAGGCTGATCCTCAAGCTGCTGGTGAGCGCGGCGCAGCTCGCCTACTACGGCAACGACGCCGTGATGCTGAGGCTCGGGTACGACGCCGCCGCGAACAAGAGCCGTGGCGACGAGCTGCGGCTGGCCGAGGGGCGTCCGTGAACGCGAGGGCTTCGCTCGACGGTCACCGCCCGACGCGGGACGCGCGCGGGTACTCGGACGGGTCGAGCGCGATCCACCCCGCCGCCGTGCGAGTCGTGGACGGCGCCGGGATCGGCGACCGGCGACGCGTCCGCGCCGACGCCTGCGTGATCGGCACCGGCGCGGGCGGTGCGCCCGTGGCCAAGGAGCTCGCCGAGGGCGGAATGAGTGTCGTGATGCTCGAGGAGGGCGAGCGGTTCACCACCGACGACTTCAACGCGCGGCCGCGCGACATGATGGCGCGCCTCTACCGCGACGCCGGGCAGGTCGCGACCGTCGGCAACGTGCCGATCGTCCTCCCCCTCGGAAAGTCGGTGGGCGGGACGACGTTGATCAACTCGGGCACGTCCTTCCGAACGCCCGCGAGCGTGCTCGAGATGTGGGGCGAGCGCTTCGGGCTCGAAGCCCTCGGCGCAACCGAGCTGGATCCCTTCTTCCGCCGCGTCGAGCGCATCCAGAACGTGATGCAGGTGCCGCCGGAGCTCGCGGGTCGCAACGCGCTCGTCGTGAAGCGCGGCGCCGACCGCCTGGGCTGGTCGGGCGACTTCATCTACCGCAACGTGCGCGGCTGCGTGGGGTCCGGGATCTGCACGTTCGGATGCCCGACGTCGGCGAAGCAGCACGTGGGCCTGACCTATCTGCCGCTCGCGTGGAACGCCGGGGCCACGACGTATACGGGCTGCCGCGCACGGGGGATCGAGACGGATGGCGGGCGGGTGCGCGCCGTCGAGGCGACGACGGCCGGCGGTGGGCGGCTGCGAGTCGAGTGCCAGCTGATCGTGGTGGCGTGCGGCGCGATCGGGACGCCGCTCTTCCTGCGGCGCCAGGGGATCGGCGGCGAGTCCGGAGAGCTGGGTCGCAACCTCTCCATTCACCCGGCGACGGGGGTGCGCGCGCTCTTCGACGAGGAGATCGACATGGCGAAGGGGGTACCGCAGTCGTACTTCATTGACGAGTTCGCAGACGAGCGGATCATGCTCGAGGGCGCCGCGGGCCCGCCCGACTACGCCGCCATGTCCTTCCCGTTCGCCGGGGAGCGGCACCGCGATCTGATGCTCCGCTTTCCCGGGATCTCCCAGTTCGGCCTGATGGTGTCGGACCTCTCGCGCGGGTCGGTCCACGAGCGCGCCGGACTCACGCAGATCCGCTACTTCCTCAACGCGGACGACGTGGCCACGTTCAAGCGGGGAATCGAACTGCTGTGCGAGCTCTACTGGGCTGCGGGCGCGAAGGTCGTGTACCCGCCCATCGACGGCATCGCCGAGCTGCACGAGGGCGACCTGCGCACGGTTCGGGAATGCGAGCTCGATCCCCGCGCGCTGACCCTCCTCGCGTTCCACCCGCTCGGCACGGCGCGGGCCGACGCGCGGCCCGGACACGGCGTGGTCGACGAGAACCTCAAGGTGCGCGGAGTGGAGGGGCTGTACCTGGGCGACGGCAGCGTCGTCCCCAGCTCGATCGGCGTCAACCCGCAGATCACGATCATGGCGCTCGCGACCCGCCTCGCCTACCATCTCCTGGGACGCGAGCCGCCGCGCGACGAGCCCGCGCCGGAGGCGATCGCGCAACCGCGGATCACCCGCCCGCACGCGGTGACGGCGTGACCTACGCGGGCGTCGGCGTCAGGGGTACCTGCAGGACGCGGCGCCGTCGCCGCGGTGCTGGGTGCCGTCCTTGTAGGTGACGACCACGCCGTAGTGCCATCCGCCGGGACAGATCTTCGGGTTCGTGACGAGCGACTCCGTTCGCCCGCCGGAGGTGCGGGTCGCGCCGATCGTGGCGTGGATCTGCTCGACCTGACCGCCGCCTGTGGCCGAGTTGAGGCCGTCGATCCGAAGCTCGTACGCGTAGACGGGGTCGTCGATGCGCACGATCCGGCCGGTGGCGGCGCGCCGGTGGCCGGCCGCGCGAACGTCGGCGGCGACCGCACCGGTGGCCGCGTGCTGGGCGGTGCCGAGGTAGAGCTTCAGCTGGCCGACAACCCGCTGCGTCCCACCGGCGACGCTCGCGACGATCGAGCCCGAGCCGATCAGGCTCTGCGGCGGGCAGCTGAACGAGCGAGCCTGGCCGTTTGAGCAGCGCGCCCCCACGGCGCTGCGGTCGACGCGAAACCCGCGAGCGAAGCGAAAGGCCGCCGAGCGAAGCGTTCGGCCCCCGCGGTTCGCGTCCTTCGTGACGTCGAGGCTGAACTTGACGTGCGACGGCCTCCCGACGTCCGGCGGCTTCACCTGCGCGTAGATCGCGCGGGAAATGTCGACGTTCGACGGGGCGGCGATGGCAGCGGTGGCGGGGAGCGCGGCGACGGCGGCCGCGGCGATCAGGTGGCGGTATCGGCGGCGCGCTCCCACGGACGGGATATGCCCGCTGAAACGGATTCAATAAGTGCCGTGGCGCACACACGCACGCGCGGGGCCGGCCGGCAGGCAGGTCAGTCGCGATATCCGCGCGCCGCGTATGCCCAGCGCCGCCGCCGGTTCGACCACCGGTGCGCGAGGGAACCGCCGGACAGCCGGTTGGCGGCGTCCAGGTGCTCGATCGCGTACGAGTAGTCGCCCCAGGCGGCGTCGAGCTCCGCGAGCGTGAGCGCGACGTCGATCACAGCGCGCCGCTCGAGGTCCTTGCGGCGCTCCAGATGTGGGGCTTGCTCGAGGGTCATGGAGGGTTGCCAGGCGAGCAGCCGGGGTGAGGGCCCGGCGCGCAGCTCGCGAGGCACGCGCAGTGTCCCCCGGCCGGCCCGCGGCGCAAGGCCGGTGGAGCATCGGTGTGGCATCGTCGACCGCAAGGTGCGCGGGCGGTGGAGCTTTTCGCCCAGGGCGCCGAACCGCGTCGCGATCCGGCCTGAATCCTGGCCCCGACCGGGCCGGGGAGGCGTCTAACCTAGGCCGGCCTTGATCGCGCGCGACGACGCACTGGCGGCGTTCGACGCCGAGCCGTTCGACGTGGTGGTCATCGGCGGCGGGATAACAGGCGCCGGCGTGGCCCTCGACGCGGCGTCGCGCGGGTACAGCGTCGCCCTCGTCGAGCGCGACGACTACGCGGCTGGGACCTCGAGCCGCTCCTCCAAGCTCGTGCACGGCGGTCTGCGCTACCTCCAGAACTTCGACCTCGGCCTGGTCCGCGAGGCACTGCTCGAGCGCGCGCTCCTGGTGAACCTGGCGCCCCATCTCGTCCGGCCGCTGGAGCTCCTGATCGCGACGTTCGAGGGCAAGAGCCCGGACCGCATGATGGGCGTCGGGCTGAACATGTACGACGTGATGGCGACCGACCGAGTACGCCTGCCGAGCCTGCGCCGCCGCGCGCAGGCGCCGGCGATCGAGGAGTGGAGCCCGGAGCGCCACCGGGTCGTCGACGGCGACGAGGTCCGGCGCCTCCTTCCCGCGCTCGCCTCGCGCGACCCGACCGCCGCCTACCTGTTCTACGACTGCCAGACCGACGACTCGCGCCTCGTCCTGACCGTGCTCGGCGAGGCCGAGCGCTTCGGCGCGGTCTGCGCCAACGGGCTGAACGTGACCGAGCTGGTGGAGGACGGCGGCCGCGCGCGGGGCGTGCGCGTGGTCGACGACGCGACCGGCGAGGCGTTCGTCGTCCGCGCGCAGAACGTCGTCAACGCGACCGGCGTGTGGGCCGACCGGATCCGGCCCGAGGAGCTCCACGACGAGGCCGAGGTCCCGCGGATCCGCCCAAGCCGCGGAACCCACATCACGCTCTCGGCCGACGCGGTGCCGAT
>JAFAQQ010000120.1 GCA_019246335.1 Actinomycetota bacterium | reverse complement strand
ACCGCAGCCGATGGGCTGGCTGTGGGTCGGCTCTCAGGTGAAGTACTGGACCGACTCCATCTCCGCCGGAATCGTGGTCGCCTTCCTGGGCATGCTGTTGACGCTCTTCGTGACCCTGTCGATCGCGAAGCGGGTCGACCACGCCTGGAAGCTCGCGCGGCGCGCCGGCGGCTACCGCCAGGAGCGTGGGGCGCTCGAGCGGATCTTCCTGATCACGCTCGTGATCGTCGGCTCGGCGTTCCTCTTCTGGTTCTTCATCATCGTCGGGCCGGGGCCGCTGCTCGCGCCGAAGAGCTGAGTCCCGGCACACATGGGGCTCCTCGACTACTACCGGCAGTTCGACGACATCGACCAGGCGGAGGTGAATCGCGAGCTGCGCGCGCGCCGGGCACGCGAGCGCGAGCTCGCCCTGGCCGAGGTTCCGGTCGTCGACCTCTCGTCGACCGAGTGGCCGGACTTCCCCCACTCCGAGATCATGAACGCGGCGATCTACGCCGCGCGCGGGCGGGTCAACAGCTACCCCGACCGCCATGCGACCCGGATCCGAAGGCTGCTCGCCGAGCGCCATGCCGTGGAGCCCGAGCAGATCGTGGTGGGAAACGGGGCGGCTGAGCTGCTTCAGACCGCGGCGCTGGTGCTGATGGGCGACGGGGACGAGCTCGTCACGGCTTGGCCCTCGTACCCCCTCTACCCGCTGATGGCTCAGCGCGCGGGCGCTCGGCCGGTCGCCGTCGACCTCAGGGCAGGGAGGGTCGACGTCGATGCGCTGCTCGGCGCCGTCGGGGAGCGGACCCGCGTGGTCGCGCTGTGCAACCCGAACGACCCGACGGGCACATACCTGCCGTCGGACTCCGTCGGCGCCCTGGCGAGCTCGCTGCCCGAGCACGTGCACGTCCTCGTCGACGAGGCCTACATCGAGTTCCAGGACGTGGAGCCGCGCGACTCCGTCCTCCGGCTGATCGACGCCTTCCCGCGCCTGCTCGTCTTTCGGACCTTCTCGAAGGTCTACGGTCTCTCGGGCCTCCGCGCCGGCTACGCGGTGGGGTCGTCGTCCGCGGCGTCGCTGCTCGCCTCGATCGCCCCCGCGCTCGGGCTGAACGTCCTCACCCAGGCGGGAATCGTCTACGCGATCGAGATGGGCGAGGCCGAGATCGACCGCCGGCGCGACCTTGTGGTCGAGCAGCGCGGGCGCATCCTCCGCGACCTGCACGAGCTGCCGGTCGACGCGCCGGAATCCGAGGCGAACTTCGTCTGGCTGCACGCGGCGGGCCTGACCGGAGCGCAGCTCGCGGCACGGCTCGAGGAGGCGAAGGTCCTCGTGGCGCCCGGCGGCCCCCTCGGCGCCGACGACCACGTGCGGGCGTCGATCCGGGGCCGTGTCGCGACCGACCGGCTGCTCCGGGGGCTTCGAGAGGCGATCGGCGGAGACGGGGCATCCAACGCTGGGAAAGGAGAGCATTGAGCCAGGTCACGGAGATAGGCAGGGTGATCGTCCCTGTGAGCGATCAGGACGCGGCGATCGCGTTCTACACCGAGAAGATCGGGTTCTCGCTGGCCGCCGACGTGCCGTACGGCGACGGCCAGCGCTGGGTGGAGGTGTCACCACCGAAGGGCGGGACCGGCATCGCGCTGACGCCGCCGACCGGAGAGTTCCAGCCCGGCCGGGTGACGGGCATCGCGCTGGCGACGGCGGATGCGCGCGCCGCTCACGCCGAGCTGCGCGACAAGGGCGTGGACGTGGAGGCGGAGCTGATGGGCGGCGACGGCGGTGTGCCCCTCCTCTTCTCCTTCCGCGACCCCGACGGCAACAGCGTGATGGTCGTCGAGTCCCGGTAGCTGGCCTCACCCGGCTGGCTGTCTACGAGAAGCAGCACGGACAGCCAACAGGCGGAACGCGCCCCGCTGGCGCATCTTGACAAGGCCTCCTAGGCTGTCGCAGGCCGCCCTGGCAGCGCTCGAGCAAGGTGCGAAGGAGTCGGCACACTTTACGCTCACCGCGACGAACGCCGACGGCGCGGGAACGGCGACGACGAAGATCGCGCGGCTCGTCAAGAAATAGAAGCCGCCTCCGCGGAATCGAGCGTTTGGCCGGCGGGTGTGGTCTCGCTCCGCGCGAACCCGAGCACTCTGGTCGGTCGTGGCGGAACTTGCGTTCGGCTGCCTTGGCCACTAGGGTCGCCACGGGAGGGACCCCAGCCCCTTTGGAGGACTCGCAATGCTCTCTCGTTTTCATCCCTCGCCTGCGCTGGTCGTCGCGTGCATCGCGTTGATCGTTGCTCTCAGCGGCAGCGCGTACGCGATCACGAACTTCGTCGGACCTGGCGGTCAGATTCGCGGCTGCGTGAGCAACAAGGGCAAGCTCGTGCTCGTCAAGCCCGGCGTCAAGTGCAAGAAGGGGCTGAGCACGATCAGCTGGAACCGGCGCGGGCCGCACGGCAAGCCCGGGGCAACCGGGCTCGCAGGTCCCACCTTCCTCGCAACTCGCGGTGGAGCATCGCCCACAACGCCGGTCCAGAGCCCGAATGACTCGGGCCTCGCCCTGGGGGGAAGGTCCTTCACGTTCAACCTGCCCGGTGCAGGCGTCGTCTACCTCCGCTACTTCACGCGCCACTTCGGGGTCGACTGCTCGCCGTCAGGATCAGCGAACGCCGGGCTCTACCTGGACGGTTCGCCCGTCGTGGCGAGCGACCACCCGGTCAATGCCAGTTCGAGTGCCAGCCCGGAGGAGTTCATCGGCAAGACGGCAACAACAGGCGGAGCACACACGGTTACCGTCCACGTCGACTGCCCCGGGACCGGTGTTTTCGGAGCCACGCAGGACGACAACGCGACATGGACCGTCCTGCTTGTCGGGGGCTGACGGCCGGAATTTGATCCGGTGAGTCGGAAGCCGCATGCCGTGCCGCCCGCACATCCTGACCGGTGCGCGGACCGCGGAGCGTCTGGACGAGTACCGCGCTGCTCCTATTTCTCGACCCAGGTAACCCGTTGCTACCTGCCCCTCGCCCACCTAACCGGCACGCTGCAGTCGCGCGAGCCCGCTGTCTCCATCGATCATCAGCGGTCGACCCGACGCTGGCCGTCGAGGTGGCGGGCCGAGATCCACCGCGACACGGCGGCACGCGTCACGGGTGCTGTTCGAGCGAGCTGGAGAGCGTGACCGGCGTTCGCAACCTGGACGTACGTCACGTCCCGGCTTCCGCTGAAGAGCGCCTTCTGGCGCTCCCCCGCCGGCGGCGGGAAGATCGCATCCTCACTCCCGAATACGAGTAGGACCGGGACCGTGATCTCGCGCAGGTAGAGCCGGTCCGCGGCCACAGCCTGCGGCAGCGACGGACCCTCGCCGCACGGCTCGCGCTCGTGCCTGCGGACGACCTCTGCGATCACGGGTCGTTCGGCGTTGTAGAACCAACGCTCGGCCTCGGTCCCCTTGAACGCGTAGGCGTAGTGCTGCGGACCCCCTGGACGCTTCGGCTCGCCGCCGCGGCTGCACGTGGCTGCGGGCCCGCTCGGATTCACGAACAGATCCGCCGCGGCGGCGGGCGAGAACCCCTGATCGAACGCGCTCGAGAACATCACGAACCCGTCGATGTCCCGAAACGAGTACGCCTCGACCTGCGCGATCAGACCGCCGAGGCAGTAGCTCGCGAGCACCACACGCGCAAAGTGCGGAGCGCGGCGCCCGGTCGCGAGACGGTAGTCGCCGCTTCGGAGCTTCGAGACAACCTGGTGTGCGGCGTCGGCCCAAGAGCCGACGCAGACCTCGATGCCGTCGGGTAGGCCGCTTTTGCCGAACCCAAGCTGGTCGATCGTGACCGACGCGTGTCCGGCCGCCGCCATATGGCGTACCCAGCTGTAGCCCGGGACGCTAGAGCGCCAGACCGATTCGCCGACGAGCGATCCGTGGAGGTACAGCGTCACGCCGCCCGACCCCCCCAGCGCACCACGGGCGATCGCGCCGCGTGAGACCGTCAGGTGGCCGCGGACGCTGTAGGTGAACCCATCGGATGCGCACGGCACCCTGGATCGATTCACATTCCGCACCGTGAAGGTGACCGGCACGTCGACGATGCCGTGCGGTGAGTCGCGCCCGCGATCCTCGCGCTCCGCCCCGGGAACGGCTCCCCGAGTGTCCGACCGCGTCTGCGCGGGCGCCGAGGGAACGAATGCCGCGCACAACGCGACGACAACGGTGGTCGCGCCCGTCCCGACCACCCGACCTACCGCCATATAGGTTGTTATAACATATTGCTGAACCCTATGGTGCTGTCAAACCCGGCCTACCTCGTTCTCGGCATGCTGCGCGTCGGCGCACGTTCCGGCTACGAGATCAAGCGGCTTGCTGACAGCTCGGCGCGGTACTTCGCTGCGCTATCGCAGATCCAGATCTATCCCGTCCTGAAGGAGCTCGAGAACGCCGGTCTAGTGCGTGGCAAGTCCGACCCACGCGGGCATCGCCCCCGGCGCCTCTACACGCTCACGGCAGCGGGCGAGCGCGAGCTCGTCGACTGGCTTGGACGCGACGAGGAGCTGCCGCTCGACGTGCGCGACCTCGGCCTCCTCAAGCTCTTCTTTGCCGATGCTCTGGACACCGAGGGGCAGCTGCGGTTGGTCCGCGAGATCCGGGCGCGCAGCGAACGTATCCTCGCGGAGCTGCGACGGAGCGAGCCGCGGGCGCTCGCGCGAAGCGAGCGCGGCTACGAGGCGCCGCAGCATTCGCTCGGCTTCGGTATCGCGATGCACGAGGCCTGGATTGCTCACTGCGACTCGCTCGAGCGCTACCTGGCGACTGTTTCCCGGCGCGCGCGTCGCCGCGCAAGCTGATCGTTCGGACGCCCCGGAAACGGGTGGCGATCTACGGCGGGGCACCTGCTTTCGGAGCGACGACTCGTGCGTCGGTTCTCGGTCGCCGCCGCACGTCGGTGCCGGA
>JAFAQQ010000178.1 GCA_019246335.1 Actinomycetota bacterium | reverse complement strand
GATCGAGCAAGTTGACGAGCCGGCGGCCTCGGCTGAGCCGGTGGATTCGGGGCAAGGCGACGGGGAGAACGGGGAAGCCGATGGCGGCGAGGTCGCCCGTCTTCAGGCCGAGCTCGGCCGCATGCGAACCGAGCTCGAGGTCGAGCGCCGGCGGCACGCGTCGCTCGAGGAGGAGATCCGCAGCCGCACCTCGCTCGAGAACGATCTGCGGAACGCCTTGGCGATGCAGGAGGCCGAGCTCGCCGCAGCCGTGGCCCAGGCCGCACAGCGCGCGCGGAGGGCCGAGCGCCAGCGGGAGCGGGTCACGGTCCCGGATGGCGCCGCCGAAGGCGCCGCGCGCCCGCTCGACGCCGACCTGATCGCGCGGATCGAGAGCGCGCGCCGGGCGTCAGACGCAGCCTGACGTCCACGACCGGGCTCCGCGCGCGCCACGCCGGTCGAGTAGTCTTTAGCAAAGCGCCGTTAGCGGGGGCTGCGGCGGCTTGGAGTGAAAAAACGATGCTCGATTCGGCGTACGACCGGCGGGCTGCGCTCGTCCGCAGCCTGCTCCAGGGCACGCTGCCCTTCGCCGAGGCTGCGGCCGCGGCGCGCACGCATGGGCTCATGCCGAGCGAGCGCTACCGGGCGCTGCGCGCCAGGCCCGGCGGCCGCGTATCCGCCCATGACCTCACGCGGATGATCGCCGCCGCCGGCGCGGTCGATGGCCGCGGGGCGCTCGCCGCGGTGCTGGACGACGAGGTGGTGGGCGTGGTCGCCAGGGCGCCGCGCGTACCACCCGGCGTCGTCGCCGGCCTAGGGACGGCGTGCTGCCTCGCCGGGCTCGACTCGTCGTTCATGCTGGCGACGCGCGCCCTGGAGACCGCCATCGCGTACGGGATCGAAGGGGTGGTCGACATCGATGAGCTGTCGCTGCGGCCCGCGATCCTGACGGAGCCCCACCTCGGCGAGCGGCTGATGGACCGCTACATCCGGCCCCTGACGAGCGAGGGACCGTTCGGCGAGACGCTTCGGCGGACCGTGCACGAGTACCTCGCCCGGGGAATGCGGGTGCGGACGACGGCGGACTCTCTCTACGTGCATCCCAACACTCTGCGCCACCGGCTCGACCGGTTCGAGGAGATCACGAGAGCGGACCTCAGCCGCACGCAGGTCCTCCTCGAGCTGTGGTGGGCGCTCGAGCGGCACCGCCTGGACGCGGCGCTAGGCCGGACCGAGTAGGGCCGGCCTAGATCTCGTCGAGCAGCCCCAGCCGGTGCGCGCGCAGGATCGCCTCGGCCCTGTTGCGGGCGCCGAGCTTCCGGTAGAGCGTGCTCGCGTGATCCTTGACCGTGTAAGGGGAGAGGAACAGCCGCGCCGCAATCTCCCGATTCGTCCGGCCTGAGGCGACCAGCTCGAGCACCTCGCGCTCGCGGTCCGACAGGAGCCTTCGCTCCGAGGCGCGCCCAGGCTCGAACAGGGTCATCCCGAGGCCTACCATCCGCGCCGCGCTCGCGATCTCGCGTGCGCCGCGCCGTTTCGAGACGAACCCGGATGCGCCGGCCGCCCGGGCCGAACGAGTCGAGACGTTCTCCCCGGCGGACATCAGCAGCACGCGGGTGGCTGGCGACGCCTGACGGAGCCGCTCGGTCAGCTGGCCGAGCGAGTTGGGCGCGGCGGCGAGGTCGACGATCGCGACGTGCGGACCGTGACGGCGCGCCAGCTCTACCGCCTCGTCGGCGGTATGCGCTGCGACGAATCGCTCCACCCAGCGCTCCCCGGCGAGAAGCGACTTGAAGCCCCAATGGACCAGGTCGTGGGCGTCGAGCAGCAGGACGCGTAGCTGCATCCCCATGCGATCCGCACGATCCCATAGGACCCAGCCGTGCGCTACGGGCGAACCTCCAATGATGCGGCTGCGCGGTCGGAGCCGAGCACAATCGTCATTCCGACCCCGCTGCTAGGTTTTATCCGTGATCTTCTCTGCGAGGGCGGAGTACGGCGTGCGGCTGATGGTCGCGCTCGGCGCGCAGCGGGGCGAGGACCCGATCTCACTCAAGGCGATCGCCGAGGCGGAGGAGCTCCCGCTCTCGTATCTGGAGCACGTCGTGGCCGACCTCAAGCGCGCCGGGCTCGTCGCGTCGACGCGCGGAGCGCATGGCGGCTACCGGCTCGCGCGCCCTCCAGAGGACATCGCCATGGACGAGGTCGTGCTCGCGCTCGAGGGCGCCATCGCTCCGATGGAGTGCTTCGTGAACGTCCCGACCGAGCGGGTCTTCTGCTCGCACGAGAGCGACGCCGGCCGCGCGTGCTCCACGCGCCTGCTCTGGATGCGGGTCCAGGCGGGCGTCGTCAAGGCGTTGCAGAGCACCACGCTGGCCGAGCTCGTCGATTTCGGCGCGCGGCACGAGCGCGATGTGGGCAAGGCCGAGCCGGTGACGGCCACCGCCGGTGTCGCGTAGGCCGCGGAGCGGGAGGTCGCAATGGCGCAGCTCGAGATGAGGGACCTCCACGTGCGGGCCGGGGATCGGGAGATCCTCAAGGGCCTCGACCTGCGCGTGGAAAGCGGACAGGTGCACGCGCTGATGGGCCCGAACGGCTCCGGCAAGTCCACGCTCGCGAATGCGATCATGGGTCACCCGAACCTCGACGTGACGGGCGGCGAGATCGTCTTCGACAGCCGGGACATCACCGAGGCCGAGCCCGACGAGCGTGCCCGGATGGGGCTGTTCATGGCGTTCCAGTACCCGGTCGCCGTGCCGGGGGTGACGGTCACGAAGTACCTGCGGACGGTCATGAACGCGCTGCGCGAGGAGCACGGCGAGGACCCGGTCAGCCTGAAGGACTTCCGGCGAACGGTCGAGGACGCGATGAAGCTGACCGAGGTTCCGCGCGAGTTCGCGAATCGCTACCTGAACGAGGGTTTCTCGGGCGGCGAGAAGAAGCGCATGGAGATCCTTCAGCTGGCCCTGCTGAGACCGGCGATGGCTGTGCTCGACGAGACCGACTCCGGCCTCGATATCGATGCCCTGCGGGTGGTCGCACACGGCGTGAACACGCTCAAGGGGCCCCACAT
>JAFAQQ010000052.1 GCA_019246335.1 Actinomycetota bacterium | reverse complement strand
GCCTCGCCGGCGACGGCGCGGGCGAGGAGCGTCTTGCCGGTTCCAGGCGGACCGGCGAGCAGCACGCCCTTGGGGATCGCGCCGCCGACGCGCCGGTAGCGGTTGGGGTTCCGCAGGAAGTCGACGACCTCGATGAGCTCCTCCTCGGCGTCCTCGATGCCGGCGACGTCCCTGAACGTCGTGCGCTGCGCCGAGTGCTCGTACCGGCGCGCGCCCGATCGGCCGAACTGGCCGAGCATGCCGCCCGCGGCGCTCCGCCGAGCGAGGAAGACGAACAGGCCGACCAGCAGGAGCGTGGGCCCGAAGCCGAACACGATCGTCTGCCACAGCGGCGTCCCCGTGTCGACCGCATGGGCGTTCACCGTCACGTCGCGGCTGATCAGTAGCCTCGAGAGGCCGTCGTCGCCGAAGGCGGGGCGCACCGTCTGGAACTTCGTGTTTGACTTGCCGCTCTTTCCAGGCGGATAGCTGACAGCCGTCCTGAACGTGCCCTGGATCTCGTCGCCCTTCGCGCTGATCTCCTTGACGTTCCGCTGCTCGACCTGCCTGTAGAAGAGCGAGTAGGGCACCGACAGCCGCGCGGGCTTGCCGGAGAGCGCGAGGCTGAGGACGAAGTTCAGCGCGAACAGGCCGATGAGCACCCACCAGAATCGCCGCCAAGGATTGCCCCCCGGCGGCGCGGGCGCCTGCCCGCGCTGCTGCTCCGCCTCCGGGTGTCCCTCGACGCGCCACGGCGTGCGCTCGCCGTCGGTTTGGCGCGCGGGTCTCTGGCGCATGTCGGGCATCGTGGTCCTGTAGGCAGGCTACTAGCGGCCGGCTTGCGGTCTGACGCTCCCGCGCCCCGGGCGCGGCCTTCGCTACCCGCTGCTTCGAAGGACGGTGATCGACCCGTTCATGCCGGGGTGCAGCGTGCAGACGTAGCGGAGCGTCCCCGGCCGTGCGGGGACGAAGCGATACGTCGTCCCGTGCCCGAACGCGCGCGAGTGAAAGGTCGCGCCGGAGGTGGCGGTGACGTTGTGGTCGACGGAGTCGGCATTCGTCCAAACGATGGCCTGACCGACGTGAGCCGTCACCGACGCCGGGTGGAAACGCAGCCCCTGCATCGTGACCTGGATGGCCTGCCCACCGCTCGTCGCGCTCTTGCCGCCGCCGCTCCCGCCGCACCCGCCCGCGAGGGCGAGCGCGGCGCAGAGCAGGGCGACTCCGAGGGCCGGGCGCGCTGCCGCAGCCGGGCGCACTACTGCACGGTGAACGTCTCGCTCGCCTCCACGCCGGTGTTGCTGTGGTCGTTGTTGGCGAGGTAGACCACGATCGTGTGCTTGCCCTTCGCCAGGCCCATGTACGTGATGGTGGGCATCACCGCCGGCGAGTACTTGCCGTTCACGCCCAGCTTCACGGCGAGCTTGCCGTTCGCGCCGGAGTACTTCGGCTGATCGAAGCGGCCGCCGTCGAGCGAGAAGTGCAGATGGCCTTCGCCCTGCTTCGCCGGCTTGCCGACGGCCTGGGGAGCGAGCTTGAAGTTCTTCACCTTGACCTTGACCGTGACCTTCGAGCCGGTCGTCGAGCCAGGCTTCGGCGTCACGAACTTGACGCTGGCGCCGGGCGCGCCGACGTGCGTCATCGCGGACGTCGTCGACGTGGTCGAGGGCGTGCTCTGGGTCGACGAAGTGGACTTCTTGCTGCTGCCGCAGCCGGCCGCTACGGCCACGACTGCGACGCATGCGAGCGTCAGCGCCTTGCGCTTCATGGAGGGCCTCCTGGTCGTGTTCACACCTGCTACGCACGCCCCACGGCGGCGGATCACCCCTTCCACCATCAAACCGGCGTGCCGTTCGGCCGCCGTTTCCTGATCGCCGCTGTGGGGTCGGTTTCCCGATCGGCCCCCTAAGACTAATCTCGATCGAGCGCGTTGGACATCGCGATCCCCCTATACGACGGCTTCACCGCGCTCGACGCGATCGGGCCCTACGAGGTGCTGTCGCGGCTGCCCGGTGCCAGGGTGACGTGGCTCGCCGGTGAGCCCGGTCCGGTGCGGACGGACAACGGGATGCTGGGAGTCGAGGTGGACGCGCGCCTCGAGGATCTTCCGCAGCCGCAGGTGCTCGTCGTGCCGGGGGGGTTCGGGAATCGGGCCCTCCTCGACGACGAGCGGATACTCGGCTGGCTCCGCACCGCGCACGCTTCGTCGACCTGGACAACGTCGGTCTGCACGGGAGCTCTGCTGCTCGGTGCGGCCGGCATCCTCGAAGGACTGCGGGCGACTACGCATTGGCTCGAGCTCGAGACCCTGAAGCGCTTCGGCGCGACACCGGTTGAGGAGCGCGTGGTCGTGGAGGGAAAGGTCGTCACGGCGGCGGGTGTCTCCGCCGGGATCGACATGGCCCTCTGGCTCGGTGCGCGGATCGCCGGGGACTCCTGGGCGAAGGCCACCCAGCTCGCCATCGAGTACGACCCGCAGCCGCCGTTCGATTCGGGATCCACCACGAAGGCGGCTCCCGACCTGGTGGCCCGCATGCGGTCGGCGCGACGAGCGGCTGACGCCTAACGCGCGGCGGGTGACCGCCGGGCGCGTGCTCACCTCGAGGCGGCCGCCCGGTGCCGCGAGAAGTCCGGCCGCCGCTTCTCGTTGAACGCGCGGACGCCCTCCTGCGCCTCGTCCGAGTCCACGAACAGCTCGAGCCCCGTGAACGCCACGTGCTGCAGTCCCGCGACGTGCTCGGTGTCGGCGTTGAACGACTGCTTCAGGAACCGAAGCGCGGTCGGCGAGAGAGCCAGGATCTCGTCGGCCCAGCGCCGCACCTCGTCGCGCAGCTCGGAGCCGGGAACGACGCGGTTGACGAGCCCCCACCGCTCGGCGGTCTCGGCGTCGTAGCGGCGGCAGAGGAACCAGATCTCCCGCGCGCGCTTCTCGCCCACGACCCGCGCCAGGTAGTTCGATCCGAAGCCGGCGTCGAACGAGCCGACTCGCGGCCCGTTCTGCCCGAACACGGCGGTGTCGGCGGCGATTGTCAGGTCGCACAGGACGTGCAGGACGTGCCCTCCTCCGATGGCGAACCCGTTCACCGCCGCGATCACGGGCTTCGGCACGTCCCTGATGAGGCGGTGGAGGTACTCCACCTCGAAGAGGCCGGACTCGGATGGCCCGTAGTCGCCGGTCTCCGCCCGCTGCTTCTGGTCGCCGCCGGCGGAGAAGGCGCGGTCGCCGGCCCCCGTGAGACAGATCACGCCGACGTCCGTGCTCGCCCACGCCTGCTTGAAGCAGTGGACGAGCTCATCGACCGTCCGCGCGCGAAAGGAGTTCATCCGATCCGGGCGGTCGATGGTGATCCAGGCGAGACCGTCCTCGACCTCGTAGCGGGTGTCCTCGAGCTCCTGCATCTGGCCTCCTCGTGTCGGTTCAGAATCCGCGCCGGCCGCGGGTTTCTGGGACCCTAATCCGACATTGGCCGAGCGCATCGCCCTGGTCACCGGCGCGGGAGGCGGCATCGGCCGCGCGATCGCGTGCGAGCTGGCGCGCGAGCGCCGAGCCGTGGCGATCGCGGACCTGCGTGGGGACGCCGCGCGATCGGTAGCCGAGGAGGTGTCCGCAGGCGACGGGACGGCGCTCGCGGTCGAGCTCGACGTGACCGACGCGTCGTCGGTCCGGGCGGCTGTCGCGCGCGTGACTGGCGAGCTCGGCCCCGTTGACATCGTCGTGAACTGCGCCGGCTGGGACGAGCTCGTCCCGTTCCTCGAGACCGACGAGCCGTTCTGGGACCGGGTCCTCGAGGTCAACTTCAAGGGCTGCGTGCGCGTCACGCACGCCGTCCTCGGCGGGATGGTCGACCGCGGCTTCGGACGCGTCGTCAACATCGGGTCGGACGCGGGGCGCGTCGGTTCCTCGCTCGAGTCGGTCTACTCCGGGGCGAAGGGCGGGGTGATCGCCTTCACCAAGACGATCGCGCGGGAGGTGGCCGCCGCCGGCGTGACCGCCAACACGGTCTGCCCCGGCCCGACGCGGACGCCCCTGCTCGAGGGCATGGCGGCGCGCGACGACGACGGCAGCCGGCTGATCTCCTCGCTCGAGCGGGCGATCCCGATGCGCCGCCTCGGGGAGCCGGACGACGTCGCGCCCGCGGTTGCCTTCCTGGCCTCCGACCGCGCCGGCTTCATCACCGGGCAGACCCTGTCGGTGAGCGGCGGGTTGACGATGGCGTGACCGCGACGCGGCTAAGAGCCGGGCTGCCCCGCCTTCGCGCCGGCGCTCGTCAGGTAGGTCGCCGCCATGTCCTCGTCGCCGTGCCGCTCGGCGCCCTCCTCGAGACGGCGCCTGATCGCGGCGAGCGCGGGCAGGCTCGCCCCGTGCCGCTCCGCGGCCTCGACGGCGAGACGTGCATCCTTGGCCGCGAGCGCCAGCCGGAACGAGGGCTGGAAGTCACGGTCGATCATCATCCCCGCCTTCATACGCAGGTACGGGAGGTCGAGCGGTCCGCCCTCGATTGCCTCGAGGAAGAGATTCGGGTCTACCCCGACCGCCTCGGCCAGCGCGACCGTCTCCGCGGCGCCCTCCACGACCGCCACGATCCATGCGTTGATCACGACCTTCAGCCTGCTCGCGGCCCCCGCCTCGCCAACCCAGAGCGTCTTCTGGCCGACGGCGTCGAAGATGGGCCCGAGTCGGTCGCGCACCTCACCCGGTCCTGAGCCGAGGATCACGAGCGCCCCCCTCTCCGCGGGGTCCTTCGTGCCGAGCACCGGCGCGTCGACGAAGGCGATGCCGTGCTCATCGGCGAGGGTGGCGAGTTGCTCGATCCCGTCCAGGCCCACCGTGCTCATCTGGATCCAGACGGCGCCATCGGCCGCGCGGTCGAGCCGGGCGTCCGCGACCGCCTCGGCCACGGCTTCCACATCCGAGAGCATCGTGACGACCACATCCGCGCCCGCGACGGCGTCCGCGGCCGTCTCGACCACCTCACCGCCATCGTCGGCGAGCGGCTCGGCCTTGTCGGGCGAGCGGTTCCAGCCGCGCACCTCGAAGCCCGCGCGCGCAAGGTTGCGCGCCATGGGCAACCCCATCGTGCCGCCGGCGCCGAGGAAGGCGATGCGCATCTCGACCTCTATTGCCCCGCCGGCGGGATGCGCAATCCGGCGGCGACCGGGGTATTAGATGGGGGTGGTGAGGCGCGCAACCATCGCGGCCGCTGGCGCGGCGATCTCCGCCGCGGTCCTCGCACTGGCGTCGCCGGCCGGCGCGCAGGTCGACAAGACCTGCGAGCTCACCTTCGCGCGGCTCGAGCCCAACACGTCGAACACGCTGCTTCTCGACACCAACGCGGTCTACTGGCTCGTCAGCTACCAGGCCGTCCCCGGAACCCGCCTACGAGTCACCGGCGAGTTCCCGCACTCGCGCTACATCTCCTACAACCTCTACGACGCCGCGGCGCGGCCGATCGACGCGCTCTCGGACATCCAGATCAAGCCGGACCACGGCAGCGCGAACCCCTTCCTCCCAGGGGCTAGGCGGACTGTCGCGCACCGCCGCTACACGCTCTTCCTCGAGTTCACGAACCGGCCGAAGCATCCGGCCCCCAACACGCTCTACGCGGGGACCGACTCCGCTGGGCACCCGAACCTGACCGGTTCGTTCTGGTACCGCGTGTACGTCCCGGATCGCGGCCGCAACATCGAGGGCGGCGTACCGCTGCCGACCGTGAGCGTCGAGCCGGACGGCTCCAGGCCGGGCGCCACGTTCCCGACCTCGCAGCAGTGCGCGACCTACCAGGCGCCCACGCCCACCCAGGTGAATCAGACGTATGCGCAGGCGGGCCTGGCGGTCCTGCCACAGCTTTCGATCCAGTACCCCGGGCGCAACCCGCCGGCCTGGCGCCTCTACGTGAACCTCTCGATGTCGTTCACCGAGATCATGCTCGACAACGCCGTCTTCCAGGGCTACCAGGGACCGGCGTCCCAGCTGCCGACGAACAACCCGAACAACCCCGGGATCTTCGCCAACAGGGACAACGCGTACGTCTACACGGCGATCAGCCGCGGCTTCGGAAACGTGCTCGTCGTACATGCGCGGGGACCGACGTTCGCGAACACGCATGGCGGCGCCGCGCGCATGCCGCGCCACCGCCAGGTTCGGTACTTCTCGATGTGCGAGTACGAGCCGCTCACGCAGCGCGTGGTCGCCTGCAGCCGCGACGACAGGACGGTGACCAGAAACGGCTCGTACACGTACGTGATCTCTCAGCCAGGCGACCGGCCGAAGAACGCGACCTCCCGCTGCGGCGCCACGTGGATCCCGTGGGGACCGCAGCCCTACGGCCTCCTGATCTACAGGCAGCTACTCGCCGAGAGCGCGTTCGCCCGCTCGATCAAGCACGTCGGAAAGCCCGGCCGCGAGGTCTCGGTCATGCGCCGCTACTACCCGACGGGCACCTACTACGCAAGCAAGGCGGACTTCGAGCGGACAGGTTGCCCGCGCGCCGGGGCGAGCCGCAAGCATCGCCGAGGGGGAAGCGGGGATCGGCCGGAGCGCGATCCGGACTAGCGGGCCGGGGGCTCCGTCGCCGCGGGGACCGAGCAGCCATTTCGTACTGCCATAGGGGTACGGAATGGCCTACGAGGCGGGGCCGCATCACGCCGGCGATCCGCTGAGTGGGGCGCGTTCCGCTTAGCTGAGGGGGATGAGCGGCGTGATCTCGAAGCTCGGGGACGGCCTGGCCAATGCCTTGCTGATGGCATACGAGGTCTGGTGGGCGCTCGTGCTCGGGTTCGCCATCTCCGCGATCGTCCAGGCGTGGGCGCCGCGCGAGCGGATCGAGGCGCGCCTGGGGGGCGGCGGCTTT
>JAFAQQ010000118.1 GCA_019246335.1 Actinomycetota bacterium | reverse complement strand
TCCCAAAGACCGCGAGCGGCAAGATCCGCCGCGCCCTGCTGCGTGAGCCCGCCGCGGGCGCCGGGTAGGTTCGAGGGAATGGCCAACCGGCTAGCGGCCGAGACCTCCCCCTACCTCCTGCAGCACCAGGACAACCCGGTGGACTGGTATCCCTGGGGTGAGGAGGCGCTCGAGCGGGCCCGCGTCGAGGACAAGCCGATCCTGTTGTCGATTGGCTACTCGGCGTGCCACTGGTGCCACGTGATGGAGCGGGAGTCCTTCGAGGATCCCGACGTCGCGGATCTGATGAACGACCGGTTCGTGCCGATCAAGCTGGATCGCGAGGAACGGCCCGACATCGACGCGATCTACATGGAGGCCTGCATCGCCATGAACGGCCAGGGTGGCTGGCCGCTCAACGTGTTCCTGACCCCTGACCAGATCCCGTTCTACGCGGGGACCTATTTCCCGCCCCAGGACCGCGGTGGGATGCCGAGCTGGCGCCGCGTGCTCGAGGCGGTCGCGAAGGCCTGGGACGAGAACCGCGACGAGATCCGCCACGGCGGCGACCGGATCGCGAGGCGCCTGGCCGGCGGTGCCCTGCTCGAGCCCTCACGGGAGCCGATGGACGCGGGCGGCCTCGACGACGCGGTCCGCGCGCTCCGCGGGTCCTTCGATGGCGCGCACGGGGGCTTCGGGGGGGCGCCGAAGTTTCCACCGGCCTCGGTTATCGAGTTCCTCCTTCGCCGGGGGGAGCGCGAGATGACGGCTCGGACCCTGCGCGCCATGGCCGCCGGAGGCATGTACGACCAGGTCGGCGGCGGCTTCGCCCGGTACTCGGTCGACGCCCGCTGGCTCGTTCCGCACTTCGAGAAGATGCTCTACGACAACGCATTGCTCGCCAGGGCGTACCTCCACGGGTGGCAGATGCTCGGCGACGAGGGATTCCGCGAGGTCGCCTGTGAGACGCTCGACTGGGCGCTGCGCGAGATGCGCGGGCCCGAGGGCGGCTTCTACTCGGCTCTCGACGCGGACTCCGAGGGCGAGGAGGGGCGGTTCTACGTGTGGACGGTCGACGAGCTCCGCGAAGCGCTGGGCGCCGACGCGGACGCCGCGATCCGCTACTTCGGCGCCGGCGAGGCCGGCAACTTCGAGGGCCGCAACGTCCTCACACGCGGTGAGGAGCCGCCCTCGAACCTGGGCGAGCTGCGACGGCGTCTGTACGACCGACGCTCGCAGCGCGTATGGCCCGCGCTCGACGACAAGCGGCTCACGTCGTGGAACGCGCTGATGATCGCCGCGCTCGCCGATGCGGGCGCCGTCCTGGAGCGGTCCGATTACCTCGACGCCGCTTCCGCGGGCGCCGGATTCCTGCTCGAGGAGCTGCGCGACGGCGACGGCCGCCTGCTGCGCACGTACAAGGACGGGACCGCGAAGCTGAACGCATACCTGGAGGACCATGCGTTTCTCGTCGAGGCGCTGCTGACCCTGTACGAGGCAACCTTCGAGCCCCGCTGGTTCACCGCCGCACGCGAGGTCGCGGACGCGATGGTCGAGCGCTTCGCCGACGACGAGCGCGGTGGGTTCTTCGAGACCTCGACCGACCACGAAGCGCTCGTCGCACGGCGAAAGGACCTGGAGGACAACCCGATCCCCGCGGGAAACTCGAGCGCGGCGTACGGCCTGCTGCGACTGGCGGCGCTTACCGGCGAGTACGAGTACGAGCGGCGAGCGGTGGGCGTCCTCCGGCTCCTTCACGGCGTCGCCGTCCAGCACCCGCAGGCATTCGCCCATCTACTGCAGGCGATGGACTTCCACTTCGCCCAGGTGAAGGAGGTGGCGCTCGTGGGCGACGACACGCGGGAGCTCGCACGGGTCGTTCGGAGGCGTTTCCGGCCCCACCTGGTGCTGGCGGGCGGGCCCGCCGATGGCGTGCCGCTGCTTGCGGACCGGCAGCCCGTCGACGGTCGGGCGGCCGCCTACGTGTGCGAGAGGTTCGCCTGCCGGCAGCCGGTCACGGAGGCGCGGGAGCTGGAGGCGCTGCTCCCGGAATAGTTGCGGCCCTCAGCCCGGAGCGGCCTGGAGGCCCCGGAGGACGAGGGCGTCGTGCTCGCTCGGGTCCACTCGCCGGAGGATGCGCTCGATCCGCCCGTCGGGGCCGATGACGAAGGTAGAGCGCTCCATCCCGTAGCGCGGTATCGGCAGCTTCGAGCGCCGCCGCACCCAGGTGCCGTAGAGATCGGCCACCTCATGGGCCTCGTCGGCGAGCAGCGTGAACGTGAGGCCGTGGGCGTCCGCGAACTTGCGAAGTCGCTTCGGCGGATCGGGCGAGACCCCGAGCACGACGGCGCCGGCCGAGTCGAGCTCGGCGCGCCGGTCGCGAATCGCGCACGCCTGGGCCGTGCAGCCCGCCGTCATCGCCGCCGGATAGAAGTAGAGGACGACCCTGCGGCCACGCAACGACGACAGCCGCACGTTCCTGCCGTCCTGGTCGGGAAGCTCGAAGTCCGGGGCTTCCTCGCCCTCTCTCATTGCGCCTCCTTCACGCCCCGATGCCCCGTTCGTGACAGCTCCGCAGCACCTCGATCATGTGGTCGACGTGGGAGGATCGCAGCTCCTGGTGGACCGGCAGCCCCACGACACGCGTGCGCAGGCGCGCACTGCCCGGAAACCGGTCGACGGGCAGCAGCGGGTGCGGGACCGACCAGATGTCCAGCGCGTGCACGTTGTGGCGCGCGAGCTCGTCGAGCAGCTCGGACTTCGACGCCGACTCGATCGGATAGGCGAACGGGCAGCTCTCGGCGAGGTCTAAGAAGGGCGCCGGGCGGCGCTGGGGGATGGAGCTCTCAAGCCGCGCGGCGTTGGCGCGCCGCGGCTCCACGACGGGCATGTCGATCAGCCGGCGAAGCAGGTTCATGCTGGTCCTCGAGGGCGCCGCGGTTCGGTAGCCGCTCTCGAACTCCCAGTCGCTGTCGAAGTGTGAGTCGTCGTGAGCGCGTGGGTGGAAGGTGCCGATCGGCGAGGACCGCTGGGCGAGCCAGCGGACGTGACGGCTCAGGATCTCCCCCGGTCGAACCCCTCCGCCGAAGGGCACCTGGGCGGGTGGGCGGCCGCAGATCAGCGCCCCGCTGTCGGGCAGCCCGAAGGTCTTCCAGGGCGAGAAGATCGCAACGTCGGCCCACGAGCCGAGTGGCTTTCCTTCGAATCGGCCGGGCCAGGCCATCGCCACGTCCTCGAACAGCAGCAGCCCCCGCTCGTCGCACCAGCGGCGCCACCGCGGGCAATCGTGGGCGAAGCCCAGGTTGTGGATCAGGTAGAGGCCCCGGACGCGTGGCCCCAGAGCGGCCTCGAGCTCGTCCGGGTCGGGAGCGAGCGAGTCCGTCGTGTCGTACCAGCGAGGGCGCACGCCGGCGAGCCGGAGCGTCCCGATCTCCGAGCCGTGGTGATACGCGGGGACGAGGAGCTCGTCACCCTCACCGATGCCGAACTGCTCGAGCGCGGCCGACAGGCCCTGACGCGCGAAGGCGTAGATGCGGCACTCGCGCGAGTCGAAGGGAAAGGGAAGCGAGTCGGCGGGCCTGCGGACCCATGCGTCGGGCCGCAGGGCCGGCCACACGGAGAGCCACGGCTCCATCAGTCGGCACGCATTAAAACGCCTGCGGCGGCCGGTGACCGAGCCGGTGGAGACGTGCGGCTACAGGATCGACAGGTACCGGTCGAGCTCCCAGCGCGAGACCTGGATCCTGTACTCCTCCCACTCCTTTCGCTTGATCTCGACGTAGCGGTTGAACATGTGCTCGCCGAACGTCCGGAGCACGAGCTCGGACTCCGCCGTCAGCTCGATCGCCTCGCCAAGCGTCTCGGGGAGCTGCTCGATCCCGCGCTGCCGCCGCTCGTCGGGCGACAGGTGGTAGAGGTTGCGCTCCATCGGCTCCGGCAGCTCGTATCCCTTCTCGATCCCCTCGAGTCCGGCCTGGAGCAGAGCAGCGAAGGTCAGGTACGGGTTGCACGCCGGGTCCGGGCAGCGAAGCTCCATCCGGGTGGCCTGCTCCTTGCCCGGGTGGTAGAGGGGCACTCGGACTAGAGCGGATCGGTTGCGGCGCGACCACGCCACGTAGACGGGCGCCTCGTAACCGGGGACGAGCCGCTTGTACGAGTTCACCCACTGCGCGAAGATCGACGAGACCTCGCGGGCGTGCTTGAGCTGGCCGGCGATGAATGCCTTACCCGTCGGCGAGAGGAAGTACTGGTCGTCGGCGTCGTAGAACGCGTTCCGTCCCTCCTTGAACAGCGACTGGTGCGTGTGCATGCCGGACCCGTTCTCGCCGAACAACGGCTTGGGCATGAACGTCGCGTGCCAGCCGTACTTCATCGCGTACTCCTTGACCGTTATGCGATACGTCATGCAGTCGTCGGCCATCTTGAGCGCCGGCGCGTAGCGCATGTCGATCTCGTGCTGCGACGGGCCAACCTCGTGGTGCGTGTACTCCACGTGGATGCCGAGCTGCTCCAGCGCGAGGACCGTCTCGCGCCGGACGTCGGATCCGGCGTCGAGGGTCGTCAGGTCGAAGTACCCGCCCTCGTCGAGGGTCTCGGGCGGCCCGCCGTCGAGGTTCGCCGACCTGAAGTAGAAGAACTCGAGCTCCGGCCCCACGTTGAAGGCATCGAAGCCCATCGACGCCGCGCGGTCGAGCGCCCGCCGGAGGACGTACCTCGGGTCCCCCTCGTAGGGCTCGCGCGAGGGCGTCACGACGTCGCAGAACATCCTCCCCACGCCGCGATCCTCGGGGCGCCACGGGAGCACCGCGAACGTCGACGCGTCGGGCATCGCGATCATGTCGGACTCCTCGATGGCGTTGAAGCCGGTGATCGACGACCCGTCGAAGCCCATGCCGCCCTCCATCGCGTCGTCGAGCTCCTCCGCGTTGATCGAGAAGCTCTTCAGCTGCCCGAGGATGTCGGTGAACCAGAGCCGGATGAAGCGGATGCTCTGGTCCTGGACGAGGGCCTTCACGTCATCGGCGGTCTTCGGCTGGTCGGCCATGCGGTCCTCTCCACGAGTCGGGGGCGGCGAAGGCGCGAGAGGCTAGCGAGGCGGAGTCGCCCAGCCCGGTCGGGGCGGACGCCCCAGCGCTGCGCGCTATGCCAGGTGCCGGCGGGCCCAGGACTTGAGCGCGCCGACGGCGGGCTCGAGCGCCTGGCCCTTGCGCGTCAACGCGTACTCGACGCGCGGCGGCGATGCGTCGATCACCCGGCGCTCGACGATCCCCTCGCCCTCGAGCTCCTTCAGCCGTTCGGAGAGGAGCCGGTCCGATATGTCGGGAACGAGCTGGCGGATGCCCGTGAAGTTCAGCGGGCCGTCCAACAGCACGAGCACGATGGCGCCGCTCCATCGCTTCCCGACGAGCTCGATTGCGCGGTGGGTCAGGGAGCAGCAGGCCGGGCGGTGACCGTTCTCAGCGGCGCCGTTGGCGCCGCGCGGCGCACGGGGGGTCGCGGTCACTCCTCCCCGGGTGGCCATGGACAAATCGTAGCTCGGCGGCAAGCCGGCGCTGGGGGCCCGGGCCGAGTCAGGCCGCCTGAATGAGGCGCGACTCCTCCGCCGAGCCGTCGAGCGGGAGGTTGCCCGCGCGCGTGATCAGGCTCGTCATCAGCCCGAGTGAGGTGTGCGCGATCGCCTCGAGGAGCTGCTCGTCCGTCCAGTCCGCCTCGCGCGCTTCCTCGAGCAAGTGCAGCGGCGGCGTGCCCTGCTCCTCGAGCAGGCCCCGAACGAAGCGCAGAAGCGACGCCTCGCGCTCGTCCGCCGACTCGAAACGGCGGGCGCGCGCGATCTCATCGAGCCCGAGGCCCGCGTCCCGCGCCGTGCGTATGAGCGTGGCGAGCGCGTAGTCGCTCTGCTCGTGCTCCGCCACCGCGAGCGCGATCCGCTGCTGCGTCTTGAGCGGAAGCCCACCCTGCCGCAGCTCTGAGCGGAAGCGGGCGTACGCCCTCAGCACCGCGGGGGCGCCGGCGAGCACGCCGAGGAAGTTGGATAGCTGCCCGCCCGTGGCCAGCGCGCCCTTCAGGATCGGCAGGCTGCGCTCCGGGGCGCTCAGCTCGTCGTGGACGTGGAAACGGCTCTCCTTGGTCTTCATTCGATCACTTCTCGTGCGTTGCTTACGTTCCGTAAGTATAGGTCCCGTGCCTCCGGCGTCACCCGGGTAAAAGGGTCTTACGCACGACCGATCGTTTCGGATGATCAGCGCCGCGTGTGAGACGCGGCTAACGGCTACGTGAGAGCTCTGTAGGAGCGCGCGCCCCGCAGGGGCGGGCTAGATGCCGACTCCACGCCCGCACCCGTGGAAATGGTTGATCAGGAATCGACGATCTACGCGTCGTCGACGCCCCAGTGCCTGAGGACGACCGCCGCCCATCCCCGCTCGTCCCTCGGCATGAGCCCGAAGCGGGTGATCGTCCTCTGGTTGCCCTCCCAATCGCCGTAGAGCAATTCGAGCGTCATCCGCCGGCGCTCCCCGATTGCGGAGACGAGGTCCTGGCGAAGCTCGGGATGGTCGTCCCGAATTCCGGCGTGCCAATACCCCGTGCCTCCCGCCGGCACGAACAGATCCCGTTGCAGCAGCTTGAACTGGTCGAGGCCAGCATGGTCGCCTGACGGGGCGGCAAGCTCGGCCTGGATGTAGCCGCCGATCAGCATCGCGAGCCCGGCCCCGACGTTTCGAAGGGCAATCCCGAGGAAGACGTTGCCCTCGTCGATCTCAATCAGCGCCTGCCCGCCCGGCAGGCTGAAGACGCGCTCGGGAAACGGGATTTCCTCCGGCGGATCCTCCGGTCGGGCGGGGACGAGCACGGGCCTGAGCCCGATCTGGAGCGAGCGCTCCGCCACCCGCGCCGCGCGGTTGGCGGAGCGCACGGACGCGAAGGTCGCCGCCGCGAGCACGAGGGTCCCGCCAGCCGTCGCCAGAGAGGCGATCGTCGACCAGTCGCTCATCGCGACGACAGGCGCCGGCCAGAGACCCGGAAGCCCCGGGCGCTCAGCTCAGGCGTGGCCGGTCGCGGCCGCCACCGCGGTCAGGAACACGCCGAGGAGGACGGCCCACATCGCCACCCGGTCGGGGCGTACCCCAACCGCCGCCTTCACGGGGTCGGGCCTTCGGCGAGGCGCGTGGCGCGAGGAATCGACCCTGATCGTCCGGACCTCAGCCATGGGCGCGGCCGCGTAGCGGTCGGCGCGCCGGGGGTGCGCCTCCGCCTCGATGAGGCGCAGGTCCGGCCGCGGTGACCCGCGACGCTGTTCGTGCTCGTGGTCCCGCCATGCGGGGGCGGCGTTCTCTCGCAATGGTTTCTCTTTCTCCGCCTACGGGGTTAGCTGTCGGGCTCGCGCTGAAAGAGCAGCGCTACGCCACGCTGTGGCGGCGACTCGCCCCTCGACCTCTCGGCCAGTGGGTCCCCCGTGCCACGCCCTCTTGGCGAGGCCGAGGCTTAGGCGGCGAGGCATGGTAGCAAGCGCATTTCCGCCGGGATGTGCAGGGATTTACTTCGCGCGGGAAGTCCTCCCACGTACCGTGAAGATGTATCGCGACGACCGGACGTAACGGCCGAGCCGCGAGGCTCCGGCCGAGGACGGTCAGGGGTTGCCGCGACCCGCGACCGACGACACGAACGTCGCCACCGCGTGGGCGTTCGCCCCGGTGAGCAGCCCGGCCGGCATGCGCCCGTCGCCTGTTCCCCCGATCCGCAACGCGTTGAGGACGCGCTGCCTCGTCACCTGGCCGATCTGATCCAGGTTCGGACCGGTCACACCCCGCGCGTTCACCGCCGCGAGGCTGTGGCAGCTCGCGCACGTCTGCCGGAAGAGCATCTTGCCCCTCTGGACCTGCTTGGTGCCCTGCTTGCCGGCGAGGGTCCCGACGCCGCCCTCGGCGGAGTGCCGGCTCGCGATGACCACGGCGGGGACCGCGATGCCGACGCCGAGGTAGAGCAGCGGCAGCACGATGCGGAAGAACCTGCGGCCTCCCGTGAGGTAGGCCTCGCGGGCGCGCCCCGGACCGCCGGAGAACGCGACGAAGGCGACCCCCGCCCCGGCGACGATGAAGAAGATGACCAGCGCGGCTGCCGCCATGCGGCGGGCACTCTAACGACCGTCGCGGCTCGCGCGAAGCGGGAGGCGGCTAGCCGGCGGCCTCCCGCCGCGCCCGCTTCCACGTGCCGAATGCCGCGAATACGGCGCTGAGGTCGGGCAGGTCGGCGTTCTCCGCCGCCCGCTGCTGGTAGTCGACCATGAGGAGGCGCTCAGGCGGCGCTCCGAGTTCGCGCGCGACCGTCCGGATCCCCTCGCAGACCGCCTCCGGTGAGGCGTCGACGATGTCGTCGGGCAGGTGGCGCTGCGCGTCCCGGGCGAGGACTCCGGCCGCCGCGCCGCGCGCGCCCGGCGCCCCGTCGTCCTCGCCCCGCGCTCGCCCCGCGCCGATCATCAGGCGACAGTGCGGGCACCTCGTCGGCGCCGGCGGCCATGCACCGGTGATGCCCTCGGCGACCTCGAGCATGCAATGGGGGCAGTGCGCTGAATGCACGTCTTCCGCTGTCGTCGCGATGGTCTGCATGCCCCTGGAGAGATGCTCCTGTGCCCCTTTTCTTCGCCGCTTGGCGCGCGGGGTAAACACCGGGCGGCAAGTATGTCCGTCAGAACACGTATCGCGGAGCCCCGGCGCCGTTCACGCCAAGCGCTCGTCCGCGAGCCGATCCGCCCCGGAGTACACGTTGAAGGAGCCGGCGCGGACGAAGCCGCAGAGAAGCATCCGCCGCTCGCGCGCGAGCGCGACAGCGAGGGTGGAGGGGGCTCCGACGGCGATCAGCCCGGCGAGCCCGGCGAGGCTCGCCTTCTGGACCAGCTCGAACGACGCCCGTCCGCTGAGGAACGCGAGGACCCCCGGCAGCGGGAACCGGCGGGCCAGCAGCAGGGATCCGATGGCCTTGTCCATCGCGTTGTGGCGCCCCACGTCCTCGTGGAGGACGAGAAGCTCGCCGTCGGGCTCGAGTAGCGCGGTGGCGTGGAGCCCCCCGGTGCGCTCGAACGAGCGCTGGAGGTCGCGGGCCCGGTCGGGCGCCGTCGCGACCACGGTCGGGTCAACCCGCGGGCCGGCTTGGGCCGGCGGGGCCTGGTGGCGAACGAACGCGATCGCCCCCTTCCCGCAGACCCCGCATGAGGAGCTCAGATAGAAGCGCCGCTCGCCGGCGGCGTCACGCCGCAGGCC
>JAFAQQ010000007.1 GCA_019246335.1 Actinomycetota bacterium | reverse complement strand
CCTACCGCGCCGCGATGGCCCGGGCCGATTCCCTCGCCGAGGCGCTCCAGCGGCCCCTCACCGCCCCCGGGCCCACGCCCACGCTGGGCAGCCTCGAGGACGGATGGGAGCGTGCCGGGTTCGAGTCCGCCGTCTCCCGGGCTCGGGAGTACATCGCTGCCGGCGACTGCTACCAGGTCGTCCTCTCCCGGCGCCTCTCCGCCGACTACCAGGGCGACCCGTTCGATCTCTACCGCGCGCTCCGCCGCGTCTCCCCGACCCCCTACCTCTTCTATCTCCGCTTCGGCGATCGGGCCCTGGCCGGAGCCTCGCCCGAGCTCCTGGTCCGCCTCGCGGGCGAGACCGTCACCGTGCGTCCCATCGCCGGGACCCGGAAGCGAGGAGCCACGCCCGAGGAGGACGCTGCGCTCGAGGCCGAGCTCAAGGCCGACCCCAAGGAGCGCGCCGAGCACGTGATGCTCGTCGACCTCGGCCGCAACGACCTGGGCCGGGTGTGCGAGTACGGCAGCGTGACCGTGGACGAGCTGATGGTCGTCGAGACCTACTCGCACGTGATGCACATCGTCTCCTCGGTCTCCGGGACCCTTGCCGAGGGGGTGAGCGCCATGGACGCGCTGCGCGCCTCGCTGCCCGCGGGCACGCTCTCGGGGGCCCCGAAGATCCGGGCGATGCAGATCATCGACTCGGTCGAGCCCACAAGCCGCGGGCCCTACGGTGGCGCGGTTGGCTACCTGTCGTTCACGGGCGACCTCGACACCTGCATCTACATCCGATCGGCGCACGTGAAGGACGGCCGCATGCACGTCCAGGCCGGCGGGGGGATCGTCGCCGACTCCGAGGCCGGATACGAGGTGCGCGAGACCGAGGCGAAGGCGAACGCGATCTTCGAGGCGACGGCGCTCGCGTGCGGCCAGCCCGACTGGGCCTAGCTTGCGTTCAGGCATGCGCGTTCTCCTGATCGACAACTACGACTCGTTCACCTACAACCTCGCCCAGTACCTGGGCGAGCTCGGCGCGGAGCTCGACATCGTTCGTAACGACGTCGCGAGCGTCGACGAGCTCCTGTCGCGCCGCGCCGATCGCGCGGTGGTCTCCCCCGGACCGGGCACGCCCGCCGACGGCGGCGTCTCGGTCGAGCTGATCCCGCGCCTCGCGGAGCAGGGCACGCCGGTCCTCGGGGTGTGCCTCGGCCATCAGTCCCTGGCCGAGGCGTTCGGGGGCCGGGTGACGCGCGGGGACCCCGTCCACGGCAAGCCGGCCCGGGTCGAGCACGACGGGAGGACGATCTACCGCGGCATCGACTCCCCCTTCGAGGCTGGGCGATACCACTCGCTCGTGGTCGACGCCGACCTCCCGGACTGCCTGGAGCGCTCGGCCTGGTCGGGCGAGGTCGTGATGGGCGCCAGGCACCGGGAGCTGCCGGCGGAGGGGGTCCAGTTCCACCCCGAGTCGGTGCTGACCGGCGATGGCAGGGCGCTGCTTCGCAACTTCCTCGACGGCCCCGGCGCCGGCTGATGCCGAACGGGATCCTCACGCGCGCGATCGACGGTCTGGCCGCGGGGCACCATCTGAGCTCGGATCACGCCTCCGCCGTCCTGCGGGAGGTGATGGAGGGCCGTTCGTCCGAGGTCGAGACGGCGGCGTTCCTGATCGCGCTCCGGACGAAGGGGGAGACGGTCGACGAGGTCGCGGGGCTGGCGCGCACGATGCGCGAGCTCGCGACGCCCGTGGACGCCGGCGTGGACGGGCTGGTCGACACCGCGGGGACGGGCGGCGGGACGCCCACGTTCAACGTCTCCACCGCGGCGGCGCTCGTCGCCGCCGGCGCCGGCTGCACGGTGGCCAAGCACGGCAACCGGTCCGCGACCGGCCGGTCCGGATCGGCGGACGTCATCGAGGCGCTCGGCGCACGCATCGACCTGGAGCCCGGGGGTGTGGCCGATTGCATCCGCTCCGTGGGCTTCGGGTTCATGTTCGCCCCCTCGCACCACGCGGCCATGAGGCATGTGGTGCCCGTCCGGCGCGAGCTGGCGGTGCGGACGATCTTCAACTTCCTCGGGCCGCTGACGAATCCGGCGGGCGCCACGCGCCAGCTGATAGGGGTGGCGGACGCCGCCTACCTCGAGACCCTGGCGGCGGCGCTCGAGCACCTTGGATCGCAGGTGGCCCTGGTCGTGGCGGGCGACGACGGCGTCGACGAGGTGAGCGCCTGCGGCCCCACGCACGCCGTTGAGCTGAGGGACGGGCGGCTGCGGCCCGCGACGATCACCCCCGAGCAGCTCGGCGTGGAGCGGATCCCGAGCGACGCGCTGCGCGGATGCGATCCCGAGGAGAGCGCCCGCTGCATCCGGTCGGTGCTGGATCGTGAGGAGCGGCCGGAGCGCTCGATCGTCCTGATGAACGCCGCCGCGGCGATCTACGTGGCCGGTCGTGCGGAGTCGCTCGAGGCCGGCGCGCGCGCGGCGGAGGAGGCGATCGACTCGGGCGCCGCCCGGGACGCGCTCGACCGGTTCGTCGCGCGCACGCGGGAGCTCGGGCCGGAGTGAGCGGCCGCCTGGGGACGAGCGGGCCATGAGCGTGCGCCTCGAGGATCTGTGTCGGGCGAGCCGCGAGGAGGTGGAGCGGCGCAAACGACTGGTGCCGCTCGCGGAGCTGGAGCGGCGAGCGGCCGACCAGGGAGAGCCCCGCCGCTTCGGCGAGGCGCTCTCGCGCCCTGGCACTTCGCTGGTCGCGGAGTACAAGCGGCGGTCGCCGTCGGCGGGCGTGATCCGCGCGGGCGCCGAGGTGGCCGAGATCGCTCGCGCCTATGCGCGCGGCGGTGCGGCGGCGCTCTCCATCCTCACCGAGGAGGAGCACTTCGGCGGCTCCCTCGACGACCTGCGTGCGGGCCGGGGGGCGTGCGAGTTGCCCGTGCTCCGCAAGGACTTCACGCTCGACCCGTATCAGGTGTACGAGGCGAGGGCGGCGGGCGCCGACGCCATCCTGCTCGTCGTGGGCGCGGTGGAGCGCGGCGAGCTCGGGTCGCTGCACGCAATCGCACGCGCGCTCGAGCTCGATGTGCTCGTCGAGGCGCACGACGAGGCGGAGCTCGAGGCCGCGCTCGAGATCGACGCCTCGGTGATCGGGATCAACAACCGCAACCTCGCGGACTTCAGCGTCGACGTCGGCCGCACGTTCGACCTTCTCGACCGCGTGCCCGCAGGGAAGGTCGTGGTCTCGGAGTCGGGCATCCGCGGCCGCGCGCAAATCGAGGAGCTCGAGTCGGCCGGTGTCGACGCGGTGCTGGTCGGCGAGTGGCTGATGCGGTCGGCGGATCCCGAGGCGGCGGTGCGGGAGCTCGTCCGGAGCGAGTAGCCCCCGGCGCGGCGAGCGGGCGCCCGCCGCTCCGTAACATCGCCTGGGTGAGCGCAGTACCCGAGCTCGAGCCCGCTGGAGTAGCCGCGCTCGGCGGCCGGATCGCGGCCAACATCCGCCACGCGGTCAAGGTTCCCGACCGGACGCTGCGCGACGTGATCGTGGCTCTCATGTCCGAGGGCCACGTGCTGATCGAGGACTATCCGGGCGTGGGCAAGACCGCGCTGGCCCGCTCGATCGCACGCTCGATCGACGCCGAGTACGCCCGGATCCAATGCACGGTGGACCTTCTGCCCGCCGACGTGGTCGGCACCAACGTCTACAACCAGCGGGAGGGACGGTTCGAGTTCCGGCCGGGACCGGTGTTCGCGAACGTGGTGCTCGTGGACGAGATCAACCGGGCGTCGCCGAAGACCCAATCCGGGCTGCTCGAGTGCATGCAGGAGCGGCACGTGACCGTCGACGTCCAGACGCACGAGCTCGCGCGGCCCTTCGTGGTCCTCGCCACGCAGAACCCGATCGAGTACGAGGGGACCTATCCGCTGCCCGAGGCCCAGCTCGACCGTTTCGCGGTCCGGGTCGCGCTCGGGTACCCCCATGCCGACGACGAGGTCGAGCTGCTGGCCGAGCACGCCGAGGGCGACCGCGTGCTCGAGCTCGAGCCGGTGGCGAGCGTGGGGGAGGTCCTGGCGGCGCAGGCGGCGGCTGCGCGCACGCACGCGAGCGACGCCCTCCGGCGCTACGTCGTGACCCTGCTCGAGGCGACGCGCGAGGACCCCCGCATCGAGCTCGGCGCGAGCCCGCGGGCCGGCCTGATGCTGCTCAAGGCCGCGAAGGCCCTGGCCGCGCTCGACGGCCGCGACCACGTGCTGCCCGACGACGTCCAGGTGGTGGCCGGTTCGGTCCTCACCCATCGCCTGCTGGTCGCTCCCGAGGCGGCGGGCGCCACGCCGGCGGCGATCGTGCGGTCGGCTGTCGAGCGGGTACCGGCCCTGTGAGCCGTGCGGGTGGCGTGGCGGCGCTCGGCGCCGCGATGCTGCTCGGTGCGCTCGCGTTCGGTGCGACCAGCCTCTACCTCCCCGCGATGGCGCTCCTCGTCGTGGCGGTTTGGACGGCGCTCTGGATCACGCTTGCGGCGTCGGGCGCGCACGTCGAACGAACGGTCGCGGCGACGACGGTCGAGGAGGAGGCGCCGTGGCCGCTGCGGCTCGAGGTGCGCAGCGGGATCGTGAGGCCTCCGGGCGGAGAGCTCGTCGAGCCGCTGCTCGGGCGGGCGATTCTCCTCCCCCGCGCGCGCCGGGATGTCCGCGTAGAGGTGCGGTTCGCACGTCGCGGACGGCGCACGATCGAGCCGGCTCGCTTCGTGATCCGCGACCCGCTCGGGCTTGCCGAGCGCGTCGTTCGCTCGCCGCCGGCGGAGGTCCTAGTCCTGCCGCGGGTCGAGCCGGTGATCGCGCCACGCGGCGGGCGGATGGGGCTCGCCCCCTCCCTCGCGCGCGCGCCGCTTGACGCAGCGGAGCTCGAGCCGGAGGCGCTCCGCCCCTACCATCCGGGCGCGCCCGCCACGCGCATCCACTGGCCGGCCGTGGCGCGGACCGGAGAGGTCTTCGAACGAAGCCTCGTCTCCGAGGCCGGCTCGCGACCGCTCGTGGTGCTGGACACGCGCGACGGGCGCGACGGGCCGATGCTCGATCGCGCGGTGCGGGCGGCGGCCTCCCTCTGCGTCCACCTCGCGCGCGACGGAGGCTGCAGCGTGCTTCTGCCGGGGGACCGGCGGGCGGTCGACCTCGATCCGGACATGCGCGCCTGGCATGCGATCCACGTCCGACTCGCCCTCGTCGAGGCCGGCGGCGCGCCATCCGCCGGCAGGCTCGAGCGCGCCGGGGCGATCTACTGGGTCACGCCGGGCACTGCGGTGCCGGCGGGCCTGGTCCGGGCCGCAGCGCGCGAACGGTGGCTCGTCGCCCCGGCCGCCGGTGACGAGCCGGCCGTTTCCTCGGCCGGCGGGCACGGGGCGGCGGTTTCCTCGGCCGCAGACGCGGCGTTCGCCGTTGCCGGGTGCGTGGGGCAGGCGATCACGCGGCGCCGCGCGGCGAGGCGGGCGGCGTGAGCGCCGCGGCCGCCGCCTCACCCGCAGTCGGGCTGCGGCGGAACGATCGCGCGACGCCCTCCGCCGCTCAGGCGCGCGAGTCGCTCGTCCTGCGCGGGCTGGCGTTCGCAGCCCTAGCCGGGCTCGGCGCGGGGGAGTGGGGAGCTCTTCTCGCGGGCCCGCCGACCGGCCGGCTCGCGATCGTCGTCGTGGTGGCGATGGCCGGGGGTCTCACGCTCGCCTCGACCGCTCGGTTGCGAGGCCCGGCGGTGCTGAGGACGATCGCCCGCATCGCGCTCGTCGCAATCCTTGCCGGCGTCGCTCTGGCGGTGACCGGTCTGGCGGCGCGCCTGCTCCTGCCGAGCCACTGGCCCGCGCTGGCCGCCGACCTGCACCGCGGGCTGAGCGGGGCCAGCAACACGTCGTGGCCGTACGAGGGCGGTGACCCGTGGGTGCGGCTTACGCTGGCCCTCGGCGTGCCGGTCCTGGTCGTGCCGGCGGCGGTCATGGCCTTCTATCCCGCGCGCCGCCTCGCCGGACTGCTCAGGGCTGCGGCTCTCGTCGCGCTGCTCGTGCTCTACACGCTCCCCGCCACCGAGGCCGGCTCCGGCTCGCCGATCGGTCGCGGCGCCATCCTGCTCGTCCTCGTGAGCGCGTGGCTTTGGCTTCCGCGCCTCCGCGGGCGGGAGGCCATACCGGCGGCCGCGGTCCTCGCCGTCTCCGCGGCCGCCGCCGTGCCCGTCGCAACGGCGCTCCGCGGCCACGTCGCCTGGATCGACTACTCGAACTGGCGGATCGCGGGGGGCACCGGCGACGGGAGGTCGTTCGACTGGGACCAGCGGTACGGACCGCTGCCGTGGTCGCGCGACGGTCTGACGATGCTTTCGGTGCGCTCGCCCCGGTCGCACTACTGGAAGGCGGAGACGCTCGACCGCTTCGACGGCCTCCGGTGGATCCACTCGAACGCCGGGGTGGGAAGCGATCCCTCCTCGGAGGTCCCGAACGCGCGCGACCGGCGCTGGGACGAGAGCATCCGCTTCACGGTTCGCAACCTGCGAAGTGACGTGCTCGTCGGGGCCGGGACCGTCTACTCCGTCGACACGCAGAAGCTGCTGGCCGGGAGCGCGGACGGCACGATCCGTGTGATCGACGGGCCGCTGGCCAACGGCGACACGTACACCGTGCGCGCGTACGTGCCGGACCCGTCGGCGGCGCAGATGCGAGCCGCGCCCCGCGAATTCCCCACGCAGTTCCTCCCGTACACATACGTGACCCTCCCCGGCCCGCGCGACTCCGCCCTCACCGCGGGGCCGCCGAACCCGGATGCGCCCGCCGTCGGCCCGCGCACCGTGAGCTCTCCGAGGCCGGGCGCATCGCCCGGGGACGATCCCGCCACTCGGCGCCTCATCCTCGCGTCGCCCTATGCGTCCACGTACCGCCTGGCGCGATCGCTCGCGGCGGGCCACCGGACGCAGTACGACGTCGTGCAGAGCGTGCAGCGGTATCTCCAGCGCGGATTCACCTATGACGAGCACCCCCCGCTGCGGCGCTATCCGCTGCCCGCGTTCCTGTTTCGCGACAGGGTCGGCTACTGCCAGCAGTTCTCGGGAGCGATGGCGCTCCTGCTGCGGCTCGACGGGATACCGGCCCGCGTGGCGGCCGGCTTCGCACCCGGCCTCCGCGACCCGCACACTCGCGACTACCGCGTCCGGGACCTCGACGCGCATTCGTGGGTCGAGGTGTGGTTCAGCGGGATCGGCTGGGTTCCGTTCGACCCCACGCCGTCGCTCGCGCCGGCCTCCGCGCAGGCGACGGGCTCGAACGCGCCGAGTGCCGCGCTCGGCGGTCGCGACACGGGCGCGGGCGGGTCCGCGCGCCAGCGCGCGACGGGCGGCGCCTCGACCGGGGCCTCGGCGGGCCGGAGGGGGAGCGGACTGGGCGCGATCCTCGTGCTGGCGGCCGCGGCCGCG
>JAFAQQ010000126.1 GCA_019246335.1 Actinomycetota bacterium | reverse complement strand
GGCGGCCGCTGCGAGGCGTGCGAGGGGAACGGCTCGAACCGCCTGGAGATGGACTTCCTGGCCGACGTCTGGGTGACGTGCCCCGTGTGCGAGGGGAAGCGGTTCAACCGCGAGACCCTCCAGGTGAAGTACCGCGGCAAGTCGATCCACGAAGTGCTGGAACTGGAGGTGGCGCAGGCGCTTGAGCACTTCGAGCACCACCCGAAGATCCGCGGCATGCTGCAAACCCTGCACGACGTGGGGCTCGACTACATCCGGCTCGGCCAGCCGGCCACGACGCTCTCGGGCGGCGAGGCCCAGCGCGTGAAGCTGGCCACCGAGCTGTGCAAGGTGGCCACCGGGCGCACCCTCTACATCCTCGACGAGCCCACGACCGGCCTGCACTTCGCGGACGTGCAGCGCCTGCTCGACGTGCTGAACCGGCTGGTCGACGCGGGGAACACGGTCGTCGTGATCGAGCACAACCTCGACGTGGTGAAGACCGCCGACCGCATCATCGACCTTGGCCCGGAGGGCGGTGAGGAGGGCGGTCTGATCGTCGCCGAGGGCACGCCCGAGCAGGTGGCGGGCACACCGGGCTCGCACACCGGGCGTTTCCTCTCCGGGATCGTGGACCCCGCGCCCGCGGCGCGCGGGCGGCGCGGTGGCGGAGGCGGCGCGCGCCGGTCGCGGCGGCTTCCCGCGGCGGCCTGACGCCGATGGCGTGAGCGGCCGCCCGAAGCTCTACCTCCAGAAGTGGCGCTGGTACGAGCGCAACTCGCTGCCGTGGCGCCGCGCGCGCATCCACCTGCACATGCTGCGGGCCGGCGCCTTCATCCGCTTCCCGGTGCAGGGAAACGTGCTCGAGGCGCTGGACGACGGCCGCCTGCGGATCGGTGAGGGGACCCTCCTCGAGCCCGGCTGCTGGATCACGATCGCCGACGGAGGCCGGGTCGAGATCGGGGACGGGTGCTTCCTGAACCTGGGGACGATGGTCGCCGCTCAGGACCGTGTGACGATCGGGGACCACGTCATGTTCGCCAACGGCTGCTTCGTGTCGGATGCCTCCCACCGCTACGACGACCCCGACAAGCCGGTCACGTGGCAGGGGTTCACGTCCAAGGGGCCGACCACCATCGGATCGAATTCCTGGTTCGGCGTGAACTGCGTGGTCAACACCGGGGTGACGATCGGCGAGCGCTGCGTGATCGGGGCGAACTCGGTGGTGACCAGGGACATCCCCCCGGGCGTCATCGCGGCGGGCGCGCCCGCGAAGGTGATCCGGGAGATCGAGTTCCACCGCGAGGGCGAGGAGGCTGCCGGTTGAGCCGACGCGCGCGGCCGCGCGCCGGGCAGACCGGTCAGATCTCCTCGAGGAGCCCCCGCAGCCGCGCCACCTCGTCGGGCGCCATCGTGTAGCTGTGCTCAGGCTCGGGGTAGCGGCGCTCGCGCACGTCGGCGGCGAACGCCGTCACACCGTCCACCATCGCCTTGCGGACCTCGCCGTAGCGCTTCACGAACCGCGCCGCGTGGCCGTCGTAGATCCCCAGCAGGTCGTGGAACACGAGCACCTGGCCATCGGTCGCCGGGCCAGCTCCGATCCCGATGACCGGGACCTCGAGACGCGGGACCACCAGCTCGGTGAGGTCGCTCGGGACGGCCTCGAACACAAGGGCGAAGCAGCCCGCGTCCTCGAGGCCAATCGCGTCGCGGGTGACCTCTAGCGCGCGGTCGGCCGTGCGCCCCTGCGAGCGGTAGCCGCCGAGCGCGGTCGCGGTCTGCGGCGTGAGGCCGACGTGACCCATCACCGGGATCCCTGAGGCGACGATCGCCCGGGCCCGGTCGGCGGAGCTGCCGCCGCGCTCGAGCTTGACCGCGTCGCAGCCCGCCTCCTTCACGAACCGCTGAGCGCTGCGCACCGCTTGCTCGTCCGAGACCTCGTACGAGCCGAAGGGCATGTCGCCGACGAGCAGAGGGGTCGTCAGGCCGCGACGGGCGGCGGCGGCGAGCATGAGCATCTCGTCGAGGGACACCGGGACCGTGCTGGGGTAGCCGAGGACCGTCATCGCGCCGGAGTCGCCCACAAGCACCACGTCGACCCCGGCCGCCTCCGCGACCTGGGCGCTCGGATAGTCGTACGCGGTGACCATCACGATCGGCTCGCCCAGCGCCTTCTTCTCGGCGAGCTTCGAGAGCGTGACCGCGGGCCGCTTTGCTGGCGGCGCGGTGGCCTGCGTCCCGGCGCTCACGACAACAGCTCCGCGACGGCGTCGTCGACCGTGACGATCCGGTTCTCTTCGTTCACGTGGACGACGATCGGGCGGTACGACTCGAGCTCCGCCTCGTCGTACTCCGCGTACGACACCACGATGACGCGATCGCCCTCGTGGACCAGCCGCGCGGCCGCCCCGTTGATCGTGATCTCCCCCGACCCGCGCGCGCCCGCGATCGTGTAGGTCTCGAACCGCGCGCCGTTGTCGATGTCCAGCACGTGGACCTGCTCGTACTCGCGCATGTCGGCGGCCTCGAGGAGGTCGGTGTCGACCGTGATCGACCCCACGTAGTTCAGGTCGCTGCCGGTGATCCGGCCGCGATGGATCTTGGACTTGAGCATCGTTCGTCTCATGCGTCCCCTCTCGTCGTCTCGTCACCGAGGATCGTGTTGTCGATGAGCCGCGCCGGCCCCACCCGGGCGGCGACGGCAAGTAGGGCTCGACCGTTGACTCGCGCCACCGGCGCGAGGTCCTCGGGCGAGCGAAGCTCCAGGTAGTCCGGCTCGATGCCGCGGGCGTCGAGCTCGCGCCGGGCGGCGGC
>JAFAQQ010000101.1 GCA_019246335.1 Actinomycetota bacterium | reverse complement strand
AGGTAGCGCTCTACCGGGTGGTCATCGACGTAGCCCGATCCGCCGTGGACCTGGATAGCGGCGTTGGCGCTGCGCACCGCCGCCTCGGTAGCGAACAGCTTCGCGATCGACGTCTCCGTCGTGTTCGGCCTGCCGGCGTCCTTCAGCCAGCCCGCGCGCCAGACCAGCCCACGCGCCGCCTCGGTGTCGACGACCATGTCCGCGATCATCTGCTGCACGAGCTGGAAGCTCGCGATCGGGCGTCCGAACTGATGGCGCTCCTTCGAGTAGGCGACCGACGCGTCGACGCAGCCCTGACAGATCCCGACGCAGCCCGACGCGACGCTGAAGCGACCGGAGTCGAGCGCGGACATCGCGACCTTGAAGCCGTCGCCCACCTCGCCGAGCAGCGCCTCGTCGCCCACCTCGACGCCGTCGAGCGACAGCTCGGCGGTGTCCGACGCGCGCAGCCCGAGCTTGCCGTGGATCTCCCCGCTCGCGAAGCCGTCCGCGTCGGTCGGCACCAGGAAGGCGCCCAGCCCCCGATGCTGCTTCTCCGGGTCGGTCTGGGCGAACACGAGCGCGACCTTCGCGTGGTTGCCCATCGAGATCCACTGCTTCTGACCCGTGATCCGCCAGCCGCCGTCGCGCTTCTCGGCGCGCGTGGACAGGTTCGCGGCATCGGACCCCGTGTTCGGCTCGGTGAGGCCGAAGCAGCCGAGGATCTCTCCGCTGCACAGCCGCGGCAGCCACTCGTGCTTCTGCTCCTCGCTGCCCCACCGCTGGATCGACGAGCAGACCAGCGAGGTCTGGACCGAGACGACGGTCCGCGCCGAGGAGTCGCCCCGACCGATCTCCTCCACGATCAACCCGTACGTGCGGTAGTCGAGGCCCCGCCCGCCGTACTCCTCGTCCACGATCGGTCCCAGGTACCCCATGTCCCCGAGCTTCTTCACGAGCTCGAGGTCGAACTTCTCGGCGCGATCGTTCTCGCGCGCCACCGGCACGATCTCGTTGTCGGTGAAGTCGCGCGCGGTCTCGCGGATCAGCCGCTGCTCGTCGGTGAGCTCGAAGTCGATCATCGCGCCGCCGGATTCTCGACGATCATCGCGAGCCCCTGCCCCACGCCTATGCACATGGTGGCGAGCCCGAACCGGCCACCCCGCCGGCGCAGCTCCCAGATGAGGGTGCCGAGCAGCCGCGCACCGGACTGCCCGAGCGGGTGGCCAAGTGCGATGCCGCCGCCGTTCACGTTCAGCTTCTCGTGCGGGATGCCGAGCTCGCGCATGGAGGCGATGACCTGCGCAGCGAAGGCCTCGTTGAGCTCCACCAGGTCGAGGTCGTCGACGTCCAGCCCGGCGCGCTCGAGCGCCTTGCGGCTCGCCGGCACCGGCCCGACCCCCATGTACGCGGGGTCGACGCCCGCGGCGCCCGTCGCGACCACGCGGGCCAAGGGCTCCCGCCGGAGCTGGCGCGCGCCCTCCTCGCTCGTCACGACCAGGCAGGCCGCGCCGTCGTTGATCTGCGAGGAGTTGCCGGCCGTCACCGTGCCGCCCTCGCGGAACGCCGGCCGCAGCTTCGCAAGCTTCTCGAGCGAGGTATCCGGCCGGGGGCCCTCGTCGCTGTGGATCGTCACCGGCGGCCCCTTGGGCTGGGGCGCGTCAACCGTCACGACCTCGTCGTCGAAGCGGCCCGCCTCGGTGGCCGCGACGGCGCGCTGGTGCGATTCCAGCGCGAAGGCGTCCTGGTCCTCGCGCGACACCCCGTAGCGCTCGGCCACGTTCTCCGCCGTCTCGCCCATGGACTCCGTGGAGTAGCGCTCCTCCATCCGCGGGTTCACGAAGCGCCAGCCGATCGTCGTGTCCACGAGCGGCATGTTCCCGCGCGGGTAGCCCCGCTCGGGCTTCAGCATCACGAACGGCGATCGGCTCATCGACTCCACACCGCCCGCCAGGAGAAGCTCGCCTTCCCCGCACCGCACGGCATGAGCCGCCTGGCGGACCGCCTCGAGGCCGGAGGCGCAGAGGCGGTTGACCGTCACGCCGGGGACCTCGACCGGAAGGCCGGCGAGCAGGGATCCCATGCGCGCGACGTTGCGGTTGTCCTCACCGGCGCCGTTCGTGCAGCCGAACACGACGTCGTCGATCTCGTGCACTGGCAGGTCGTTGCGCGCGACACTCCGCTCGATCGCATGCGCCGCGAGGTCGTCGGGGCGCACGGTCGAGAGCACCCCGGCGTAGCGGCCGATCGGCGTCCGCAGAGCGTCGACGATCACGGCTTCGCGGGCTTCCGGCACCGGCGGATCGTAGACATTGGCGCGCGCGCGGGCCCGTTTAGACTGCGCCCATGAACGACCCCTTCTTCGGCATCGGGGTCCTGCTGGTCGCCGCGGTCGTCGTCGGGATCCTTCTCGCGATCGGCAAGTGGTATCCGGGGAGCGGCGCCGAGCAGCTCGACTGGAAGCCGGCGCGAAGCTACGAGGACGAGGTCAGCCTGGAGCTCGAGGACGTCGACCAGATGATCGAGGCGCAGAACGAACGCCGGCGCCGGAGCGGCCGGCAGGAGATCAGCGAGGACGAGGTGCGGGCCGAGGTCGCCGCCGAGGAGCGCCGCCAGGCCGAGCGCGCCGCCCAGTGGCGGCGCGAGCACGGCGAGGCCTGATTAAATAGCCGAAACGACAGCGGATTTAGCGACTTTCGACTGAGGAGGATCACGTGGCCGACTACGCAAAGGACGTGCTCGTCGAGACGGACTGGGTCGAGCAGCACCTCGATGACGGCTCGATCCGCATCGTCGAGGTCGACGAGAACCCCGCCCTCTACGAGGAGGCGCACATCCCGGGGGCGATCGGCTTCGACTGGAAGAAGGACCTGCAGGACCAGGTGAAGCGCGACTTCCTGTCGCCGGAGGCGTTCGGGGAGCTCTTCGGCGGCCACGGCATCTCGAACGACCACCTGATCGTCCTGTACGGCGACCGCAACAACTGGTTCGCCGCCTACACGTACTGGTACCTGAAGTACTACGGCCACGAGGCGGTGCGGCTGATGAACGGCCCGCGCGAGAAGTGGATCTCCGAGGGCCGGCCGACCTCGTCGGACGTGCCGGAGTACGAGTCCGCCACCTTCAACGCGCATCCCGGCGACGAGGCGATTCGCGCCAAGCGCGACGAGGTCCTGCAGGCGCTCGACTCGGGCACGAAGCTCGTGGACGTCCGCTCGCCGGCGGAGTACTCCGGCGAGCTGATCGCGATGGCCGGTTACGAGCAGGAGGGCGCGCAGCGCGCCGGGCACATCCCGGGCGCGGCGTCGATTCCGTGGGCGCAGGCCGTGAAGGAGGACGGCACGTTCAAGGAGGCGGAGGAGCTGCGCGACCTCTACTCCGGCAAGGGCGTGACCCCGGGCGACGACATCATCGCCTACTGCCGCATCGGCGAGCGCTCGGCCCACACGTGGTTCGTCCTCCACGAGCTGCTCGGCGCCGAGCAGGTCAAGAATTACGACGGCTCGTGGACCGAGTGGGGCAACATGGTCAACGTCCCGATCGAGAAGGGCGCCTAGCGCGCCGGTCGGCCTGGCTCAGAGCACCGGCCGCAGCCGCTCGAGCAGCGACTCGACGATCCGGGCGGTGGCCCCCCAGACGAGGTTGCCGGCGACGGTGTAGGTAGGCGTCTTGATCGGGACGCCCTTGCGCAGGAGGCGACGCGCCTCGAAGCCGGCGGCGAGAGCCGGCAGGGAGAGCTCCAGCACCTCGTCGACCTCGCTGGGCTGCGGCGTCCAGGCGCGCCCGGGCTCGATCACTCCCACGAAGGGAAAGATCCTGTACCCGGTCACGAACGTCCCGACCGGCGGGAGCGCGCCGACGAGCTCGACGTCGCGCGGCTGGAGGCCGATCTCCTCGTCCGCCTCGCGGAGCGCGGTCGTGCGCAGGTCCTCGTCGGGCTCGTCCTGCCGTCCACCGGGGAAGGAGATCTCCCCGGCGTGCCGCTTCAGGTCGGCGCGGCGCCGGGTGAACACGGCATGGAGGTCGCCCGCGTCGAGGTAGAGCGGCACGAGGACCGCGGCGTCGATCGAGCCGGGAGCGTCGAGCGCCGCGGCCTCCTCGGGCGCCAGCAGGAGCGACCGCAGGCGGGCGGGGGAGGGGCCGTCCAGGCGTTCGGGGGGAGGGTCGCCCTGGCCCGTCAGACGGCCTCGAGCGTCTCCTCGAACATGACCTCGCCCTCCAGCGTGCGGTGAACGGGGCACTTCGCCGCGATCTGCATCAATCGCTGGCGCTGCTCCTCGGGGAGCTCCTTGGGCAGGCGGACCGACATCTCGAAGCGGGTGGGGGACCCCCGGTGCGCGGGTTCGTAGTTCACGTCCACGCTTACGTCGCCGATCGTCCAGCCCTTGCGCTTGGCGTACATCTCGATGGTGATCGCGGTGCACGATGCGAGGCTCGCGGCCAGCAGCTCCTGCGGGCTCGGTCCGGTGTCCTCACCTCCGTTGTCCTCCGGCTCGTCGGCCTGGACGTGGTGCGAGCGGATGGCGATGTCGTGCTGGAAGGCCTCGCCTTCGCGTCGGGCTGTTGCTCTCATGCTCTCCCTTCGAAGACCTGCGGTTCGGGCTCGTCCGCGAAGCGCGCCATGGCATAGAGCGCGTCGGACGTGCGGTTGAGGAAGCGGAGGATCGTCGTGTCCGGCAGGTCCCCCGCGCGCTGGATGTCCACGACCCTGCGCTCGGCGCGGCGCACGAGCGCGCGCGCGAGGTCGAGGCGGGCGGAGAGCTCGGTGCCGCCCGGGATCACGAACTTGGGCGGCAGCTCCACCCGGTCCATGTAGCGGTCGATGTCCGACTCGAGGCGCGCCACCATCTGCTCGGTCACGCGCGTCACGCCGGGCTCCAGACGGTCGGCGGCGTCCGGCGCGGTCGCGCGCTCGGCCCCGGCCACGAACAGCTCGTTCTGGATCCGCAGCACGTCGGCTCCGATCTCTTCGTGGCCGCTAGCCGCAGCCCGGCACAGGCCGAGCGCCGAAGCCGCCTCGTCGAGCGCGCCGTAGGCCTCCGGCCTCGGGTCCGACTTCGCCACGCGCCCTCCGTACCAGAGGCCGGTCGTGCCGTCGTCGCCCTTCCGCGTGTAGATCTTGACCACGGGCTGAGGCTACTCGAGCGGGTTGAACAGCAGGCCCGTCGGGACCTTCGGGAAGAAGAACGTCGACTTGGGCGGCATCGGCATGCCCGCCTGCGCGACCTCGCGGACCAGGTCGATCGGGGTTGGGCGCAGCAGGAAGGCGGCGTCGGCGGCTCCGCTCTCGACTGCAGCCTCCGCCTCCCTCACGCTCTTCGCGTACGTCACGCCGTGCTGGCGGGCGATGTCGTCCTCGGTCAGGCCGAGCGCATCGCGCAGGATCACCGCCTCGAGGACCGCGGTGTCGAGGCGACGGTACGGCGCCGGCTTGCCGTCGAGGGCGATGTCGGCGGTGGCGGGATCGCGCAGGGTGAGCCGGGTAGGCTCGCGGGTCGCCGCGGGCAGGTAGCCGAACTGCACCGAGCCGTCAGCGTCCGGTTGAGGTGACAGCTCTGACATCGGAACGGCCATTGCGTCGAAGGAGGCGGCGATGGCGTCGCTCAGCGCACGGCGCCGCTCGTCGTCGAGGTCCCTGATCAGCCGGTGCGTCGGCCGGACCTCCAGCCCGGGGTCGGACATCGAGCACAGGAACATCAGCGTGTAGCGGTGCTCGCCCTCGCCGCCTACCTCATCGGCGTACACGCGCGCGGTCTCGTACCGGTGGTGCCCGTCGGCGATCAGGAGCTCGCGGTCCGCAAGCGTGGCCCGGACGCTGTCGATGATCGCGGGATCCGTGCAGCGCCAGACGGTCGTGACGGTGCCGTCGGAGTCGGTCGCGCTCCCGAAGGGGTCCTCGGCTGTGGCGGGCTCGAGCGCGGACCACGCCTCGCCGGCGGCGTCGGGGAAGAGGCTGAAGATGGGCGAGAGGTTGGCCCGCGTCGCGCGCGTCAGCCGGAGGCGATTCTCCTTGGGGCCGGGCTGCGTGCGCTCGTGCGGCCGGATGCGGCCGGGCCCGTAGTCCTCGACGCGCACGCGGCAGAAGAACCCGCTGCGGAGGGTGGGGGCGCCGTCCGGGCCGGCGAAGCGCTGCGTCGCGGGCCATAGCGCCGGCTCGCGCTCGTGCACGAGGACGCCCTGCTGGCGCCAGGCGTCGAACGTCGTCTGAGCGTGGAGGTACGGATCGCCGCCGCCGGTCGCCTCCGGCAGGTCGATCTCCACGACGTTGAACGGGCTGCGGGCGGCGAGCTCCGCCCGCATCCGCGCGTCGATGACGTCGTAGGGCGGAGCCATGACCGCGTCGAGCGACCGGACGGTTCTGAGGTCGTACCGGAGCGCGCGCAGGGGCTGGATCTCGGCCACGGCGCGGGGACCCTAGCGTGGGGAGCCCGCTCTGCGGCCCGGGCTCCGTCCTTGCCGGTGGCGCCGGGCGGCCGGCTTCGACCGGTTAGCCGCGCGTGCCGAAGTCGGTCACGTAAGTGGCGCCGTCTGACACGCCGCCGACCGGGGCGCCGCGCGCGATGCCGATCCCGATCTCCGTGAAGCTGCCGTTCAGGATGTTCGCCCGGTGCTCAGGGCTGTGCATCCAGGCGTAGACGATCGCCTTGGGCGTCGCCAGGGTCCACGAACCCCACGCGATGTTCTCGCCGATCGACCACGTGCCCGCGCCGCTCAGGTAGTTGCTCGAACGGATCCGCCCGATGAAGTCGCCGTGCGCGAAATAGTGGTTCGCGGCCATGTCGTCCGCGTGGCCGACCGCGGCGCCGTCCAGGTCGCCGTTCTCGTGAAATGGCACGAGCCCGAACGTCGCGCGCCTCTTGTTCAGGAGGCACAGGGTCGCGTGGACGGTCCGGTTGAGCGAGACGTTGTTGGGGTTGTCCCGCGCGCCGTGGCAGCGGGCCGCTGCGGCGCTGCCGGGAGCGACCAATGCAAGGGTCGCGGCCGCGGCTGCGGCAGCGGCGATGCGGGATGTGCGGCGGGTGACGGCGAGCATCGAAGTGGGCCCTCGTCCATGAAGGCCGGCCCTCCGTCTACTTCGGCCGCGGCGCGCTTAGACTTGACCCCGCGGCTCGTGCCGCGCTACGGGGCGTAGCTCAGCCTGGTTAGAGCGCCGCGTTTGGGACGCGGAGGTCGCCGGTTCAAATCCGGCCGCCCCGACTAAGACCTCCTTCGTTGAACCACGTCCGCGAGAGGCGCGGGTGCCTGGTCGACGGTCGCGGGCCGAACGGCAGCCGCGAGTCCTCTAGTGGAATCCCAGGCCCGTTTTTGCCGCTAGCGCGGAAAGTGCTCGTGCACGGGGAACTCGCGAATATCTGGGGCCGCGGACACGCCGGCGGCAGCAACGGCGGGCCCGATCCGCTCCTCCGCGAAGCGATCGAACTGTTCACGCGACTCCCAGAAGTCGATCACGCCCCAGCCTGCGTCGATTGGTCCAGATGCGTGGAAGATGAGTCCTTCCGGTGGATTGCTGTCCGGATCGACGGACCGCTCCATCACGCCGAACTGGTCCGCGGTGACACCCTCGAGCTTGATGCGGATCCCTACGGCCATGCCTCTCCTTTCGCTCAGGTTGGGCGACTCTATATAAACGCGCCCAGGGGCCTGTCTTCCGTGTCGATCCAGCCGGGTCTCTCGGCCGCGCGCACCGGCGCCGGTCGATGCCGGTAATTCGCCTAGTGGAAGCGCGAGCTCGCTCCTGGGTCCCCACCAGAGCGGAAGCGATCAGCGAACCGCTCCGGCCCCGGAAGTGGTGCCTGGGGTGAATTACGCTCCCAGCGGAGAGGCCGAAGAAGGGCTAGACTCCTTATCGAAATAGATAAGCAGGCTATGAACGCCAAGACCGACAGCATCATCGGTCCCAAGGGGAAGACCGTCTCTGAGGCGGCGAAGGGCCGCGCCCGCCGCAGCGAGGAGTACCGCGAAGCCCGTGACGAGTACGCGGACATCCGCAAGCTGCGCGAGCGCAACTGGATCGCCGGCCACATCCGCGAGCGCCGCTACGAGCTCGACCTCACCCAGCAGGAGGTCGCCGAGCGCGCAGGGACCTCGCACTCCTTTGTCTCGAAGCTCGAGGGCGGCGAGCACATCCCCACGATCCCCGTGCTGAGGCGCATCCTCGCCGTGCTCGACGAGGAGCTCCTGATTGGCATCGAGCGCCAGGTACCGGACGAGGAGCCCGAGCGCGAAGTTGCGCCGGTGCCGGAGCTCGTCAGCGGCTAACCGGGCCGGCTCATGAACGCTCCGGTGGAGCATCGCGATCCTTGCCGCGGCCTCGCGGTTCAAATGCTGTCCGGTCAAGCCGACTAGCGGGTGCCCGGCCCCCGCGCCCCCGCCCGGCTGCTCGCGGTCGCCCTCGGTGCGGCCGTCGCCCTCGCCGCCCTGACCGGCTGCGGCGGCGGCCACTCCGCCAAGCACGCGCAGCATGTGCAGCTGCCTGGTGTCCCGCCGCTGCGGCGCATCGAGGGCCGCGGCAACAGCCCGAACATCGTGTTCGTGCTGACCGACGACCTTTCGTGGAACCTCGTCCGCTACATGCCGCACGTCCTCCGCATGGAGCGGCACGGCGTGACGTTCACCAACTACTTCGTCACGGACTCGCTGTGCTGCCCGTCGCGGGCGTCGATCTTCACCGGTCGCTACCCCCACGACACTCGCGTCTTCGGGAACGTCGGGCCCGATGGCGGCTTCAACGTGTTCCACGCGCGCGGTGAGGACAGCGCGAGCTTCGCCGCTGGCCTGCAGGCGGCGGGCTACCGGACGGCGATGATGGGCAAGTACCTGAACGGCTATCACCCGGCCGCGACCGTCGGTGGCGTGAAGGCCTACTTCCCTCCGTTCTGGACCCAGTGGGACGTCGGTGGGGAGGCATACGCCGAGTTCGGCTACCACCTGAACCAGAACGGGAAGGTCGTGAAGTACGGGCACAGCGCGCGTGACTACCTGACCGACGTCATCGCGCGCAAGGGCGCCGCGTTCGTCAGGCAATCGGCGGCGGCCCGGCAGCCGTTCATGCTCGAGCTCGCGACGTTCGCGCCGCACGCTCCGTATACGCCGGCGCCACGGGACCTGGGCGACTTCCCGGGCCTGACGGCCGCGCGCTCGCCCGCCTTCGATCGCGCCAACGCGAACCCGCCGTCGTGGCTCGCCGACCATCCTCCCCTGCGCCGACCGGAGATCAGGCGCCTGGGCCGCTGGTTCCGCAGGCGGACGCAGGCGGTCCAGGCAGTCGACCGCATGATCGGATCGATCGAGCGCACGCTCGCGGAGACGAGCCAGAGCCGCAACACCTACATCGTCTTCAGCTCCGACAACGGCTATCACCTGGGAGAGCATCGGCTGCTGGCGGGCAAGCTGACGGCGTTCGACACGGACATCCGCGTCCCGCTCGTCGTGACGGGGCCGAAGGTGCCGCAGGGCCGGAGGATCGCCAAGCTCGCCGAGAACATCGACCTGAATCCCACCTTCCTGCGCCTCGCCGGGCTCGCAGTCCCCGGACTCGTGGAGGGCCGCAGCCTCGTCCGCCTCCTCCACGGGGATCGCACGCAGACCTGGCGGCGAGCGGTGCTCGTGGAGCACCACGGGCCCGACGTCCAGGCCGGCGATCCCGATTATCCGAACTACGACAGCGCCAACCCGACGAGCTACGAGGCGATCCGTATGGCCGATTCCCTGTACGTCGAGTACGTGAACGGCGACCTGGAGTACTACGATCTCAGTCGCGACCCGTTCGAGCTCCGCAACACGGCCGCGACGCTGCCGGTGGCCAAGCGGCGGCAGCTGCACTCGATGCTCGCGTCGCTCGAGCGCTGCCACGACGCGGCGACGTGCTGGGCGGCGAGCTCGGCGGGCGGGCCTCCGGCCCCGCGTCCGTGACGAGCCTCACCCCCCGGGGCGGCGGAGGCGCGGAACCTTGCGTTGGGACGAAGGAGGTGCTGGATGAAGGCCACTGAAGGAATCGAGACCACACGTGATGGATCCGGCCGCGCGTTTGCGGCGGCGTTCATGGCGCGCGATCGCGCCGCGATGGAGCACGCGCTGGCGGACGGCGTGGCGCTCCGGTCGCCGATCATCTCGACGCCGTTCGAGGGCAAGCGAGAGGTGATGCACGTCCTCGAGGTCGTCCGCGACTGCTTCGACGAGCTCGAGCAGGTCGACCACATCGAGGAGGGCGACACGATCGTGCTGAGCTTCGCCGCGCGACTCGGGCGGCAGCCGTTGCGCGGCGTCGACATCCTCCGGCTCGACGGCGACGGTCGGGTGCGCGAGCTGTCGATCCACGTGCGACCGCTCATCGGCCTGACGGAGCTCTCGGCGGCGATCGCGGGCTCGCTGTCGAGGCCGCGGGGGCGGCTCTGGGCGGTGGTCGCCAGAGCGCTCGTCATGCCGCTCCTGGCGATCGGGCGCATCACCGACCGGATCGCCGCCCGGCTGGTGCTTGGCCGCTACAGACCGACCTGGTAGGCGGCCGGCGCGGGCACAGCCGCCCGGTAGGCGGCGCACCCGGCCCTGAAGCGTCGACCGCCCCCCGCGCCGAGACGCAGGGGGCGGTCGATGAGATCGCTTTGCTTCGTGTGGGTTAGCCCGAGGCGCCGGTGGTCGACGAGCTCGTGCCCGCGTCGGAGGATCCCGACGAGGCCGATCCCGCGCCGGACGACTCGCTTGCCCCGCCCGAGCCGGCCGAGCCGGCCGAGCCG
>JAFAQQ010000109.1 GCA_019246335.1 Actinomycetota bacterium | reverse complement strand
GTGCTCTGCGTCGACGCGCCCGCCGGAGCGCGGCCGGGAGACGAGGAGCTCGCGGCCGAGCTTCGGCGCGCCCCGGTGCCGGTCGTGGTGGCGGCGAACAAGGTCGACTCCCCCGCGCGGATCGCCGACGCCGCCGAGCTCCACCGGCTCGGGCTCGGCGAGCCGGTGGCCGTCTCTGCCGCGCACGGGCTGGGGACCGGCGACCTTCTGGACCGGGTGGTGGAGGCGCTCGAGTCCGACCGCGGCGTGGCGCCGGACGGCAGCGGCGCGCAGCCGGAGGCCGAGGAGCCACCCGAGGCCGGCGCGCCGCGCCTGGCCGTGATCGGACGGCCGAACGTGGGGAAGTCTTCGCTCGTCAACGCCTTTCTCGGGGAGGAGCGCGTGATCGTCTCCGAGCGGGCGGGCACCACGCGCGACGCGATCGACACGCGCCTCGAGGTCGAGGGCCGTCCGGTGGTGCTCGTGGACACGGCCGGGCTTCGACGCCGCGGCAAGGTCGCCGGGACAGTGGACTGGTACGCCCAGCTCCGCTCGGAGCGAGCCGCCGAGCGGGCGGACGTCGCGATCGTCGTGTGCGACGCCTTCGAGGGGCTGACGAGCGAGGACCTCCGCGCGGCCGAGCTGGCGATGGTCAAGGGCTGCGCGACCGTGATCGCGATGAACAAGTGGGACATCGCCCGAGCCGACCTCGAGGACGTGAAGGAGCGCGTCGCGGCGCGGCTGCGGCTGCGGCCCGAGGTCCTGACCACGTCCGCCACGACCGGCCGCGGGGTGCGCAGGCTGCTGGCCCGGGCGCTCGAGCTGGGGGAGCGGGCGTCGTTGCGAATCCCGACGCCCGAGCTCAACCGGTTCCTGTCGGACCTCCAGTCCGCCCGCCAGCCGCCGGCGCTCCGGGGGCGGCGCCTGAAGCTCCTCTACATGACCCAGTTCGCCACCCGCCCGCCGCGCTTCGCGGTCCAGGTCTCGGACCGGTCCCGGCTCACGCGCGACTACGGCTTCTTCCTGGAGAACCGGCTGCGGGAGCGCTACGGCCTGCAGGGTGTCCCGCTCCTGATCGAGTATCGCGGGCGTCAGGCCGCCCGGCGCCGCGCCGCGACCGGGGCGGCGCGCTAGCGGCGGCCGCTACTCTCGGCGCGATGAACGCAGCGGGCGGCGACTTCCTCTTCACCTCCGAGTCGGTGACCGAGGGCCATCCGGACAAGATGGCCGACCAGATCTCGGACGGTGTGCTCGACGCCGTGATGACCGACGACCCGAACGGCCGCGTGGCCTGTGAGACCCTGGTCAACACCGGCCTCGTGCTGGTGTCCGGGGAGATCTCCACCACGACCTACGTCGACGTGCCGAAGATCGTGCGCGAGACGGTGCGCCGAATCGGCTACGACGACGCCGCCTGCGGATTCGACTGCAACACGTGCGCGGTGATCACCGCGATCGACGAGCAGTCGCCGGACATCGCGCAGGGCGTGGACCAGGCCTACGAGTCGCGCCACGACCCCTCCGACGAGGACGAGCTCGACCTGGCCGGCGCGGGCGACCAGGGCATGATGTTCGGCTACGCCACGCGCGAGACCCGGGAGCTCATGCCGATGCCGATCTCGCTGGCTCACCGGCTCGCCCACCGGCTGGCGGAGGCGCGCCGCGCCGAGATCATGCCCTACCTCCGTCCGGACGGCAAGACCCAGGTGACCGTGCGCTACGAGTCCGGGCGTCCGATCGAGATCGAGAAGATCCTGATCTCGACCCAGCACAAGCCCGGCGTCGACTCCGAGACGCTCATCAAGCCCGACCTGTGGGAGCACGTCGTGCATCCGATCCTCCCCGCCGAGCTTTATGAGGAGAGGAAGCTCCTGGACAACTTCCTGGTCAACCCGACGGGCAAGTTCGAGATCGGCGGCCCGATGGGCGACTGCGGGCTGACCGGCCGCAAGATCATCGTCGACACCTACGGCGGCGCCGCCCGGCACGGCGGCGGCGCGTTCTCCGGCAAGGACCCCTCGAAGGTCGACCGCTCGGCGGCCTATGCCGCGCGCTACGTGGCGAAGAACGTGGTCGCGGCCGGGCTTGCCGACCGCTGCGAGATCCAGGTGGCCTACGCGATCGGCGTCGCGCATCCCGTTTCGCTGATGGTCGAGACGTACGGGACCGAGCGCGTCGACCGCGACACGATCGCCCGGCTGATCGGCGAGCACTTCGACCTGCGCCCCGGCGCCTTCCGCCGGTACCTGCGACTTCACCGGCCCATCTACCAGAAGACGGCGGCCTACGGGCACTTCGGTCGTGACGACCACGACTTCACCTGGGAGAAGACCGACAAGGCCGACGCCCTGCGCGAGGCCGCGGGCCTCGGTGCCAGGGAGACCGCCACCGCCTGAGCGCGCCGGCGCCCGGGTGGTCGCGGGTGCCCTAGGTGGCTGAGATGAGCGATCGCCCTGCCCCCGCGTCCGGCCGGCGCGCTTCGCGCCGGGTCGTGACGATCGGGGTGTACGGGCTGACCCGCGACGGGTTCCTGGAAGCGCTGCGCCGGGCTGACGTCGGGCTGCTGATGGACGTCCGGCGGCGGCGCGGGGTGCGCGGGGCGGAGTACGCCTGGGCGAACGCCAAGCGACTTCAGGCCGCGCTCGACGAGGCGGGGATCGAGTACCGCCACCACCTCGAGCTCGCACCGAGCGCGGAGCTTCGCAAGGCCCAGTTCGACGAGGACAAGCGCGGCGGCGTCGGGCCTCGCTCGCGCCGGCGGATCGCCGCGGCGTACCGCGACGGCTACCTCGCGCAGGTCCTCGACCGGGTGGATCTCGGAGCGATCGTCGAGTCGATGCCGCGCGATTCGGCCACGGCCCTGTTCTGCGTCGAGGCAGCGCCGGAGGCGTGCCACCGCGCGCTGATCGCGGAGCGCATGGCGTCCGACCACGGCGCAGCCGTCGAGCACCTGCGCCCGGCGTAGCCCGCGGCGCTATCGGGGGTCGGCGGGGGCGGGCGGCACGCCGGCGCCGGTCTGCTGGATCGCGCGGTCGATCGAGAGGATGATCGCCTCGGGGTGGTCGACGCCCTCGAACCTGAACAGGTCGCCCTGCTCGTCGGCCGCCGTGTCGAAGTCGACCGTGCCGACGCGCAGGATCCGCTCCATCAGGCTCTGCCTGATGCTGTGGTCCTGAAGCCGGTCGAGCCGCGTCTCCTGGACCTGGCGGCTGAGCACGCCGCGCCGGACCCGAAGGCGGCGCGTCGTGATCGTGTACTTGGTGAACGCGCGCTTCAGCCACCCGGCTGCGACGACGACGAGGAAGACGGCGACGCCGGCCGCGACGCCGACGCCGAGGTCGGCGGCAAACCCCACACCGACGCCGATGGCCGCGGCGATCACGAGGCCGAAGAAGTAGAAGCCGAGGATCGAGCGCCAGGAGGGCCGGCCCGAGAAGATCACGGACTCGCCGGGGCTGAGCTCCACCGTCGAAGCGTACCCGCGGGTCGTCCGGCCCTGCGCCTACCGTCGAAGACGTGATCGCCAAGGTCGAGCCGCTGACCCCGGCGCGCGCCCTGCGAGGCCCGTTCGACTACCGCCTGCCGGGCGACATGGCGCAGGTGGACGTGGGCTCGATGCTCGTCGTCCCGTTCGGCCGGCGCCGTCTGCTGGGGGTGGTGGTCGGACTTGCGGAGGAGAGCGATCTGCCGCCGGAGCGGCTGGTCGAGCCGCTCGCGGCCCTCGAGAGCGGGGTGCCGCCGGAGCTCGTCCGCCTCGGGCTCTGGGTCGGGGACGAGTACTGCTCGACCCCCGCGCGCGGACTCGCGCTGGTGCTCCCTCCAGGCACGGGGACCGGCGGGCTTCCGCGCGTCGGGGTCAGGCTCGCGCTCACCGCCGAGATGACGGCCGCGGGCCGCACCGCGCTCTCCGGAGACGACCGGCTCGGGCCGCGGCAGCGCGCGGCCCTCGAGCACCTGGTCGAGGGCCCCCGGCCGGCGGCGCTGCTCGTGCGGGCGGCGGAGTGCGACCACTCGACCCTCCGGGCGCTCGAGGCGCGCGGGCTGATCGAGCTTGACAGGGTGGAGCAGCGGCGGCGGCCAGGGGTGGTCGGCGTCGGGGCGCTCGCGCCGCAGGGGCTCGAGCTCACGCCCTTCCAGCGGGCGGCGCTCGGGGAGATCGAACGGCGGCTGGAGTCGCCCGGCTGCCGAGGCGCGGGGCTGCTGCTCCACGGGGTCACCGGAAGCGGCAAGACCGAGGTCTACCTCCGCGCCGTGGCCTCGGCGCTCCAGCGCGGGCGGTCCGCGATCGTGCTCGTGCCCGAGATCGCGCTCACGCCTCAGACCGCGGCCCGCTTCGAGGAGCGCTTCGGCGACACGGTGGCGATCCTCCATTCGCGGCTCGGCCAGGGCGAGCGCCACGACGAGTGGCTGCGGCTGCGGCGGGGGGAGGCGAGGGTGTGCGTCGGTCCGCGCTCGGCGGTCTTCGCGCCGGTTGGCGACCTCGGCCTGATCGTGATCGACGAGGAGCACGACTCCTCCTACAAGCAGGAGGGAGATCCGCGCTACGACGCCCGCCGGGTGGCAGAGCGGCGAGCCGAGCAGTCCGGCGCGGTCCTCATCGCCGGCAGCGCCACGCCGCGCCCCGAGAGCATGCTGCGCCTCGAGCGGCTCGTGCTCCCCGAGCGCGTCGACGGACGGCCCCTCCCGCCGGTCGAGCTGGTGGGGTCGCTCGAGGCGGAGGGCGTGCTGCACGAGCGCACGCTCGACGCCCTCGCCGCGGTTCGCGAGCGCCGGGAGAAGGCCATCGTCCTGCTCAACCGGCGCGGGTGGTCCAACTTCCTCTCGTGCCGCTCGTGCGGGCGCGTGTGGCAGTGCCGGGATTGCGACGTCACGCTCGTCCTGCACCGCACGACCGGGCGGGTGGCGTGCCATCACTGCGGGCATTCGGAGGCGGTGCCGGCCGCCTGCCCGGACTGCGGCTCGGTGTCGCTCGCCCGCCACGGGATCGGGACGGAGCGCCTGGAGCACGAGCTCGCCCGCCAGCTCTCGCCGCTGCCCGTCCTGCGCCTCGATGCCGATTCAGCGGGCGACCGCGGCGCCGTGCCCGCCCTGCTCCGCCGCTTCGACTCGCTCGAGGCGGGCGTGCTCGTCGGCACGCAGATGGTCGCCAAGGGTCACGACTTCCCCGAGGTCACTCTGGCCGTCGTCCTCGACGCGGATGCCACGCTGCGCTTTCCCGACTTCCGCGCGGAGGAGCGAACCTTCGCGCTCGTATCGCAGCTCGCAGGTCGCAGCGGCCGGGGACCACGGGGCGGCCGAGTGATCGTCCAGTGCCTCGATCCGTCGGTGCGGGCGCTCCGGTACGCCGCGGCCCACGACGCCGGCGGCTTCGTGACCGGCGAGCTGGAGCGGCGGCGGGCGCTCGGCTATCCACCCTTCGCTCACCTCATCCGCGTCGTGTGCTCCTCGCGCGAGCCAGGGCCCGAGCGGGCGGCCGCGACGCGCATCCACGAGGCCATCGATCCCTCGGTCGCCGCCGTCCTCGGCCCGGCGCCGCTGTTCCGGCGCGCGGGGCGGGAGCGCGCGCAGGTGCTGCTGAAGGCCCCGGCCGACGAGTCCGCCCGGGTGCGCGCCGTCGCGGCGGTGCGGCGCGCGGTTGAGTCCGCAGCAGGTGACCAGACGCTGCGCGGCGCGTCGTTCTCGGTCGACGTCGACCCCGAGTAGCGCGCGCGGCGCAGGCCCGCGGCGGCGGCCGCGAGAGCCCGCCGGGCACGATGGCGCCCGGGCTGGGGTGAGATCGCCCTTAAACTCGGCCCGTGGACGACGAGCGGCACGAGAGCACCGGCGAGCTCGAGCCCCAGCTGCACGAGCCGCTCGACCCCGAGGCCGACGAGCAGCCGCGGCTCGACCCCGAGGTCGAGGCCCGCCGCGTCGCGGCGATGTCGTTCGTCCGCCGCTACGGGGACCCGATCCTGAAGAGCCGGGCCACGCCCGTCGACCGCTTCGACGAGACCCTGCGCAACCAGGTCGCCCGGATGGCGGGCATCATGAGCGACGCGTTCGGGGTCGGTCTCGCTGCGCCCCAGCTCGGGGTGTCGCAGCGGGTCCTCGTCTATCGCGTCGGGCAGGATGCTCCGGTGATCGCGCTCGTCAACCCGGAGGTGGAGTGGGTGGCGGGAGAGGAGGAGGTCGCCGAGGAGGGCTGCCTCTCGATCCCCGGCGTCCAGGTGGACGTGGAGCGCCCGGTCCACGTGCGCGTCCGCGCTCGAGACGAGACCGGCGAGGACCGCCTGGTCGAGGCGTCGGGGCTCGAGGCTCGCGTGATCCAGCACGAGATCGACCACCTCGACGGGGTTCTCATCCTCGACAGGACCTCGCGCGACCAGCGCAAGGAGGCGATCCGGGCGCTGCGGCAGCCAGAGCGCACAGAAGAGGCTGCCTAGCCAGAGCGCACAGACGCGGCTGCCTAGCTCGAGACGGCGAGCCGCGGCGGCCGGCGGCGCCGCGACCGCCGGCGGTCGGCGATCGCGGCTGCTACGGCGCGGTCATGGGCGAGTCCGCACTGCCAGCAAGCTCTCCGACCAACCTAACCCGGGCCGGGCGATTTCGCCACCCCGATTCCGCCCCGCGAGTGGCGAAGCGCCAGATCACGCAATGGAGTCGCTCGATGGGAGGGCTGCGACCGCCGCTGCTGGCTCAGGCGGCCTTCTGCACCTTGCCCGCCTTCAGGCAGCGGGTGCAGACGTACTCGCGCGATGGCGTGGCCCCGACCATGATGCGGACCTTCTGGAGGTTCGGCTCGAAGCGCCGCTTCGTGGCGACCATGGAGTGGCTGCGGCTATGCCCGAACGCGGGCCCCTTGCCGCATACGTGACAGACCTTGGGCACGGCGCGGAAGGGTAGCGGCGGCGGGTCGTTCGTTGGTGGATTGACAGTGCTATGGCACGGTCAATCCACCAATGAGCCGGTATCCGCTCAGCCGTGGAGCTGGGGTATCCGCTCAGCCGTGGAGCGGGGGTCCCCGCTCAGCCGTGGAGCTGCGCCCGCAGCTCCACCATCCGCAGCGCCGCCCGCGCGGCGTCCTCGCCCGTGTGCCGCGTGCCACCGCCGGCGCGCGCCACGGCCTGCTCCATGCTCTCGACGGTGAGCACGCCGAAGGCGCACGGGACTCCGGTGTCGAGCGAGACCCGGGCGATCCCGCGCGCCGCCTCGGAGCAGACGTACTCGTAGTGGTCGGTCTCGCCTCGGATCACCGCGCCGAGGCAGGCAACGCCGACGTAGCGGCCGGACCCCGCGCAGTAGCTCGCCGCGAGCGGCAGCTCGAACGCGCCGGGGACGGGGTGCACCTCGTAACCGGCGCCGGCCTCCCGGAACACCCGCTCGGCGCCCTCGACCAGCCGGTTCGCGAGCTCCTCGTAGAAGCGCGACGCCACGATCGCGTAGACCGGCGCGGCGGGATCCTCAGCCACCGGGTCGCTCCGGGGGCTCGTCCCCATGGCCCAGCGGAGCCGGCCGCATCGCCCCGGTCGCGCGGGCGTCGCGGCCGCGCGCCCGGTCGCGCGAGCGCTCCTCGTGGATCATCTCCTCGTCGAGCGCGAGGCCCTGGTGGTGGAGGAGGTGGCCGAGGCGGTCGCGCTTCGCCCGCAGGTAGTCGCGGTTGTGCTCGGTCGCCGCGTGCTGAATCGGGAGCTGGTCGGTCACGGTCAAGCCGTAGCCCTCGAGCCCGACGATCTTCCTGGGGTTGTTGGTGAGCAGCCGGATGCTCGACAGCCCGAGGTCCACCAGGATCTGGGCGCCGATCCCGTAGTCGCGCAGGTCGGCGGGCATTCCGAGCTCCAGGTTGGCGTCGACCGTGTCCAGCCCCTCCTCCTGGAGCCGGTACGCGCGGAGCTTGTTCAGCAGCCCGATCCCGCGACCCTCCTGGGCCAGGTAGAGGAGCACGCCGCGCCCCTCGGCCTCGATCAGCCTCAGCGCGCTCTCGAGCTGCTGGCCGCAGTCGCACCGGAGCGAGTGGAACACGTCGCCGGTCAGGCACTCGGAGTGCACACGCACCAGCACGTCCTCCTCGCCCGCGACGTCGCCCTTGACCATCGCCACGTGGTGCTTGTCGTCGACCAGCGAGCGGAACCCCACCACGTTGAACTCGCCGAACTCGGTCGGGAGGCTGGCCTCCACCACGCGCTCGACCAGCTTGTCGTGGCGGCGGCGGTACGCGATGAGGTCGGCGACCGTGATCATCCGCAGGCCGTGACCGCTGCTCAGCGCGGCGAGGTCGCGGACGCGCGCCATCGTGCCGTCCTCGTTCTTCACCTCGCAGACGACGCCGGCGGGGTTGAGGTCGGCGAGCCTCGCGAGGTCGACGGCGGCCTCCGTCTGGCCGGCGCGCTCCAGCACGCCGCCGGGCCGTGCGCGGAGGGGTACGACGTGCCCGGGTTGGACCAGGTCCTCCGGCCGAGCGGACGGATCGATCGCGACCTGGATGGTGTGAGCCCGGTCGCCGTCGCCCGCCCGGATCGAGACGTCGAACGCGCCCTGGAAGGCAGACTCGTTCTTCGCGGACATGAGGTCGAGGCCCAGCTCGTCGCACCGGTCCGGCGTCAGCGCCAGGCAGATGAGGCCGCGCCCCTCGCGCGCCATGAAGTCGATCGCCTCCGGCGTGGCCAGGTGGGCGGCCATCACGAGGTCGCCCTCGTCCTCGCGGTCCTCGGCGTCGCACACGACGACCATCCGCCCGGCGCGGATGTCCTCGAGGGCTTCCTCGATGCCGCTGAACGGGTGGTCGGTCACGCGCGCACCAGGCTCTCGACGTACTTCGCGACGACGTCGACCTCGAGGTTCACGAGGCGGCCCGGCGCCGCGGCGCCGAGGGTCGTGCGCTCGAGCGTCTCCGGGATGAGCGAGACCTCGAACGACTCGTCATCAACCCCCGCAACGGTCAACGACACGCCGTCGATCGCGATCGAGCCCTTCTCGACCACGTAGCGCAGGAGCGACGGATCGCAGGCGACGCCGACGACGCGCGCGATCCCCTCCTCGCGCACGGATCGGATCGTGCCGGTGCCGTCCACGTGGCCCTGCACGATGTGCCCGCCGAGCGGGGCCCCGGCGGCCACGGGCAGCTCGAGGTTCACCTCGTCCCCGGCGGCGAGCGGTCCGAGCGACGAGCGGCGGAGCGTCTCGGCCATCACATCGGCCGCAAAGCCCGCCTTCCCAACGGCGGTCGCCGTGAGGCAGACCCCGTTGATCGCGACCGAGCCGCCTGGCTCGAGCCGCCGCGCCAGCTCGGCGCGCACCTCGATCCGCGCTCCCTCCGGGGCGGGCTCGACCCGTGTGACCGTCCCGGTGGCCTCCACCAGTCCCGTGAACATCACCACTCCCTGAGGCGCGCCGAGATCAGCACGTCGTCGCCGATCCGCTCGACCTCGGTGGCGGAGGCGGGACGCGCCGCCTCGCGGATCAGCTCCACGCCCTGGCCCTCCACGGCGGTGCGCGAGCGGCGACCCCCGGCGAGGAGGGGCGCGACGAACACGCGCACCTCGTCCACCTCGCCCGCGTCGGCCAGGGCGCCGGCCAGGTGGGGCCCGCCCTCGACGAGGAGCGACTGGATCTCGAGCGCGCCGAGCTCGTCGAGCGCGGCCTTCACGCGGGCGGTCTCGTTCGGCCCGCTGACGGTCACCGTGCCGATGCCCGCCGCCTCGAGCGCCTGGACGTGGCGGCGCGGCGCGGCCCGCGAGCAGACCACGACGACGGGGGCGTCGTCGAGGCTGCGTGCAAGCTGCCCCTCGAGCGGCAGCCGCGCCTCGGAGTCGAACACCACCCGCCTCGGCTGCCGCGCGACGGCCTCCACACGCGCGGTGAGCAGGGGATCGTCGGCGAGCGCCGTGCCGATCCCGACCGCCACCGCGTCGACCTCCGCCCGCCACCGGTGCGCACGGGCGCGGCTCGCCTTCCCCGAGATCCAGCGAGAGTCGCCGCTGCTCGTGGCCACCTTCCCGTCCATCGTCATCGCCCACTTGAGGATCACGAGCGGCTTCCCCGTCCGCGCGTGCTTGCGAAAGGGCTGGTTGAGCAGCCGGGCGCGCTCGGACACCTCGCCGTCGAGGACGTCCACCGCGACGCCCTCGTCGCGCAATATGCCGAGGCCGCGCCCGCTCGCCTTCGGCGTCGGGTCGTCGGATGCGATCACGACACGCCGGACGCCGGCCTCGACGATCGCGTCGGTGCACGGCGGGGTCCGCCCGGTGTGACAGCAGGGCTCGAGCGAGACGTAGAGGGTGGCTCCGTCGGGGCTCTCCGTGCAAGCGTCGAGCGCGGCGCGCTCGGCGTGCGGCTCGCCGGCGCCGGTGTGGAGGCCCTCGCCGATCACCCTGTCCTCCTTGACCACGACCGCTCCCACGAGCGGGTTTGGACTCGTCATGCCGCGGGCCTGCGCGGCTAGCTCGATGGCCCGGGTCAGGTGGCGCAAATCGCGCTCGGATCCTGCTATTTGAGCCATTTTCGAGCTCCGGGGGTCGGAAGTTGACTCGCGAGTCAACTGTACCAGCGGGGCTGCTTCTTCCTGCATTCGGGCTGGTTGACTCGAATCTGCGGCGTCCCGGGTCGGGGCATCGGATGGGCCTGCTGGGTGGCGCACGATCCACCCGGGCGACTAGCCTCTTGGCGACCGGCCGCATGAAGCTGATCGTCCAGATCCCCTGCTTCGACGAAGAGACTCAGCTGCCCGCGACCCTCGGCGACCTCCCGCGCGCGGTGGAGGGGTTCGACGCGGTCGAATGGCTGGTTGTCGACGACGGCTCACGGGACCGCACGGTTGAGGTCGCGCGCGCACACGGGGTCGACCACATCGTCCGCCTCACGAACCACAAGGGGCTCGCGGCCGCGTTCCAGGCCGGCCTCGACGCGTGCCTGAAGCTCGGCGCCGACGTGATCGTGAACACCGACGCCGACAACCAGTACGACGCTCGCGACATCCCGAAGCTCGTCGAGCCCATCCTCGCCGGCCGCGCCGACATGGTGGTCGGTGACCGCGCCGTGGGCTCGGTCAAGGAGTTCTCCCGAGTGAAGAAGCGCCTCCAGCGGGTCGGCAGCGCGATCGTGCGTCGCGCATCCGAGACGGAAATCCCGGACACGACCTCCGGCTTTCGTGCCTACAACCGGGAGGCGGCCATCCAGGTTCAGGTCGTGTCGCGGTTCACGTACACGCTCGAGACGATCATCCAGGCCGGCAAGGGACTTGTCGCCGTCGAGCACACGCCGATCCGCACGAATGCGAAGACGCGCGAGTCCCGCCTGTTCCACTCGACGGCCTCCTACGTGCGCCAGGGCGCGATCTCGATCTTCCGCATCTACGCGCTGTACGAGCCTCTCCGGGTGTTCATGTCCGCGGCGCTCGTCCTCTTCGTCGGCGCGCTCGTCCTGTGGGTCCGCTTCCTCTACTTCCTGATCGAGGGCGGCGGCAGGGGCCACATCCAGTCCGTGATCCTCGGCGCGGTGCTCTTCCTGGCGGCGGTGCAGCTCGCCGCCCTCGGCGTGGTGGGCGACATCCTGGCCGGAAGCCGCGTGCTGCAGCAGCGGGTGCTCGAGCGCGTCCGGCGGGTCGAGCTCCACCTCGGCGTGGCGCCGTCGCACTACGAGCCGGGCGAAGGCCCGGCGGCGGCGGCCGTCGACCAGCCCACGACCGGCGCCGGCTCGGCGCCCGCGACCGGAGGCGACGGCGGGCGCGAGGCGCTGAAGCTGTGAGCGGGGCCCCGGCGGCCGCGGTACCCACCGGCAACCTCTACGACAAGTACGGATCGGGTAATCCGGTCGCCAGGCGCCTCGTCGCCGGCTTCAGGGAGGCCCTCGACGAGCTGTGGGATCGCGCCGCGCCCGAGTCGGTCCTCGACGTCGGCTGCGGGGAAGGCGTCCTCACCTCGGAGTGGGCGGAGCGGCTCGGCGCCGGACGGGTGGTGGGGGTGGACCTCGACGACCCGGTTCTGCGGGCCGAATGGGATACGCGCCGCCGGGCCAACCTCGAGTTCGCCGCCGCGCGCGCCGAGTCGCTTCCCTTCGGCGCGGGCGAGTTCGACCTGGTGGCCGGGATCGAGGTGCTCGAGCACGTCCCGGACCCCGACGCGGTGCTCGCCGAGATGTCGAGGGTCGCCCGGCGCAGGCTGCTGGTATCCGTGCCGCGCGAGCCCATCTGGCGGCTGCTCAACCTGGCGCGCGGCGCGTACCTGTCGCGGCTCGGGGATACGCCCGGTCACGTGAACCACTGGTCGAAGGTCGGGTTCCACTCGCTGCTCACGCGCCACGGCCGGGTCCTCGAGGTGCGCACCCCGCTGCCGTGGACGCTCGCGCTCGTCGGACTCGATTGAGCGCGCCCGAGTCGCGACCGGTTTCCGCCCGAGGGGACATTTGTGGTCGCTATGGCGACCCAAAACTTCCCCTCAGCTCGACGTCGGAGTACGGCCGGGGGGCGGCGGCCCTGTCCGTCGGGATCGCCTCGACGGGGGTGGTCACCTACGCGTACTTCGCCCTCGCGAGCCATGCCCTGACCAGCTCCGCGTACGGCGGGATCGCGCTGCTGTGGTCGGCGGTCTTCGTCGTCGTCTCAGTCCTCTACCGGCCGGTGGAGCAGCTCCTGTCGCGCACCATCGCCGACCGCGAGGCACGCGGGTCGACCGGGCGGGAGCACCTGCGCGTCGCCGCCACGATCCAGTGTGCGCTGGCGGCCCTGTTCGTCGCGGCGGCGCTGGCGCTGCGCCACCCCCTCCAGCACGGCCTGCTCGGTGGGGCGCCGGCGCTCTACTGGATCATGGTCGCTGCGGTGCCGAGCTACGCCGCGAGCTACTTCGCGCGCGGGTTCCTGGCCGGACACCGGCGGTTTGGCCTGTACGGCATCCTGGTGCTGGTCGAGTCGTCGTCGCGGTGCGCGTTCGCGATCGTCGCGGTCATCGGCATCTCCCACGGGCAGACCGCGGTCGCCCTGGGCATCGCGGCGGCCCCACTGCTGTCCCTGTCGGTCGTGCCGTGGGCGCTTCGCCGGCGCCTGCGCCGGTCGCGACAAGCCGAGCCCGGAGTGCCGGCGGCCGAGGGCGAGCTGACCCTGGCACGGGGCGCCGGTTTCGCTGGCGCGGTGCTCGTGATCATGCTCGCCGAGCAGACCTTCCTCAACGCCGGCCCCCTCCTCGTTAAGGCCACGGCGGCGCAGGGTGCGGCGGCCCTGGCGGGGTTCGCCTTCAACGTGCTCCTGATCGCGCGGGCCCCGCTGCAGCTCTTCCAGGCCGTGCAGACCTCGATCCTGCCGCATCTGACGCGACTCCGGGCGGCCGGCGACGAGGACCCGTTCCGGCGCGCGGTGACACGCACGATCCTCGCGGTCGCGGCGTTTGCCGCAATCGTCGCAGTCCTGCTGCTGACCGTAGGCCCGACGCTGATGCACGCGGCCTTCGGCCACGGTCGCTACGCCCGCGGCGGCCTCGTCGCCGTCGCAGCGGGGATGGGCCTCTACCTGTCGGCCGCCACGCTCAACCAGGCAGCGCTCGCGCGCGGGCGCGCCCGCGACGCGGCCATCTGCTGGAGCGTGGCCGCCGCCGCCTTCGTGGTGCTGCTCGTCGCGCCGCGGGTCGGCGGGAGGGTGCTGCAGGTGGAGCTCGCGTACCTCGCTGGCGCGGCGGTCCTGTGCGCGCTGCTGTACGGCCTGTACAGGCGAGCATGAGCCGGGCGCGTAATCAGATCGGGCGCAGCATGCTTCCGCCGCAGTTGCGGCACTCGACGTTCGCCGTGTCCGACATGCGAGCGATCGTGGAGTGCGCGCCGCAGTTCGGGCAGTCGGAGCGCAGCTCGAACCTGCGCAGGCAGTAGACGCAGCGGTACCGGCCCGGCAGGTTGGTCGGGCTGAGCCACGGCTCGCCACAGGCCGGGCACGAAGGGCGTCCAAGCGGGCTGGCGGACTCCATGTCGCGCTGATTGTTGCGAACCCGGCGCTCGCGCTAGCCGGTGCGTCGCAGCCGGGCGACGAAGAATCCGTCTGTCCGGTCTCGATGCGGAAGCAGCTGCAGGTAGCGCGGATCGTCGCGCGACGCGAACGTGGGCCACTCGTGGCCGAGCGCGTCGGCGGCGAGCTCGGGCCGGCGGTCGAGCAGGCCGTCGATCTGCGCACCGTTCTCCGGGCTGGAGATCGTGCATGTCGAGTAGACGAGGACGCCTCCGGGCCGGAGCTGCCCGGCGGCCGCGTCGAGCAGGCCGCGCTGGAGGTCGGCGAGGCCCGCGACCGAGCGCGGGTCGTGCCGCCAGCGCGCGTCGGGCCGCGACTGGAGCGTGCCGAGGTCCGAGCAGGGGGCGTCGAGCAGTATCCGGTCGAACCCCTCGGGCTCGACGGGATGTCTGGCATCGGCCGTACGCACCGAGACCGACCGTGCTCCGAGGCGCTCGCAGTTAGTTCGCAGCTCGTCCGCCCGGGCCGGATTCCGCTCGACCGCGACGACTTCCCCGGCGTCGCCCATGAGCGCCGCGATGTGTGTCGCCTTCGCCCCCGGCGCCGCGCACATGTCGAGGATGCGCTCGCCGGGATCCGGGGCGCAGGCATGGCCCACGAGCATCGACGCGCGCGACTGCGGCATCACCATGCCGGCGGCGAACGCCTTCGATCCGTGGACGTCGTACGCGCCCGTGATCACGATCGCCTCGGGCACGGCGTCTCCCGGGCGGGCGTCCGCACCGTCGGCCACGAGCGCATCGATGGCCGAGTCGCGCGTTCCCCGGAGCGCGTTCGCGCGGACAGCGCTCTCCGCGGGCTCGTTGTCCTCGTTCATGAGCGCGCGAGCGGCGGCGGCGCCGAGCGTGTCCCACCAGGCCGCCGCCAGCCAGTCCGGATGCGAGTGCGTGAGCGCGGCGTCCTCCGGGGTCGAGTCCGACAGCGGCGCGACAAGCGCCGGCGCTCCGCGCGCCGCGCTCCGCATCACCGCGTTCGCGAAGCCCCGCGCTCGCGGGGCCGCGGCCGCGACGAGCTCGACGGTCTGGTCGACCGCGGCGTGCGGCGGCACACCGTCGAGCCAGGCGATCTGCAGGACCCCGAGCCTGATCGCATCGAGCACCGGCGGGTCGAGCGCGGCGAGCGGCCGGTCCACGAGCTGCTCGACGACCCAGTCCACCGTCCGCAGGCGCTGGACCGCGCCGTACGCCAGGCGCTGGGCGAAGGCACGCTCGCGCGGATCGAGACCGAGGCGATCCGCCTCGGCCCGGAAGGCGCGGTCGGCGTAGGCGCCGTCGTGGAGCACGCGGCCGAGCACGGCGTGAGCGCAGCGGCGAGCGGGGGTCGCCGCCATGCGTGCGTCAGCCGCGGCCTACGCGCGCGCCGTGCCCGCGCAGGTAGGCGCCCGCATCCATCGGCCGCCCGCCGGCCGGCTGAACCTCGAGCAGCTCGAGCGCACCGTCGACGCACCCGTAGAACAGGCGGTCTCCGTCCGCGGCCAGCTCGGACGGCGGCGGCGGGGGTGCGTCCGACACCGCCGCGCGGCGCACGCGCAACCGCTCGTCCCCCGGCAGCACCACGTAGGCGCCGACGTGCGGGGTCAGCGCCCGCACGCGCCGCTCGTTCGCGGCTGCGTCGAGCGACGGGTCGAGAGCCCGGTCGGCGGCCTCGATCTTCGGCGCGACCGTAACGCCGTCGGCGGGCTGCTCGACGAACGGCGGGGAGGTGTCCAGGGCCTCCACGAGCAGGTCGCCGCCCAGGGGGGCGAGCCGCGCCGAGAGCGAGCCGTAGTCGTCGTCGGGATGGATCGGCTCACGCCGCTGCAGGCACACCGGCCCGGCGTCCATCTCCATGATCGGGCGCATGATCGACACCCCGGTCTCCGGGTCGCCCGCCTCGATCGAGCGCTCGATCGGGGCGGCGCCGCGCCAGCGGGGCAGCAGCGAGGGGTGCACGTTGAGCATGGGGTGCTCGGAGAGGAGGGGCTCGCGGATCAGCGCGCCGTACGCGCAGATGCAGACGGCGTCGGGCGAGGTCCCGGCGACGGCCGCGCGCGCCTCGTCGGAGTTCACGCTGTCGGGCTGCAGGAGCTCGAGCCCGAGCGCGCGGGCCGACTCGGCGACCGGCGGCGAGGCGAGACGGCGGCCTCGACCGCGGGGGCGGTCGGGGCGGGTCACCACCAGCGCGGGCCTGTGGTCGCTCGCGGCGAGGCGCTCCAAGACCGTCACCGCGAAGTCGGATGTCCCGAGGTAGACGGTCCGCACGCCGAACACCGTAGCCGCCGGTCAGGGGCGTTCCGGATGCCGGTCGGCCTCCGGCGGGTGTAGAACATGCGGGCGATGTCGGACCCCAGCATCGTCCGATTCCGGCGCGCGGTCGCCGCGGCCTGCGCGGAGCTCGAGAGCCGCCGCCAGGAGGTCAACGACCTGAACGTGTTCCCGGTCGCGGACGGCGACACCGGCGACAACATGGCGATGACCCTGCGCGCGGTCCTGAGCGAGCTCGACCGGATCAACGGCCAGCCGATCGACGAAGTGGGCCGCGACGAGCTCGTGGCCGCGGTCGCGCGCGCAGCGCTGCTCGGGGCGCGCGGCAACAGCGGCGTCATCCTCTCGCAGATCGTGCGGGGCGCGGCCGAGGAGCTGGCCTCGCGGCCCGGCGAGCTCGTCGACCCGATCCTCGTGAGCGCGGCGCTCGCCCGCGCGGCCGACGCGGCGTATGGCTCGGTCCGCGATCCGGCCGAGGGGACGATGCTCACCGCCGTGCGCGCCATGGCGCACCGGGTGGCGCAGGAGCTCGCGCACATGGAGCCCCGGCGGCTGGCGGAGGGGGTCGAGCCCACCACCCAGGACCAGCTGCTCGCCGAGGTGCTCGATCGAGCGCTCGCCGCCGGGACGGAGGCGGTGGAGCGGGGCCCGGAGCAGCTCGACGTACTGCGGCAGGCGGGCGTGGTCGACGCCGGGGCGTACGGGCTCACGGTAATCATGGCGGGGCTGATCGGCGCCCTCCGGGGCGACCGCCCGCCGGAGCTCGAGCACCACGCCGCACCGGCTGGCGCGCTGCATCACGCCCACGGCCACGAGTCAAGCCGCTTCCGCTACTGCACGAACTTCGCGGTTACCGGCGACGGCCTCGAGTCGAGCCGCTTCGTTCCTGAGCTGGAGCAGCTCGGAGACTCCGTGCTCGTGGTCGGCGACCGCCAGACGCTCAAGGTCCACGTCCACACCGACGAGCCGGACCGCGCCGTGGCGCTCTTCGAGGACGCGGGGTCGGTGTCGCGCCTCGACGTAGCCGACATGCGCGAGCAGGTGGCCGAGCGCGACGAGCGGCTCCGGGACGGTGGCCCCGACCGCGAGGTGGCCGAGTGCGGCGTCGTCGCGGTCGTCAACGGTCCCGGCATCGCCGCCCTGTACGAGGGCCTCGGCGCGCAGGTCGCAGATGGCGGGCCGACGCTCAACCCCTCGACCTACGACCTCCTCGCGGGCGTGCACGCGGCGGCCGCGCGGGGGGTCGTCCTCCTCCCGAACAGCCCCAACGTCATCCTGGCGGCGGAGCGCGCCGCGGAGCTCTCGGAGAAGAGCGTCCGCGTCGTCCCCACGCGGTCCCAGCAGGCGGCCATCCCGGCGCTCTTGGCATTCGATCGCGACGCGCCGGCGGCCGAGAACGCGGCGACGCTCGCCCGGGAGCTCGAGGCGGTGACGACCGGGGGCGTGGCCGGCGCCGCCCGCCCCGACCCCGCCGGCCGGTTCGACACGGGCGACGCGGTGGGCTACGTGGGGGAGGAGATGGTGGCTTGGGGGGAGCCCGAGGCGACCCTGGGCTCCGTGATGCGGAGCGTCGCCGAGGGCAGCGAGGTCCTCACCTGCATCGTGGGCGCGGACGCGCCTCTCGGCCGGGAGGCCGTGGAGAGGGCGCTGCCGGCGGGCGTCGAGCTCGACTACCACGCGGGCGGTCAGCCGACCTGGTGGTGGCTCCTCTGCGCCGAGTAGGTCGATCGCTCGATCGACACGCGTCGATGGAGCGGTGAGCTCGGCGAACGCGCCCGGGCTCGTGCCCGTCGGCGCGGCGACGACCACCCCTCGCTGTATATGAGAGTCGGATGTCCGCCGCCGATGTACCGCTTCGCTTCGCGAGCGTGCAGCCGCTCGACCGGCGTCAGCTGACCGCCGGCTCGCGCACCGCGCCCAGGGCGTCGCGCCTCGCGGCGCCGCTCCCGCGCACCAGCCGGCGCACGTCGGCGGCGCTCGAGACGCTGGGAATCGCGTCCCTCGGAGACCTGCTCGAGCACCTGCCGTTCCGCCACGAGGACCGCCGCGAGGCGCGTCCGATCGCGGCGCTGGCGCCCGGCGACGAGGCGACGGTGATCGCGGACATCCGCAGGATCGCGCGCCGGCGGACGCGCGGCCGCGTCTCGGTGGTCGAGGCCACGGTCACAGACGACGGCGGGACGATGAAGGCGGTCTGGTTCAACCAGCCGTGGGTCGTGGACCGGCTCCCGCCCGGCACGCGGGCCGTGCTGCACGGCCGCGCCGACACGCGGCGGCGCAACAGCTTCGTCGTCTCGACCTACGAGGCGGCGCCCGGGGTGACGGCCGCCGACGTGCGAGCCGAGGGGCTCACGCCCGTGTACCCGGCCACGGAGGGCGTCACCTCGGACCGCATCCGCGAGCTCGTAAAGCGGGCGCGGCCGCTCGAGGGCGAGACGGTCGAGCCCCTGCCGTCGCTCCTGCGCGCCTCCGAGCGGCTCCCTGAGCGGGCCGCGGCGCTCGACGCCCTCCACTTCCCCGACGACGAGGACGAGACCGAGCTCGCCCGGCGCCGGCTCGCGTTCGACGAGCTGCTGGTGCTCGGGCTCGAGTACGTCGGGCGCCGCCGCGCGCGCGAGGAGGCGCTGAGCGCGATCGAGCTCGACCCCACCGGCGAGCTCGCCGGCCCCTGGCTCGCCTCGCTTCCGTTTCGGCTCACGGGCGACCAGGACCGGGCGATCGCGGAGATCGACGCCGACCTCGCCTCAGGGCGGCCGATGCAGCGGCTCCTGATGGGCGAGGTCGGCTCGGGCAAGACCGTGGTCGCGCTCCACGCGATGTTGCGAGCCCTCGAGAACGGCCGGCAGGCGGCGCTCATGGCGCCCACCGAGACGCTCGCCGAGCAGCACATGGCGACGCTCGACCAGCTGCTCGGCGGACACGTTCCCATCGCGCTCCTCACGGGGTCGACCCCGACCGCCCGCCGGCGCGACGTGCTCGCCCGCCTCGAGTCCGGAGAGCTCGGGCTGGTCGTGGGCACGCACGCCCTGATCGAGGACACCGTCGAGTTCCGCGCCCTGGCGCTCGCGGTCGTCGACGAGCAGCACCGCTTCGGCGTGCGGCAGCGGACCGCTCTCGAGGAGAAGGCGCCGCCGGGCCGCTCGCCGCATGTGCTGCACCTCACCGCCACGCCGATCCCGCGCACGTACCGGCTCATGCGCTACGGCGACCTCGACTGCTCGATCCTGCGCGACCTGCCGGCGGGCCGCCAGGCGATCGGCACCCACGTGGTCGACGGCGCGCGTGCCCGCCGCCGCGTCTACGAGCGCGCCTGCGAGGAGATCGCGGCCGGCCGGCAGGTCTTCGTCGTCTGCCCGCTGGTGGAGGAGTCCGAGGTCCTGCAGGCCCGCGCCGCGACGGCGGAGGCCGAGCGGCTCGCCGACGACGAGTTCCGCGCGCACCGGGTCGAGCTGATCCACGGCCAGATGAGCGCCCGCCGCAAGGCCGAGGCGATGCGCGCCTTCGCGTCCGGCGAGGCGGACGTGCTGGTCGCCACCAGCGTCATCGAGGTCGGGATCGACGTGCCGAACGCGACGGTGATGCTCGTCGAGTCGGCCGAGCGGTATGGCGTCTCCCAGCTCCACCAGCTCCGCGGCCGGGTGGGGCGGGGCCGGCACCCGGGGCTCTGCATCCTGTTCGGCGATCCGGACCAGCCGCGGCTGCGCGCGCTGGCGGAGGAGAGCGACGGCTTCACGCTGGCCGAGGTCGATCTGGCCATCCGCGGGGCCGGAGAGGTGCTCGGGACGCGGCAGCACGGGGAGCGCGAGCTGCGGGTCGCGCGGCTGCCCGACGACGCCGACCTCCTGGAGCGCACCCACCGGATCGCCGAGGAGATCCTCTCGCGCGATGCCCACCTCGAGGCGCCGGAGCACGCCCTGCTCGGCGCGGCCAGAGCCTCGCGTTTCGCCGAGCGCTCCGGGCGCATCGCCGCGTGACGCGGCGCCTCGAGCGGCCGAGCCTCGGCCGCCGGCCGCCGTCGCCCCGCCCGGAGTCGCGCCGCTGAGGGTCGTCGCCGGAGAGTTTCGCGGGCGTCCCCTCCGCGCCCCGCCCGGCCGGTCCACCCGACCCACGGCCGACCGCGTGCGCGAGGCGCTGTTCGCGATCCTCGGGCCGCTCGACGGGCTGCGCGTCCTCGACGCCTTCGCCGGCTCCGGCGCGCTCGGGATCGAGGCGCTCTCACGGGGGGCCGGGCACGCCACCTTCGTCGAGCGCGACCGCGCCGCGGTGGAGGTCATCCGCCGCAACCTCGCTGCCGTGGGGGCGGCGGAGCGGGCCGCCGTGGTCACCGGCGACGCGCTCGCGTGGCTCCGCCGGCGCCGGGGTAGACAGGCGTTCGACGTCGTCCTCCTCGACCCCCCATATGATTCCGCCGCCCGCCTGGGGGGGCCGCTGACCGAGCACCTGCCCGGCGTGCTGGCCCCCGACGCCGTGATCCTCTCCGAATCAGACAAGCGCTCGCCCCTGGCCCTCGGTCTGCCGCAATCGGACGAGCGGACCTACGGCGACACGCTGATCACGATCCACCGCGCCCCGGATGACCGATAGCAACAAGGGGACGGCGGTATGCCCGGGCACCTACGACCCCGTGACGCTCGGCCACGTCGACATCATCAAGCGCACCGCGCAGGTCTTCGACAGCGTCATCGTGGGCGTCGTCAACCAGCCTGTCCGCAAGCAGAAGACCGTCTTTCCGGCCGCCGACCGCGTCGAGTTCATCGAGCACGAGGTCCAGGATTTGGCGAATGTGCAGGTAAAACCCTTTGATACGCTCCTCGTCGATTTCGCCCGGGAGCACGGCGCGACAGCGATCGTCAAGGGTCTCCGCGCGATCTCGGACTTCGAGTACGAGTTCGAGATGAACCAGCTGAACCGGAAGATGGCACCCGACATCGAGAGCATCTACATGTTCTCCTCGCCCCAGTACACGTTCCTGAGCTCGAGCGGGGTGAAGGAGCTGGCGATGTTCGGTGGAGACCTGTCAGGCTTGGTGCCGGAAAGAGTCGCGGCCCGGTTGGAGCAGGCACTCAGGCGCTCTACACACTGAGGGGTGTAAATGGACGTACTCGTCCTGATCGACAAGCTCGACGACCAGATCCACAACGCTAAGCCGGTCCCGCTCACCGACCAGGTGCGCGTCGACAAGGAAGAGGTCTACGACATCCTCGACCAGATGCGCGCCACTATCCCCGAGGAGATCAAGCAGGCCCGCTGGATCGTGAAGGAGCGGCAGGAGATGCTCGCCGAGGCGAAGCGCGAGGCGGAGCGGATCCTCAAGGAGGCTCGAGACGAGCAGTCGCGCCTGATCTCGCAGGAGGAGGTCGTGAAGCAGGCGGAGCGCCAGGCGGAGGACATCGTGGAGGAGGCGCGGACGCGCGAGCGCGAGATCCGGCTCGGGGCCGAGGACTACGCCGACGACATCCTCAACACGCTCGAGGTCAACCTGACCAAGTTCACCGCCGCGGTGCAGCGCGGGCGCGATCGCCTGGCCGGCCGCGAGGAGGCCCAGGTCGGGTAGCTACCCGGTCGAGGGCGGCTGCCCTCCGCCGTGAGATCGACAGTGGCGAGCACGAGATCCGAACCGCGCGCGGTCTGGGTGGTAGTGGCGGTCGCGTGCGTGCTCGCGGCCGGCGGGATCGGCTACGCGGCGGGCCACTCGGGCGGCGCCGACCTCTCTCGCGCCCGCGCGGCGGGTGCGGAGGCCGGACGGACGCGCGGCGCGAGCGACGGGGCCCGCGCCGGCGACCGCGCCGGCTACGCGGCTGGGCGGAGGGCCGGCTACGACAAGGCGTTCAGGGCGGCGGCCGCATCGGCGAGCGGCGGCTCCGCCGGCGGCGGCGGGCAGCGCGCCCAGGGGGGCTCCGGCCAGAGCGGCCAGGGCGGCACGCCTTGACGACCTCGCGCGCGACGGCGCTCGGCGCCCTGATCGTGGCCGCGGTGGTGGCCGCGGCGTTCGCGGGCTACGAGATCGGCCATTCCAGCAGGCACACCGCGGCCGATGCCCGGAGCGCCCGGGCCGCCGCCGAGCGTTCGGCGTTCGCGTCCGCGCGGGCCGACGCCTATCGGCATGCGCGCTCGAGCGCCTACGGACGCGGGTTCGCGGACGGGACGAAGCAGGGGGGGAAGGACGGCGCCGGCGGGACCCAGGCGCCGCCGCCTGCGAAGCACGCGGCCCGGAGCGCGGCCGGCCAGTGCCCGAACGGCCAGTACACGACGTCTTCGGGATCCTGCGCACCGGACCCGCCGGGCTATGGCGGCCCGCCCGCGAACAGCCCCGAGGGAAAGAAGATCATCCAGTCGGACCCTGGCTGCCAGAACCCTCCGCCGCCGCCGAACTACAGCGGGCCGGTGGAGTGCAACAACCCGTAGCCGGCGCGCGCCGCCGGCGAGCCCCGCCGTCTACGGTTTGACGGGATGGCCCCGCTCACCGACGTGTTCGACCTGGGCCGCCTTCAGCTCGCGTCGGGGCAGGCCCGGCAGGTGCGCCTGCAGGTGGCCGTCGACCGGCTGGAGTTCGGCGGGCAGATCTACTCGCCCGCGGCTGGGCGTGCGCCCGTCGTCCTGGACGCCGCGCGCACCAGCCATGGCTATTCGTTGCGCCTTCGCTTCGACGCCGTCCTCGCGGGCCCGTGCATGCGATGCCTCGAGGAGGCGGATGCGCGGATGTCGATCGACGCGCGGGAGGTGGACCAGCCCGGCGGCGGGGACGAGCTGCGCTCGCCCTACCTCGACGGGGACGAGCTCGACGTGCACGCGTGGGTCCGCGATGCCCTCGCTCTCGCCCTCCCTCCGCAAATCGTTTGTCGCGACGATTGCCTCGGCCTGTGCGCGACCTGCGGCGAGAACCTGAACCAGGCAGGCCCGGAGCACGCGCACGAGCGCGCCCCGGATCGGAGGTGGTCGAAGCTGGGCGAGCTGCGCTTGGAGTAGCTCCTGCGCGCGCCTGCGCGGCGGGCCCGGTGGGCTATCCTCACGCCGCCGATGGCGGTCCCGAAGCAGAAGCAGTCGCACTCGCGGACTGGCAAGCGACGGTCGCAGCACAGGATCACGCCGCCGGGCCTCCAGTCGTGCCCGCAGTGCCACTCGCCGGTCCTGCCGCACCGGGTCTGCCGCGTATGCGGGACCTACAGGGGCCGCGAGGTCACCGCTCCCGCCGAGCCCGAGTAGCCTCCGAGGCGTGATCGCGCTCGACGCGAACGGCGCGGACCGTGGTCCGCGCAACGTCGCCGAGGGCGGGCGCCGCTCCGGCGTAGCGGTCACGATCTTCGGCCCCGTGGCCGAGCTGGAGGGCTACCCGAACGTGGTCGACGCCCCCGTGGCGATCACCAACGATGACGATCCGGCGCGCGCCGTCCGCAACAATCCGGACGCCTCGATCGTCCAGGCCGCGCGGGCCGTGCACGACGGGCGCGCTGGCGGGTTCGTGACCGCGGGCTCGACGGGCGCCGCCCTGGCGGCCGGCCTGCTGCACCTGAAGCGCATGCGCGGCGTCCACCGCCCGGCGGTAGCCGTGCGCATCCCGGTCCCCGGGCGGCCCGTCCTGATGCTCGACTGCGGCGCCAGCGTCGACCGGCGGGCGGAATGGCTCGTCCAGTTCGCCTACATGGGCGCCGCCTACATGGAGGCGGTCCACGGAGTCGCCCGGCCGCGGGTGGGCCTGCTCTCGGTCGGGGAGGAGGCGAAGAAGGGGACGGACGAGGTGGTGGAGGCGAACCGGCTGCTCGCCGGCGGGCCCCTGAGCTTCGCCGGCAACGTCGAGGGCGACGACATCGCCGGCGGCGAGCTCGACGTCGTCGTCACCGACGGATTCACCGGGAACGTCGCGCTGAAGGCCGTCGAGGGGACCGCCAACACGGTCATGCGGGCGGTGAGAGACGCCGTGCGGTCCGGCGCCGTCTCGACGCTCGGCGGCCTCCTCATCCGCGGGAAGGCGCAACGGCTGCGCGCCGAGCTGAACCAGGACGCCGTCGGCGCGGGCATCCTGCTCGGCCTTCGCGGCGTCGCGTTCATCACCCACGGCAACGCGACCCCGGCCGGCGTGGCCACGGCCGTGCAGCTCGCCCATCGGGCCGTCGAGGAGGGCGTCGTGGAGCGCACGGAGGCGGCGCTGCGCGAGAGCGGATCGCTCGCCGCCGCGTCCGCGCCCGCTGTTAGCGTCGGGACCCGGTCATGACCAGGGACGAGGTGTTCGCGCGGGTCCGGGACCACCTGGCCGCCGAGCTCGCGGTCGATGCCGCGTCCATCCACGAAGGCACGCGCTTCAAGGAGGACCTGAACGCCGACTCCCTGCACCTCGTCGAGCTGGTCGTCGAGCTCGAGGACACCTATGGCATACGCATCCCGGACGACGAGGTGGCGCGCCTCGACACGGTCGGCAAGGTCGCCGATTTCGTGGCCGCCCATGTCCCGCAGCGGGCGCCCTGAGCGTCCGCGCTCGCCTGGAACCCTGGAAACGCTCGCCTCCCTCCTCGACGAGCTGCCGGAAGACCTTGCGTCGAAGGCTTTCACCCATTCGTCGTGGGTCGAGCGACGCAGCGACTCGTACGAGCGACTCGCGTTCCTCGGCGACGTCGTGCTGAGCTTCGCGATCTCGGACCACATCTTCCCGCGCTTCGAGGGTTGGGGGGCGGGGCGTCTCACCAAGCTGCGCGCGCAGACCGTCTCGCGCGGGGCGTGCGCGGAGGTGGCCCGCGCGCTCGGCGTGCCCGACCGCCTCCGCGCGGCGGCACCGGACGGTGTCGGCAAGAACGCGGAGGTCCTGATCGAGAGCGAGCGCATCCTCGCGTCCGTATGCGAGTCCGTGATCGGCGCCGCCTACCTCGCCTTCGGGATCGAGCGTGTCGCGCCGGCGGTCGTCGAAGCGTTCGCAGAGCTGATCGACGCGGCGGTCGAGAGTCCCGAGGATCACAAGTCCAACCTCCAGGAGGGGCTCGCCCGCAGGGCGGAGGTGGTGGCCTACCGGATCGTCGAGGCGCGAGGCCCGGCGCACGACCGGAGCTTCGTCGCGATCGCCGAGGTTGGCGGTGAGGAGATCGGCCGGGGCCGGGGCAGGACCAAGAAGGCCGCCGAGCAGGAGGCGGCCTCGCAGGCGCTCGAGCGCATCGAGGAGGACTGGCCCCCGGCGCCGGGGGGGGGCGGCTGATGCACCTCAAGCGCATCACGCTCAGGGGGTTCAAGTCCTTCCCGGACCGCACGCGGCTCGACTTCGCCCCGGGCGTCTCGGTGATCGTCGGCCCTAACGGCTCGGGCAAGTCGAACATCACGGACGGCGTGCTCTGGGCGCTCGGGGAGCAGAGCCCCCTCGCGGTGCGCGGCCAGACCATGCAGGACGTGATCTTCGCGGGCGGGCACGGCGTCTCCTCGCGGAGCGCCGCGGAGGTCGAGGTCGTGATCGACAATCCCGCGGGCACGCTCGAAGGCGGGTTCTCCGAGATCGCGATCGCCCGCCGCCTGGACCGTGACGGCGAGAGCGAGTACCGCCTGAACGGCGCGCGGTGCCGGCTCGTCGACGTGCTCGAGGCGCTATCCGACACCGGCCTGGGGCGGGAGATGCACTCGGTCGTCTCGCAGGGGCGCGTGGAGGCCATCGTCCACTCGAAGCCACGCGACCGCCGGCTGCTCATCGAGGAGGCCGCCGGGCTCGGCAAGCACCGCAAGCGCCGCCGCCGGGCGCAGCTGAAGCTCGAGCGGACGGAGGACAACGTCGCGCGCGTGCTGGACGTCGAGCGCGAGGCGCGGTCTCGCCTCCGCCCGCTCAAGCGCCAGGCCGAGGCGGCGGAGCTGCACGAGCGCCTTCGCACCCAGCAGCTCGAGGCGCGCCTCGAGCTGGTCCGCGACGCGTGCGGGCGGTCGCTGCGTGACCTGGCCGGCGCCGAGGCGGCGTCCTCGGAGGCGCGCTCGGCGCGCGACGCGCTCGAGGGGCGGCTCGCTGCGGTGTCCGACCGGCGTGAGGCCGCCGAGCAGGCCTTCGCGGCGCACGCTCGCTCGCGCGAGGCCCTCTCAGCCCGCGGCTTCGGGGCGCGGTCGGCCGGCGAGCGCATCGCCATCCGGCTCGAGCGAGCCGAGGAGGTCGCGCGCCGAGCGGCTGCCGCGGCTGACCGGCTGCGACGCGAGCACCAGCTCCTTGCCGCCGACGGACGGGATGGCATCGCGCCGCCCCAGGCCTCGCGCCTGCGGCGGGCCGAAGAGCTCGATTCCGCGCTCGATGCCTGCCGGCGCGAGCTCGAGGAGGCGGACGCGGCGGTCGAGGGCGCGCGGCGAGATCGCATCGCGGCCGACCGCGAGGCCGAGGAGGCGGCGGCGCGCGCTGCGGCCGCGGGTGCCGATCTCGCGGCGGCCCAACGCTTCGTCGCGACGGCGCAGGGCCCGGCCGGGGACCATCCCGCGGTCGCCTCCGAGCTCGCGGTGGAGCCCGGGTGCGAGATGGCGGTCGCCGCCGCGCTGGGCGGTCTCGCCGCTGCAGCGCTCGTGCGGTCGCGAGGCGAGGCGGAGGCCGTTCTGGACGAAGCGTCCGATCGCGGCGGCAGCGCCCTCGTGGTGGGGGGAGGGCTCCAGCCCTCGGCCCGGGCGGTCCCGCCACCCGTCCCCGGCGCGCGGCCGCTGCTCGATTGCGTGCGCACCTCCCGTGCGCTCGGATCCGCCCTGTCGCGGGTGCTCCACGACGCCTGGCTCGTCCGGTCCCTCGACGCGCTGCCCGACTCCTTCCGGGGGGTCGCCGCCACGGCGGACGGTCGCGCCTACTTCGCCGCGACGGGGGAGCTGCGCCGGGCGCCCGCCGGGGGCGAGGGCCGCCTGCTGGCCGAGACCGCGCGATTGGAGCGCCTGCGGGCCTCCGCCATGGAGGCCGAGGGCCAGCAGCGGGACGCGGATCGGGCGGCCGCCGGAGCGAGGGAGGCCGCCGGGGCCGCGATCGACCGCCGCGACCGCGCCGAGGGCGCGCTGCGCTCCGTGCAACGCGATCGGGCCGCCGCCGCCGACTCCCTGCACCGCACGGACTGGCTCGTGGAGCGCCGCGCACGACGGCTGGCCGCCCTCGAGCGGGGAGCATCCGCGCAGGCAGACGTGGCGGCGGCGGCCGACCGCGCGGAATCCGCGCTGCGCACCGCGCTCGACGCCGTGAACGCGCGCCGCCACGCCGCCGAGCGCGAGCTCGCGGCCGGTGAGCAGCGGGGGGAGTCGACGGCGGCCGAGCTGCGGGCCTGCGCCCGCGAGGAGGCCGAGATCCAGGCTTCGCTGCGCGAGGCCGCGGACGCGGTCACCTCGGCGGAGGTGCGCGCCCAGCAGGCTCGCGACGCCGCCGGGGAGGTCGAGTCCGAGCGCGCCGCCCTCGTCGCCGCGCTCCGGCGCGAGGAGGGCGAGCCGGCGGTCCAGGCGCGGGACGACGACCTCGGCGACGAGCGCCGCGCCGACCTCGAGGCGCGCGTGGAACGCCTCGCGCGCCGGCGCGAGCAGCTCGGTCCGGTCAACCCGCTGGCCGCCCAGGAGTACGAGGAGGCGGTCGCGCACGTCGAGGAGCTGGAGCGCCAGCGCGGGGACCTCGAGTCCGCCATCGGGGAGCTCCGGGGGCTGATCCGCGAGACCGACCGGCGAATCCGGCAGAGCTTCGACGAGACCTTCGAGGCCGCCGCCAGAAGCTTCGAGGACGTGGTCGGGCACCTGTTCCCGGGCGGTCGCGGGCGGCTGCGGCTGGTGCAGCCGGAGGGTCCGCGCCCCGTCCTCGGAGGCCGCAGCGAGGACGCGGACGACGCCGATCTCGACGGGGCCGCCGTCGCCGGCGACGAAGGCCCGGCCACCGCGGGGGCCACCGCGGCGGGTGACGACGAGGCCGCTCCGGCTCCCACGGACCCCGGCGTCGAGATCGAGGTGACCCCGGCGGGCAAGTCGGCGAAGCGGCTCTCGCTGATGTCGGGCGGAGAGAAGTCGCTCGTCGCGCTCGCGTTCCTGTTCGCCGTGTTCCTGGCGCGGCCGTGCCCGTTCTACATCCTCGACGAGGTCGAGGCCGCCCTCGACGACGCGAACATCGACCGCTTCCTGGAGCTGCTGCGCCGCTACTGCGACCGCGCGCAGTTCATCGTGGTGACCCACCAGAAGCGCACGATGGACGCCGCCGACTGCCTGTACGGGGTCAGCATGGGCGGCGACGGCGTCTCGAAGGTGGTCTCACGCAGGCTTCCGCCGCCGGACGGCGAGCACGGCGAGCACGACGACCACGACGACCAGGGCGAGCGCCGCGGGCGGCGGTTCGAGCGGGCCCCGGCGCGGGCCGACGAGGGCGTCCAGGCCGCATAGCACGGGCGGTCCATAGAGTCCCGCCCGTGACGCTCGAGATGCCGCACGTCGATGGTGTCCAGCACCGCTATGCGGAGGTCGACGGCCTGCGCATGCACTACGCGGAGGCCGGCGCTGGCGACCCGCTTGTGCTCCAGCACGGCTGGCCGCAGCACTGGTTCATGTGGCGGCACCTCATCGGCCCGCTGTCCGAGCGGTTTCGCGTGATCTGCCCCGACCTTCGCGGACACGGGTGGTCGGCTGCTCCCCGGTCGGGCTACCTCAAGTCCCAGCTCGCCGCCGACCTGGTCGGGCTCCTCGACGCGCTCGGCATCGAGCGCACCCGCTACGTCGGCCACGATTGGGGCGCCTTCGCCGGGTTCATCGCGGTGCTGCAGAACCCCGAGCGCTTCGAGCGCTTCATGCCGCTCTCCATCCCGCCTCCGTGGCCATCGCCGGGAGCGATCAGTCCGCGGACGCTTCTGACGGCGTGGTACCAGCTGGTCCTCGGCGGCCCGGTCATCGGGCGGCTCTCCATCCGATTCGGCTTTCCGCGCATGCTCCTCCAGGCGGCCCGCAAGGCCGGCACCTTCAGCGACGAGGAGCTGCGGGTCTACGAGGACGCGGTCAAGCGGCCGGACTACGCGAACGCCACGGTGCAGATGTACCGCACCTTCCTGCTCCACGAGCTGCGCCCGCTGGCGGCGGGCGAGTTCAATCGCTACCGGCTCACGGTGCCGACTCGACTGCTGATCGGCCAGTCCGACCCCCTCGGGGCTTCGGTCACCGAGAGCTGGCGCGAGCACGCCGACGACATGGACGTCGAGCGGGTGCCGGGCGCGAGCCACTTCCTCCCCGAGGAGAAGCCCGAGGTCGTGCTGGACCGCGCTCTGGCATTCCTGCCGTAGATGACCCATCCCAAACCCCTGCACCCCTGGATGCGGCTGCAAATCTTCGCTGGGCGTGCGTTTTCGGGCTCGTCCATGCATTCATGCATGGACTTCGCCCTGCGTCCTTCGCCAGCTGGATTTTCGCCGCCCCAGGGGCACACGGATTCGGAATCGATCATCTAGATGGCCCGCACCTGGCGCGAGCTCTTCGTCGCAGGCGACGACCGTGCCGAGCTCGCCGAGCCGGAGCCCGAGGAGCAGCGCCGCGGGTTCTTCGCACGCCTGCGTGACAACATGGCGAAGAGCCGTCAGGCCCTCGGCGCGGAGCTGCAGGCCAGCGTCTTCCAGACCCTGGACGACGATGCCTGGGAGCGGCTGGAGGAGACCCTCATCTACGCCGATGTCGGCGCGCCGACGACCGCGGCAATCGTCCAGCGGCTCGAGACCGAGGCCGGCTCCGGCGGCCTGGCAGGCGGCGAGGCGCTGACCGGCCGGTTATGCGAGCTCTTGGCCGACGCCGCGCGCGGTGGGGACGACACGATCGACCTGCGCGCCAGGCCCGCCGTGGTCCTGGTCACCGGCGTGAACGGGACGGGCAAGACCACCACGATCGGCAAGATCGCATGGCACCTGCGAAACGAGCTCGGCCTGTCGGTCGTCCTCGGCGCCGCGGACACGTTCCGCGCGGCCGCGGTCGAGCAGCTCGCGGCTTGGGGGGAGCGCGCCGGGGCCGAGGTCGTTCGCGCGGCGGAGGGCGCCGACCCCGGCGCCGTGGCCTACGACGCGGTCGAGGTGGCCCGCTCGCGCACCCGCGACGTCGCGATTATCGACACGGCGGGTCGCCTCCACACCCAGGAGCACCTGATGGAGGAGCTGGCGAAGGTGCGCCGCGTGATCGACCGCCAGCTCCCCGGCGCTCCGCACGAGACGCTGCTCACGATCGACGCGACCACGGGGCAGAACGGACTCCGCCAGGCGCTCCTCTTCAAGCAGGCCGTCGACGTGACGGGCATCGTGCTGACCAAGCTCGACGGAACGGCAAAGGGCGGGATCGCGCTCGCCATCGCGCAGGAGCTAGGCGTCCCGGTGAAGCTGATCGGCATCGGAGAGGGGCTCGAGGACCTGCGCCCCTTCGACCCCGACGACTTCGCGCGCGCCCTCCTGGGCGTGTCCGGCGGGTAGCCGGGTTACGATCGGTCCGTGCCGGACTGGGCGATCTGGTTGGTCGTCGCGGCCATCCTGGCGGGCGGCGAGGTCCTCACCCTCGGGCTCTTCCTCGGCCCGCTGGCGCTCGCGGCCGTCCTCGCCGCGCTGGTGGCGCTCGCCGGCGCCTCCCTCCCGTTGGAGCTGGGGGCCTTCGTCGCCGGCTCGATCGCATCGCTCGCGATCGTCCGGCCGATAGCAAAGAGGCACATGCACACCCCGGCCCGCGTGCGGAGCGGAGCCGCCGCCCTCATCGGCCAGCGCGCCGTCGTGCTCGAGCGGGTCGACGCCGATCACGGGATGGTCAAGATCGGCGGCGAGGTCTGGACGGCCCGCCCGTACGACGAGGACCATGTGCTGGAGGCTGGAGCGCGCGTCGAGGTAATGAAGATCGACGGCGCCACGGCGCTCGTCTCCGAGTAGCGCACGCTCCGCGCCGCGCGACTAGCGTCGCCGCGGCAGGTCCATCTCGGCCCAGACGCGAGTACCGGCGCTCGAGTCGACGCCCCAGCGGTCGGCCAGCGCGTCGACGATGAAGAGGCCGCGGCCCGACTCGACGTCGAGGTCGCGCGAGGGCTCCGCCGGCTCGAAGCCGTGTCCGCCGTCGCGAACCGAGATCGTGACGACCCAGTCGGCCACGCCGACGTCGACCCAGAGCGTCTCCCCGCCGGCGTGCCGGCAGCCGTTGCTGACCAGCTCGGTGACCAGCACCTTCAGGTCGTCCACCACGTGCGGCTGGAGCGTGCCCGCGAGCCGGCCCACCGCCGCGCGTGCGGCCGCGGCGGCCTGCGGCCGGTTCTCCAGCGTCAGCTCGAAGCCGTCGCGGCGTTCGCCGGCGAGGACCGCCGGCGCCTCGACCCCGAGGACGAGCAGCGCGATGTCGTCCCGGGGCTCCGCCTCGGGCGTGTCGACGACCGTGCCCTCGACCCGTTCGGCGATCGCGGCCGCGCCCTTGCCGGCGCAGCTTCCGAGCAACTGGGCCAGCGCCTGCTGGTCGATGATCCGGGCCGGAGCCAGCGCGTCCGTGACCCCGTCGGTGTAGAACATCATCGCGTCGCCGGGGCCGAGCTCGACCGACTCCGTAACGACCCGGGCATCGTCCCAGAGGCCGAGCAGGAGCCCACTGCGCCCGACCTCCTCGACCCCGCCGTCGCGGCGCACCACGAGCGGCAGCGGATGGCCTCCGGAGGCCACTTCCACCCGCAGCGTGTCGTGCTCGGCGCCGATCAGGGCGAAGACGGCTGAGCAGAAGCGGTCTTCGGAGCGATCCCGCAGGATCGCCTCGTTGAGCGTCGCGAGCACGCGATCCGGGCTTCGCTCGTGCATGGTGGCCGCGCGCACGGTGTAGCGGGCGAGGGAGGTGAGCGCGGCGGCCTGCGGGCCCTTGCCGCAGACGTCGCCGATCGTCACCGCCCACGTGGAGCGATCGATCGGGAAGACGTCGTAGAAGTCGCCGCCCACCTCGACCCCCTCACCGGCGGGCCGGAAGCGCGCCTCGACGGACACTCCGGGGATCGCGGGAAGCCGCGGCGGGAGGAGGCTCTGCTGCAGGGTATGGGCGATCTCGGCGCGCTCGCGGTAGAGGCGCGCGTTCTCGATCGCGATCGCGCAGCGGCGGCCGAGCTCGAGAGCGAGCACGACGTCGTCCTCGGAGAAGCGACGCCCGGACTCCGCCATGACGAGCGCCAGGCCGCCCGCGATCGACCCACCGCCAGCCTGCAGCGGGACGATGACGATCGACCTCAGGCCGAGCGACCGAACGGTCTCGCGGTACTCGCGGTCGGCCAGCGAATCCTCGATCACGACGGCGGGCAGCTCCTCGTAGAGCTCGGGCTCGCCGGTGCGGATCACCTTCCCGAAACCACCCGGGTCGTCGAGCTTCGAGGGCCAGCGGCGACCCAGCTCGTACGCGAGCTCAGCCTTCGCGGGATCGACGTGCGCCGCGGCCGCGCGCCGGATCGACCCGTCCTCCGCGAGCAGGTCGATCGTGCACCAGTCCGCGATCGCCGGCACCGCGAGCCGGGTGACGGACGTGAGCGTCTCGTCGAGGTCGAGCGAGCGACCGAGCAGCGCGCCCGCCTCCGCGAGGAACCGGTCGAACTCCTCACGCTTGCGACGATCGCTGATGTCGCGGATGAAGCCCGTGAAGGTCGGTGGCCCCTCGAGCTCGATCCGGGTGATGGTGAGCTCGACCGGGAACTCCCTGCCATCGGAGCGCATGCCCGTGAGCTCGACGCGCCGGCCGAGCACCTCGCCGACCCCGGACTCGAGGTAGCGCCGCAGGCCGTTGCGGTGAAGCTCGCGCAGGGACGGCGGGATGATCAGCTCCGCCATGTCCCGCCCCATCACCTCGGCGGCCGAGTACCCGAACGTCTGCTCCGCGGCGCGGTTGAACTCGATGACGCAGCCGCGGTGGTCCATCGAGACGATGCAGTCGAGGGAGGCGTCGAGCATCGCGGCCTTGCGCGCCTCGCTCGCGCGCACGGCGGCCTCCGCGCGCGCGCGCTCGATCTGCTGCCCGAGCTGGTGGCCGATCGTGACCATCAGGTCGAGCAGGTAGTCGTCGGGCTCCGCCGCGTCCTCCGTGAAGAACTCGACCGCGCCGATGATCCCGTGCGGCGAGCGGATGGGGAAGGCGAAGGCCCCGTGCATCCCGCAGCTCGCCGCGACGGCCGCTCGCGGGAAGTTCGGGTCCTGCGTGACGTCGCGGATCCACGCCGGCGCCTCCTCGGCCCAGACCCGGCCCGGCAGGCCCATCCCCGGCTCGAATGCCAGCTCCGCGCTCGCCTCCTCGAAGGGCTTCGCGCGCTCGGCCTCGGCGCCGGCGTGCCAGCTCTCGACGCAGCGGATGACGTCTCCCGCCGGCGCCACCTCCCAGAGCGCTCCAAGCCGCCAGCCGAGCGTCGCTCCGATCGACTCGAGCACGCGCCGGCCCGCCTCGACTTCGCTACTCGCTCCCGTGAGGGCACGCGCTACGGCGCTCTGGACGGCCAGTCGCTTGTCTTCCGGGGCGAGCCCGTCCCCGTTGGTGTGCATGTCAGGCATCGTCGCCGCCGGGGCAGGGGTACGGCCGGGATTGTGTCACGGGGAGCGGCGTCCGACGACGGGTCAACCGCGCGCGCGGGCCTCGCGCCAGGGGTATGCTGCCCGCGTGGCCGGCCTCATCGTGCTGCTCGCCGTCGCGTTCTTCGTCCTTGTGGTCGTGCTGCGGTCGATCCGCATCGTCCCGCAGGCTCGCGCCGGGATCGTCGAGCGCCTCGGTCGCTATCACCGCACGCTCGACGCGGGCCTCGCCCTGCTCGTCCCGTTCGTCGACCGCGTGAGGCCCCTGATCGACCTCCGCGAGCAGGTCGTCTCCTTCCCGCCGCAGCCGGTGATCACCGAGGACAACCTCGTCCTCGGGATCGACACGGTCGTCTACTTCCAGGTCAACGACCCGCGCGCCGCGAGCTACGAGATCGCCAACTACATCCAGGCCATCGAGCAGCTCGTCGTGACCACGCTGCGCAACGTGATCGGCGGGATGACGCTCGAGGACACGCTCACCTCGCGCGACAAGATCAACGCCGAGCTGCGCACCGTGCTCGACGAGGCCACCGGCAAGTGGGGGATCCGCGTCAACCGGGTCGAGATCAAGTCGATCGACCCCCCGGGATCGATCCAGGAGGCCATGGAGAAGCAGATGCGGGCGGAGCGCGACCGGCGGGCCGCGATCCTCCAGGCCGAGGGTTACAAGCAGTCCCAGATCCTGACCGCCGAGGGTGAGAAGCAGAGCGCGATCCTGCGCGCGGAGGGGCAGCGCGAGTCGCAGGTCCTCTATGCGGAGGGCCAGTCGAAGGCGATCGAGAGGGTCTTCCGGGCCATCCACGAGGGCGACGCCGATCCGAAGCTGCTCGCCTACCAGTACCTGCAGATGCTGCCGCAGATCGCGCAGGGCGAGTCGAACAAGGTGTGGATCATCCCGAGCGAGTTCACGCAGGCGTTGGGGCAGCTCGGCTCGGCGATCCAGTCGCCGGGCGACGGCGGGACGGGCGCCGGCGGACGGGATCGTGCCGCCCCGGCGTAACGCGTCGCGCCTTCTGCGCGTGGCCACCCCGCTCGCGGCGGCCCTGCTCCTGATCACAGCGGTCGCGTTCGCCGCGACGCAGAAGAGCACGAAGACGCTCGTCTTCCACGCCGCGGGCACGGCGAGCCCCAAGTGCGCCAAGGGGGAGCGGCCGCTGCTGGGCGGCTTCAGCACCACGCTTTCGAATCTGGGGCCATACGTGCACCCGTCCGCCCTCACCGTCAGCGGCCGGAAGCTGAATGTCTCCGCCGTGAACGAGCAGCGCGACTTCGAAGGCGGGACGGGCAGCGCTACCGCGATCGCGTACTGCGGATCCGGGCCCAAGCCCACCACGGTGAGCGCCAGCAAGACACTGGCGCCCGATGGCGTTCGCGGGCAGGTCGTGGCGAAGTGCCCGAGCGGGTCATCGGTTGCCCTCGGGGGCTTCCGCTCCGACATCGCCACAGACGGCCAGCACGCGGAGGTCTACGTCGACAACCTCGAGCGGGTTAGCCCCCGAAAGTGGCGCGTCGGCGGCATCAACGACGGCTCGGTGGCCGGGCAGATCGAGGCGATCGCCTACTGCACGCCGGGCAACGAGCAGCTGACCACCGTCACCCACGCGATCCAGATCCAACCGATGAAGACCGGCACCGTCACGGCGAAGTGCCCCGCAGGGCACTCGCTCGTGATGGGCGGCGTGCGCTCCCAGCACTACGGCTCCGGCTACGGAGCGCTCCAGCTCAGGTCGATAAAAAGAAAGGGCGCCCGCGGCTGGCAGGTGGGCGCGCTCAAGTTCGAAGCCCTGATCGGGAAGTTGACCGCCGTCGCGTACTGCCGCTGAGCGCGGGCTCGCGTTCCCAGGAAGTAGCCTGAACGCGGTGCTGGAGACCCTCTCCGATCGGCTGCAGTCCGCGCTCTCCGACGTCCGCTCACGCGGGAAGCTGACCGAGGAGGACGTCGCCAAGGCGATGCGCCAGGTCCGGCTCGCGCTGCTCGAGGCGGACGTGAACTTCCAGGTCGTCAAGGAGTTCACCGCGGCCGTCGGCGAGCGAGCCCGTGGAGGCGAGGTGCTCGACGCGCTGAATCCCGGGCAGCAGGTGGTGAAGCTCGTGGGGGAGGAGCTCACCGCGCTGATGGGCGGGAGCGCGCGCGACATCGCGTTCGCGCCGCGTCCCCCGACGATCGTGCTGATGGCCGGCCTGCAGGGCTCGGGCAAGACCACCGCCTGCGCCAAGCTTGCCCGCCACCTGCGGGAGGAGCACGGCAGGGACGTGGCGCTCGCCGCGTGCGACACGTACAGGCCGGCGGCGGTCGACCAGCTCGTGAAGGTCGGCTCGGCCGCGGGCGCGGCGGTGTACGAGCAGGGAACCGATCCCGATCCCGTGGAGATCGCCGCCTGGGCGGTTGACCGGGCGCGCGCGGAGGAGCGCGACGTCCTGATCGTCGACACCTCCGGCCGCCTGCACGTCGACCGCGAGCTGATGGAGGAGCTCGCCCGAATCCGGAAGCGGGTGAAGCCACACGACGTCCTGCTCGTGGTCGACGCCATGACCGGCCAGGACGCCGTCAACGTCGCCGAGGCGTTCTCGGACGCCGCCGAGTTCGACGGGGTGGTGCTGACGAAGCTCGACGGCGACGCGCGAGGCGGCGCCGCGCTGTCCGTCAAGGCCGTGACGGGGAAGCCGATCCTCTACGCCTCGACCGGCGAGAAGCTCGAGGCCTTCGAGCGCTTTCACCCCGACCGGATGGCGCAGCGCATCCTCGGCATGGGCGACATGATGACGCTCATCGAGAAGGCCGAGCGCGAGTTCGACGAGGAGCAGGCCGCCGAGCTCGAGCGCAAGATCCGAAAGCAGCAGTTCACGCTCGACGACTTCCTGGCGCAGATGAAGCAGGTGCGCCGCATGGGGCCGCTCTCGGGGCTCCTCAAGATGCTCCCCGGGGTGAGCGGCCTGGGCCTCGGCGATCTGAAGGTCGACGACCGCGACCTGGACCGCCTCCAGGCGATCATCACCTCGATGACGCCCGAGGAGCGCGCGCATCCGGAGATCCTGAACGGCTCCCGGCGGCGGCGGATCGCGCGCGGATCGGGCACGACGGTGCAGGCCGTGAACCAGCTCGTGAAGCAGTTCGGGCAGATGCAGAAGGTGATGCGGCAGCTTCAGCAGGGGAAGATGCCGTCGCTGTCCCAGCTCGCCGGCGGGCGTTGATCGGCGTGCCGTGCCGCTAACGTTCGCGCGCCTTCACGATCGAGATGAGCTGAGGACATGGCCGTAAGAGTGAGATTGACGCGCGTCGGCTCGCGCAAGAACCCGATCTGGCGAGTGGTCGTCGCGGACCAGCGGTCTCCGCGCGACGGTCGCGTGATCGAGACGATCGGCCGCTACAACGCCCAGACGGAACCCTCGGAGGTCGAGCTCGACGAGGCGCGTCTGCGGCACTGGCTCGACCGCGGGGCGCAGCCGACGGACACCGTTCGCCGGCTGATGCGGATCAGCGGCATCTCGTCTCCGTCCTGACGCGGGCGTGAAGGACCTCGTCGAGTACCTGGCGCGGGCGCTGGTCGACGAACCGGACGCCGTCGAGGTCGAGTCGTTCGAGGACGAGGACGGGACCGTGGTCTACGAGCTGCACGTCGCGGAGCGGGACGTCGGCAAGGTGATCGGCCGCGGGGGCCGTACGGTGAACGCCCTGCGCACGGTCGTCCGCGCGGCAGCCTCCGGCGAGGGACGGCGCGTGCTCATCGACGTGATCGACTGAGCTCGGACGCCGGCCTGTGCGGATCGACGTCTTCACGCTCTTCCCGCACTGGTTCGACTGGTTCGTCGAGCAGCGCCAC
>JAFAQQ010000035.1 GCA_019246335.1 Actinomycetota bacterium | reverse complement strand
GCTCGCCGTAGCTCTCGCGCAGGTGCTCGGCCACGTGGAGGACCGTGTCCAGGCCGAGCAGGTCGGCCAGAAAGAACGGCCCCATCGGCGCTGCCTTCGACTCCTGCACGATCTTGTCGATGTCCCGGACGTCGATCTGCTCCTCGTCCTGGACCCGCCAGATCTCGGAGACCGACGAGTTGAGGATGCGGTTGACGACGAAGCCGGGCGCCTCGCCGCAGCGGATCGGCTGCTTGCGGATCGTCTGCGCGAAGTTCGCGGCCGCCTGCACGGTCTCCTCGGCGGTCATGTCGCCCTCGATCACCTCGATCAGGCGCATCACCGACGCGGGGTAGAAGAAGTGAAAGCCGACCACCTTGTCCGGGCGGCTCGTGGCCTCGCCCATCTCGGTGATCGAGAGCGAGGACGTGTTCGACGCGAGGATCGCGTGGCCGGGCGTCACGACGTCCAGCTCGGCGAAGACCGACTGCTTGACCTCCATTCGCTCGGGCACGGCCTCGATCACGAAGTCGACCTCGCCGAAGCCGTCGTACCCGGTCGTGCCGTCGATGCGGCCGACGATCGCCTCGAGCTGCTCGTCGGCCTGCTCCTGGGTGATCTTCTCCTTCTTGACCAGGCCGCCGAGCTGGCCCTGGCTCACCTCGCGGGCCTTCTGGAGCCCCTGGTCGACGAACTCCTGCTTCACGTCCTTCAGCACCACCCGGATGTCGGCGGCCGCGACGACCTGCGCGATCTCGCCTCCCATGGTGCCGGCGCCCACGACGGCGGCTTTGAATACGTGCATGTGGTGGTGCTCCCCTAGTTATCTAGGTTGGCGGCTCGCGAAGGCTACTAGGCCGGCGGCGCTCGATTTACGCTCGATCGTCCACCTGTGCCAGCCCTGGGTGGCACGAATGGACGACCTCCGCGGCGCCGGATGCGGCGTCGCCCCGGCCCCGGCCAGGTACTAGTCGAGCCCGGCCTCCTCGGCCGCCTCGGTCGCGAAGCGGCGCAGGGTGCGGCGCAGCGAGTCGGTCAGCGCGCGCCGGACGAAGAGGAGGTCCACCGCGCCGCGCAGGGGGCCGCCGGCGCCCAATGTGTAGTCGAGCTCGAGGCTCACGTCGGTCCCGCCGTCCTCGCGCGGCGTCAGGCGCACCGTCTGCGCCCCCGACATCCGGTCGTCGAGGACCTCGGTCGAGAGCTCCTCGCCGTGGCGCGAGCTGAGCACACGCTCGGTCACAGTGCCGCGGCCGCCGGGCCGCGAGCTCCAGACCACCCTTGCCCCCTCCTCCGGCCATGTCTCGTCCGCCCGGCTGACGTGGCCGAAGCCGTCCACGAAGGCCGGCCAGCGCCGAAGGTCCGTCCAGAGGTCGAACGCCCGGTCCGGCGGGAGCGGCACCTCGGTGAGCTCGCGCGCGCGGCCCATCCGACCGGCTAGATGAGGACTCGGAGCGGCATCCAGGGGTGCGGGGGCGCGGAATCGCTCACCTGGCTCACCCGTAGACCTCGCGGACGATCTCGGAGATCGACCTGCCGATCGAGTCGAGCAGCGGCCGCACCTCCTTGACCAGCCGGCGGTACTCGCGGCGCCCCTCGCCCGTGAGGGAGTAGTAGCGGCGGCTGCGGCGCTCGGGGTGCTCCCACTCGCCGCGGACGAGCCCCTGCTCCTCGAGCTGGCGAAGCAGCGGGTACATCGTGTTGGGGTTGACGTGCAGGACGCCCTCCGTGACCGACGCGATCCGCTCCATGAGCGCGTTGCCGTACGAGGGACCGTCGCTCATGAAGTGGAGCACGAGCATCGGCAACACGCCGCGACGGCGGAGCTCCCCCGTGAACGGGTCGCGGTCGCCCGGCGCACGGGCGCGGGGCTCGCGCTTCGTCTCGAGGGCGCGCGCCGCCGCTCGGGCATCGGCGATCCGCGTCGTCTGCGCCACGGCCTCGCGCGTCGCGGCGCGGCGCCGGGTCGTGCGGCCGCTCGTCTTGCGGCGCTCGGGCATGGAGCCATCGTGACAGGCGGACGAGCGTCGGCGGGTTGGGCTATCACGGCCGAGGGCCGTCACGCGACGGCCCTCGGAAGCACTCGCCTGTTGGGCTGGAGCCTACGCGGCCGCGGGCTCCGGCTCCTCGACGCGACGCGGCAGCAGCACCTCGCGCGCGATCACGAGGCGCTGGATCTGCGAGGTCCCCTCGTAGAGCTGCATGATCTTCGCGTCGCGCATCAGCTTCTCGACCGGGTACTCCTTGATGAACCCGTACCCGCCGTAGACCTGGACGGCGTCGACGGCGACCTCCATCGCCGTATCGGCGGCGAAGCGCTTGGCGTGCGAGGAGGCGAGCGTGTTGCGCTTTCCCTGGTCGAGCAGGACGCCGGACTGCCAGACGAGCAGCCGGGCCGCCTCGATCTTCGTGGCCATGTCGGCGATCATGAACTGGATCGCCTGGTGCATGGCGATCGGGACGCCGAACTGGACGCGCTCCTTCGAGTACTCGGTGGCGAACTCGAACGCCGCGCGCGCGATGCCGACGGCCATCGCCGCAACGCCCGGGCGGGTCCGGTCGAGCGTCATCATCGCCAGCTTGAAGCCGTGGTTCTCCTCGCCGAGCAGGTTCTCAGCGGACACCCGCACGTCGTTGAAGGAGATCGTGGCCGTGTTCGACGCGCGCTGCCCGAGCTTGTCCTCCTTCTTGTCGACCGACACCCCGTCCAGCTCTCGGTCCACGACGAACGCGCTGATGCCCTTGTGGCCGGCCTCCTTGTCGGTCTTCGCGTAGACCGTGTAGTAGTCGGCGTAGCCGCCGTTGGTGATGAAGCACTTGGAGCCGTTGATGACGTACTCGTCGCCCATCCGGACGGCGCTGGTCCGCATCCCGGAGACGTCCGACCCGGCGTCGGGCTCGGTGAGGCAGAACGAGGCGAGCTTCGGCTCCTCGGTGAGCATCCCGAGGTACTTCTTCTTGACCTCCTCCGAGCCCCCGATGGCGATCGGCGCCGTGGCCAGGCCGTTGCACATCAGCGACGTGCCGATGCCCGAGCACCCCCAGCCCATCTCCTCCTCGATCAGGCAGCCGCTCAGGTAGTCGAGCCCGGGGCCCCCGTACTCCTCGGGGATGTGGGTGTTCATCAGACCCACCTCCCAGGCCTTCTCGATGATCTCCTGCGGCCACGTGCCGTCACGGTCGTAGTCCCAGGCGACCGGGCGGATCTCCTTCTCCGCGAAGTTGTGCGCCATCTCGCGCAGGTCCTTCTGCTCGTCGGTAAGCGTCAGATCGACCACTGCTGCTCCTCTGTCGTATCCGCGCGCGCGAGCGGCGCGGCGGCGGGCTCCTGAGACGGCCCGATTGATTGGTCAGTCAAGCGTGCTGAAAGGGTAGCCTAACGCGCCGCCGGCGCGCGCAATCGCGCTTCCCAAGCGGGAAGCCGCCGCCCCGGCGCCGCTCAGAAGAACGCCCTGACCGCGGCGTAGACCCCGAGGGCGATCACGCCGATGCAGATGATGACCAGCCCGAGCTGCTCGGGATAGATCGCCGGGCGGCTGGGGGCCATGGTGCGACGGCGCAGCCGGCGCCACATGCTCCACACTGTACGTCGTGGAGACAGCCGTCTGCGCCCTCGTGACCGGCGTCAGCGCCGGCCAGTTCGGCACGGTGATCATCGTGCTCGGCACGCTGCTCGTGATCGCCGCGGTCCTCAGCCTGAAGGGCCAGCGAAGCGCTTATCGCGGGATCGGCCGGGGCGCGTTCTCGCTCGACGAGTCCATGCGCCCGACGGGGCCCGCGCCGAGCAGCCCGGCTGCGCGCGCCGAGGCGGAGGCGGAGATCCGCCAGCTCGTGGAGGCCAAGTCGGCCCGGCGGGAGGCGCGGGGTGAGGCCCCGCTCGACGTCGAGGCCGAGATCGCGGCCCTCACCCGTCCCGCCCCGGCCGCCGACGACGAGCTTCGCGACGAGATCCGCCAGCTCGTCTCGGCCCGCAACGCACGGCGCGTCGCGCGCGGTCAGGCGCCGCTGGACGTCGAGGCCGAGGTCGACCGCCAGCTGCGCGATCTCGCCACGTGACGGCGTCGCTTTTCGGGTATGAATACGCGCTGATGCCAGCCGGTTCGGACCGCCGCTTCGAGCTCGACGAGATCATCGTCCGCCCGGGGACCTACTTCAACCCGCAGACCGAGGTGATGGTCCTCGTGGACGACTCCGCGTCGATGGACTCCGAGATCTTCAATCTCGAGGACTTCGAGGGGGCGGATTGGGTGCTGGTGTCCGACGACCTTCCGGTCGACGAGGCGCAACGCGACGAGCTGCTGGAGTCGTTCCAGGCCCGGCATTCGGGCGGCGACGGGCGCGACGTGGGGCTTGACGAGGACGAGGACGACCTCGACGAGCCGGACGAGCTCGACGCGGACGAGGGCCTGCACGAGCACGAGTAGCCGCCGGCTTGGCCGGGGCCGGCGCGCGTAGGCTGCGCCGCGTGCGTCGCGTCTACGCGCTGTCGGCGTTCATCCCGCTGGCGATAGCGCTGGAGGCGTCGAACGCGCCCGAGGTGGCCGTCTTCTTCGCGTCGGTGCTCGGGGTCCTCCCGACCGCCCAGCTCATGAGCGACGCCACCGAGGCGCTTTCGGCGCGAGCCGGGCCGGGAATCGGCGGGCTGCTCAACGTCACGTTCGGCAACGCGCCGGAGCTCATCATCACGCTCTTCGCGCTCGAGCGGGGGCTGCAGGAGGTGGTCAAGGCGTCCCTCGTGGGATCGGTGATCGGTAATGCGCTGCTGGTCCTGGGCGCGGCGATGGTGTTCGGCGGCCGGCGAGGCGGTCAGGCCTTCAACCGCGATCACGCGACCAGCCAGTCACTGGCTCTGCTCGCGGTGGTCGCCCTGCTGACCACGCCGACGATCGTCCACGCGCTCGCGGGCGGGGCGCTGCCGGGAGTCGGCGAGCGCCACCACCGCTTCGCGGGCGGGCTCGAGGCCGTCGGATTCGCTCTCGCGGCGGCGCTGATCCTGGTCTACTCGACGGCGCTCGCACGATCCGTGCGCCGGCGCTCCGGCCGCTTCGCGCCGCCGCCGCGCCAGACCGAGGACGAGGAGGCCGGGTGGTCGGTGCGGCGATCGATCGCGCTTCTGGCGGTCGCGGCGGTTCTCGTCGGAGCGATGAGCGACATCCTGGTCCACTCGATCCTCGGCGCCTCGCGGTCCGTCGGTCTCTCGCCATTCTTCATCGGCGTCTTCGTGGTCGGGATCATCGGAAACGCCGCCGAGCACTGGGTGGCGGTCGTCGTCGCGGTCAAGGACCAGATGGACCTGGCTCTGAACATCGCGCTCGGGTCGAGCGTCCAGATCGCGATGCTCGTGACCCCGCTGCTGGTGCTCCTGTCGGCCTTCCTCGGGCCGCACCCGATGGCGCTCGTGTTCAACGGGTACGAGGTGTTCGCGCTGCTCGCGGCCGGGGTCATGGCCGTGCTCGTCACGCGCGGCGCGCGCGCCACCTGGCGGCAGGGGGCCGCTCTCCTGGCGGTGTACGTGGCCCTCGGGGTGGCATCCGAGCTCGCGTAGACTCGAACGGATGCGGCAGCGCCGGTTCGGCACCACCGACCTCAACGCGAGCGAGATCGCCTTCGGCACCTGGGCGCTGGGCTCCGACTGGTGGGGCACGACCGACGACCCCGACCGTCTCATCGGCCGCGCTCTCGACCTCGGGGTCACCTTCTTCGACACCGGCGACGCGTACGGGCAGGGGGCGAACGAGGAGATCGTGGGCCGGGCCCTCGCACGGGTCGACCGGGACTCGATCCAGATCTCCACGAAGTTCGGATACGTGCTCGACTCGCAGCGCAGCCAGCAGTCGGAGGGCGAACGTCCGCAGGACTTCTCCCCGCGGCACGCCCGAGCCGCGCTCGAGGCCAGCCTGCGGCGGCTAGGCACGGACCATGTCGACCTCTACCAGCTCCACAACCCGCGCATGGACGCGATCGAGCGCGACGACGTCTTCGCCGAGCTCGAGAGCCTTCGCGACGAGGGATCGCTCCGTCACTACGGCGTCGCGCTCGGGCCGGCGATCGGCTGGCGCGACGAGGGGCTGCGCGCGCTCGAGACCCGTCGGGTGGCCGGGCTCCAGACCGTCTACAACCTGCTCGAGCAGGAGCCGGGGCGCGAGTTCATCGAGGCGGCCGAGCGCGCCGGCGCGGGAGTGATGGCCCGCGTGCCGACCTCGAGCGGGCTGCTCGAGGACAAGTACACGCCCGACACCACCTTCGGTAGCTCAGACCACCGCCGTCACCGTCCGCGCGAGTGGCTGACCGAGGGGCTCAAGAAGGTCGAACGGCTCCGCTTCCTGGTGATCCCCGGCGAGCGCACGATGGCGCAGGCCGCGCTCCGGTTCATCCTCGCGCAGCCCACCATGGCGTGCGTGATCCCGACCGTCACCTCGATGGCGGAGCTCGAGGAGTTCGCGGGAGCGGCGGACGCGCCCGAGCTGACCCCGGAGGAGCTCGACCGGGTCGGCGAGCTCTACGCGTCGGGATTCGGGCTCGAGCCGGCCGTCAGCTGAGCCCCGGGGGCCTGTCCTACTTGAGCAGGGCCGAGCAGCGCTGCAGCGCGGCCGTGTCGCTGGGGTTGGCCTTCTGGAGGCACTGGCTGTAGCTCTGGAGCTTGGAGCCGGAGGGGCCGCCGCCAGCCGCGCCCGGAGCGCCGAGCCCCGCGCCCAGGCCGCCGCCCAGCCCGCCGGCGAGCTGCTTGCGGAGATCCGAGATCGGCCTGGCGCCCTTCGGGGCGGCGATGGCCTGCGGCGCGCCGACCCCCGCGAGCTCGACGTCGAAGGTGATCGTCCCGCCCTTCAGCCCGCGCAGCTTGGCGCGCGCGCTGCTCGGGACGGTGAACTCGAGGTTTGTCGCGATCCTCCGGATCCGGCCGTCGGCCTTGCCGACGTAGACGTCGAAGCTCGGGTTCTTGACAACCTTCTTCACCTCGTCGATGTCGTGGGCCGTCAGCTTCGGTGTCTGCCCGAGCGACGGCACCGTCGACCCGCCGAGGCGGTTCAGGTCCGCCAGCATCTTCCCGACGTCGAGCGACGCCGCGATGTGGTTGGTCTTGACCCCCGCGATCACGCTGTCGCCATCCATGGAGGCGCCCCGCACCCAGTCGAGCGGGTGGAGGCCGAGTCCGGCGAAGCTCGTCGTACCTCTTCGCCGCTGCGACCAGCGGCGGTTCAGGTCCGCGACGGTCGCGGCCGAGACCTCGTAAGCGGTGCCCTGGAAGATGACGAACGCGCGGTCGCCGGTCGAGATCAGCCCGGTCGAGAAGGCCTGCCCGCCCCCGGCGATGCTCACGTCCCAGGACAGGCTGGGGATCTTGCGGCGCCCGTTGTTGCGATAGGGGCCCGCGAGACGGATGCGCACCGGGCGGCTCAGCTGCGGTATGCCGTCGAGCTTGCCGGTGAAGTCAATCGAGATGCTGGCGCTCGGGATCGAGGCCGAGAATCCCTGGCGAAGGATCCGCCTCGCCTCCTTGGAATCGCCTCCTCCGCAGCCGGAGGCCGAGGCGCCGACGATCGCGACCACCGCGAGCGCGAGCAGGGGGGCGAGCATGCGTCGGGCGTTCACCGCGCCGAGGATACGATGGCGCCGGATGACGTCGCCGAAGCCGCCAGCGGGCGCTGGATGACACCGCGCACGATCCTCTACACGGGGAAGGGCGGCGTGGGAAAGACGAGCGTCGCAGCGGCGACCGCGCGCCGGTGCGCGCAGGCGGGCCTGCGCACGATCGTCCTGTCGACGGACCCCGCGCACAGCCTCTCCGACTCGCTGGGGGCCGAGCTCGGAGGGGACCCGGTCCAGTGCGAGACGAACCTGTGGGCCCAGGAGGTCCAGGCGCAGGAGGAGATGGAGCGGCACTGGGAAGCCGTCCAGGACTGGATGGGCGAGCTGCTGGCCGAGCGCGGCGTCGACCGCATCACCGCCGACGAGCTGACCGTGCCGCCGGGCATGGACGAGCTGTTCTCGCTGCTCCAGCTCAAGCGCCACCACGAGGCGGGGGAATACGACGCGATTGTCGTTGACTGCGCGCCCACGGGGGAGACGCTCCGGCTGCTCTCGTTCCCGGATGTCGCCGGCTGGTGGCTCGAGAAGGTCTTCCCGATCGAGCGCCGGCTGGTCGCCGCGGCCCGGCCGTTCGCGCGCACGCTCCTCGACGTCCCGCTGCCGAACGACCGCGTGTTCGACGACGTCGAGCGGCTGGTGGCCAGCCTCACCGCGCTGAACGGCATCCTTCGCGACCGCGAGGCCACCACCATCCGCCTCGTCATGAACCCGGATCGCATGGTCATTCGGGAGGCGATGCGGACGTACACGTACCTCAACCTCTACGGCTACCTGACCGACGCGGTGGTCGTCAACCGCGTCTTTCCCGAGGAGGTCGACGGCGGCTACTTCGGCGCGTGGCGCGCCGTCCAGCGCGAGCAGATGGACCTCGTGCGGTCCGGGTTCTCGCCAGTCCCGATCCTCACCGCGCCGTACTTCGACCAGGAGGTCATCGGGGACGCGATGCTCGACCGGCTCGCCGGCGAGCTCTTCGACGGCAGCGACCCGGCGGCGATCCTGCACCAGGATCCCGGCCAGGAGTTCGTGTCCAC
>JAFAQQ010000155.1 GCA_019246335.1 Actinomycetota bacterium | reverse complement strand
GCCCAGTACGTCCAGGGGACGAGGTGCTGATCCGCCTGCGCAACCGCGCGTGAGTTCTCGGCGTCGAGGTCACTCGCGCCGAACTCGGTGTTCATCCAGGCGGGCCCTCCCGGCTGCTTGGTCATCGTCGCGGCCCGCGCAGCCGCGGCCTCGTTGAAGTTCGCCTCGTCGGTCGCATACGAGTGGAAGCTGAGGACGAGGCCGTCGAACGGCAGCGGCTCCCCTGTCCCGATCGTCTCCGGCGAGCCCTCGCCCGTGAGGATCGGGGGCTCGTAGAAGACGAGTCGCTTCGGATCGACCTGCTGGATCGAAGGGATGATCCCGACTTGCTGGGGATGGGTCGCCGGAAGACTGCTCGCGCAGGAGGCCGGGGCGTAATCGCTCCCGGCATAGTCGCACTGGACCTTCCGGTCGAACGCCGGCGGGGAAGCCTCCGTGAGCTCCACCGGCTCGTTCGCGATCTCGTATCCGATGATCCCCGAGGCGAGCTTGCTGCCCGCGTAGCGGCGGACGACGTGCGTCCACGTCCGGATGTACTCCTCCTGCATGTTGACGGCGACGTCGTTCGACCAGAAGTGGTCTGCCGCGTCCGCCACCGCGGGCGTGAAGTACGAGGAGTTCCACGCGTCCGGCGGAGTGAACGGGATGTTGTCGTCGCAGGTCGCCCACAGGGGCGCCCCATGGCCGAGCCACGGCGTCGAGCCCGTCGTCTTGTAGAAGAAGTTGCTGTAGGCGCCCGAGTGCATGTCGAGGATCACCTCGAGGTGGTGTCGCTCGAGCATCCGGATCTCGCGGTCGACGTGGCCCAGGTAGCGGTCGGCGATCGCCGGGCTCCAGAGCTTCGAGCCCAGGCTTTCGTCGTGGGGCTGACCCGGGAGCAGGTGGCGGCAGTACGTCGCGTCGTTCGCTCCGATTCCCGGTGGTCCCGGCTCCATCGCCTCCCAGTGGATGCCGAGCCGTACGACGTCGATGCCGAGCGAGCGGAGCGTCTCTGCGTCAGCGTCGGTGAAGCGCCGGCCCGGGTCGCGGGCGTGCCGCGTGAGATACCAGCCCGGCTCGTTCGCCTTCGGATCCGGAAGGCACGGGGTGCCGTCTGCCTTCGACGGACTCGTGTGGGGGCCGCACTCCGGGACGAGGTTGACCCCGTGGAGCTCCAGCCGGCGGCCCGCGTCATCGGTCAGGAAGGGGCCGCCCGGGGCGTGCACGGTCGCCGGCGTCACGGCCTGCGCGCCGGCCGGATGCGACAAGCCGGCTGCGAGCGCGATCACGGCCAGCGCCCTGGCCGTCACGGCTACCCCTATCGCTCGCCTACGCGGGATTTGGCGACAGTATCAGCTGTGTCTCACCGGCTTGCGGTCACCCGCACGGCAAAGGCGTAGCGGGCCCGAATGATGGCGGCGCGTCGCCCCGGCGGCGGCCGAACCGCCTGCCCGCTCGGCGCCCGAGCACGAAATCGAGCCGGCCGCCCCGGGCGAGGGCGTCGAACCGCACCCACGGCTTCGTCCGACGCCGTCCGTCCACCGCCAGCCCGCGCACGTAGGGATGCTGCGGCGCCGCCCCGCGGGCGCCGATCCTCAGCGTCCCGCGGCCAAGGTGCACCGTCGTCGAGCGAAACAGCGGGCTGCCGATCGCCAGCAAATCGGTCCCCGGAACCGCGGGGTAGAGCCCGAGCGCGCCGAAGACCCACCACGAGGACATCGACCCGAGGTCGTCGTTTCCGGGCATGCCGCTCGGATCGTCCGTGTAGAGCCCGAGCAGTGCGCGACGCACGACGGCCGCCGCCCTCCCCGGACGGCCGATCCAGTCGTAGAGCCACGGCGTGTCGAGCGTCGGCTCGTTGCCGAGGTACGCGTACGGCGCGCTCGGCCCGGCGTTGATCTGCTTGAAGAATGCGTCGAGGCGCGCCAGGGCCGCCTTCCGGCCGCCGAGCGCCCGGATGAGAGCGGCCGGATCGTGGGGGACGAACAGCGTGTACTGCGCGGCGTCGCCCTCCACGAAGTCGGTGCCGTCCGTCGGCGCCGCCCTGCCGAAGGACCCGTCGGCGTTTCGCGGCTGGACGTACCGGACCGCGGGGTCGAACACGCGTCGCCAGTTCCCGGACCGCTGCATGAACCGCCCGTACGTCGCCTTGTCGCACACCGCCGCCGCCATGCGGGCGACGCCGAAGTCCGCCAGCGCGTACTCCATCGTCGTCGAGACGCTGCCCCAGGCCGCCTGCGGCTGGAAGGTCGCCGCGATGTTGCTCGTGTTGTCCTCGTGCGGGACATACCCGAGGCGCAGGTAGTCCGCGAGCGCAGGCCGCTCGTAGTAGTCGGGGGAGGTCGAGGCCTTGTCGTAGTCCGTCGCTCCCTTCACCATCGCGGCGAGCGCGGCGCGCCGATCGAAACCGCGCGCTCCGAACGCCCAGGCGTCGGCGATGAGCAGGTCTGCTGCGTCGCCGACCATCACGTGCGTGTGGTCGTTCGCCTGCGACCACTTCGGAAGGAAGCCGCTGTCGCGCGCGTCTGCGAGCAGCGAGCGCACGATGTCAGATGCGCGGCGCGGGAACAGCAGGGCGATCAGCTGCATCTGCGACCTGTACGTGTCCCAGCCGGAGAAGTCGGCGTACTGCACGTGGCGTCCGGCGCCGTGCACGCGCTGGTCGAAGCCCGCGTAGCGTCCGTCGGCGTCGCTGAATGTGCTCGGCTCGAGCAGCGCGTGGTAGAGCTGCGTGTAGAAGCGGCGGAGGTTCGCCCGCGAGCCGCCGCGCACCCGGATGTGGCCGAGCGCCCGGTCCCAGTCGCGCCGGCCCGCGGCCCTGATCCCGTCGAGGGTCCGTCCCGAGCTCTCCGCGTCGAGGTTGGCGCGCGCGCCCGCGACGCTCACGGACGACACGCCGATGCGGACCTCGACCGTTCTGTCCGTGGTCACATCGAAGCTCGCGTAGCCGCCCGTCTGCGCGGTCACGCCGCCGTCCTTCGCGCCGCTCGGACCGCCGGGGATCGGCTGGTAGACGAACGGGTCGCTGCCGATCGTGTCCGAGTTCGAGGTGGAGCCGGGCAGGAGGACCTCCCGCCGCCAGGTTCCGAACGACGCGAACGGGCGACTGAACCGCGCGGCGAAGTAGAGCGTGTACCGGTTGCGCTGGTAGCAGAACTGCCCGCTCGTAACGGAGCCCGAGATCTCGTGGTGGGCGGGGTCGATCGAGACCGAGGCCGAGCTCGCTCCCATCGCGCTGCCGGCGGCGTTGATCAGGACGCTCGCGCCGGAGCCGCGGGGGAACGTGAAGCGCGCCGCGCCGGTCCTGACGGTGGAGCCGAGGCTCGCGTCGATCGCCTGCGACGTCCCCGGGTCGAGGGTGACGTCGTAGCGGCCGGGCGAAGCGCGCTCGTGGGCGTGGTCGAAGCTCGACGAGTACTGGGAGTTGAGGTCGATCGTCAGCGACTTGACCGGCGAGAACGGCCCGATCGGCTGCGTGGTGGGGGTGATCGGGAAGTCCTGGTACGCGGCGCAGCCGGGCCCGCTCGTGTGCCGGAGGCTGAAGCCCTTGATCGTCGAGTCGCCGTACGTGTAGCCGCCGCCGAACGCGTCCTGCGACGGGTACGTGTCCGGGCTGAGCTGGACCATCCCGAACGGGCGCGCCACGCCGGGGAACGTGTTCCCCGCGCCACCTCCGGTCCCGAAGTCCTGGGTGGAGGGCGCGGTCCCGTTGAAGACGTTGACGTAGCGGCTTGGGTCGAATCCCGCGGCGGCCGCCGGGGGGATGAGCGCGCCCGAGGCGAGGGCTGCAACGGCGATCCGCGCTGCGTATCGCCGCGTCAGCCTGCTGACGACAGCGGGCGACATGTGTGAAAAACGTACATCCGGCGTGGCGTAAAGTGCGCAGCGCCTTGCGCCGACTCGTCCTGTTCGCTGTCGTGGTCTGGGGCCTCGGCGCCTCCGTGGCGGACGCGCGCGAGGTCCGCGTCGTGCGCGCGCCGCGGGGCGTGAACGCCACCATCCAGACGACGGCCCATGGGATCCCGCACATCCTGGCCCACGGCTACCGCTCGCTCGGCTTCGGGCTCGGCTGGGCGGAGGGGCACGACGGCGTCTGCGTTACGGCGGACGCGTACGTGACCGCCGACGGGGAACGGTCGCGCTTCTTTGGACCGGATTCGAGCTACGACCAGTCGTATGAGAACGGCACGGCGCCGAACAACCTCCAGTCCGACTTCCTGCACGCGAAGATCATCAAGCAGCGTGTCGTCGAGCGCCTCGTGGCCCAGCCGCCGCCCGTGGGGCCCAAGCCCGAGGTGAAGCAGGTCGTCTACGGCTTTGCCGCCGGCTACGACGCCGCGCTCGCCGACCAGCACGCCCCCGCCGGGATCCGCGACCCGGCATGCAGGGGTCAGTCGTGGGTGCGCCCGATCCGGCCGATCGAGGTGTGGCGGCGGATCTACCACCTGGCGCTCCTGGCGAGCCAGGGCGTCGACATCGACGGCATCACAGCGGCCGCGCCGCCCACGGGACCGATCTTCGAGAGCGCGATCGGCCGAGCGCGCCAGGCGCTCGCGATGCCGCATGTCACGAACGAGCGGTTCCGCGACGTGCTCGGCGGGCTCGGCTCAAACGCGATCGCGCTCGGCAGCGCCGCGACCGCAGATGGCCACGGGATCGTGCTGGCCAACCCGCACTTTCCCTGGTACGGCCCGGAGCGCTTCTACCAGGCGCAGTTGACCTTCCCCGGGAGGATGAACGTCGGGGGCGTGGGGTTCTGGGGCGTTCCCGCGATCCTCAACGGGTTCACGCGCGGGCTCGCCTGGAGCCACACGGTGTCGACGGCGCGGCGCTTCGTCGTCTACGAGGTGCCGCTCGTGCCCGGCGACCCGACCTCCTACACGGTCGATGGGACTCAGCACAAGATGACGCGCACCGACGTGACCGTCGCCGTGCGCAACCCCGACGGCACGCTCGGAACGCAGTCGCACACCTTCTACGACACGGTCTACGGGCCCGTCACCACCTCGATCAGCGGCCTGCCTGTCTTTCCCTGGACGCTGAGGTCCGCGTACTCGATGTTCGACGCGAACGCGCAGAACCTCGGCCGGCTCGCGAACCACTTCTTCGACCTCGATCGCGCGCAGTCGGTCCCGCAGCTCGACCGGATCGAGCGCCGCTATCAGGGCATCCCGTGGGTGAACACGCTGGCGGCCGACAAGGCGGGTCGCGCCTACTACGCCGACATCGGCTCCATGCCGAACATCGATTCCGACCGGTACGACCGCTGCCTCACCGCCGTCGGACGGGTGACCGACCAGCAGGCGCGGCTGCCGGTACTCGATGGCTCGACCAGCAGCTGCGCGCCCGGCACGGCCAAGGGCGCTGCCGCGGCGGGTCTGCTCCCCCCGTCGCGCCAGCCTTCGCTGGTCCGGAGCGATTACACCGAGAACTCGAACGACTCCTACTGGCTCGTGAACGCGCGTCACCTCCTCACCGGGTACTCGCGGCTGATCGGCGACGAGGGCACGCCGCGGCTGTTCAGGACGCGCTTCGGCATCAAGTCCGTCGAGGACCGTCTGGCGGGGCGCGCCGGCCCGCGCCGGCGCTTCACCCCCCGGATGGTGATGGACCTCGTCTTCAACGACGCGAACTACGAGGCTCAGCTCTGGCTGGCGGACGCGAAGCAGATGTGCCGCACACACCCGATCATGCTCGGCTCGCACGGGCCCGTCGACGTCACCGCCGCCTGCGCGGCGCTCGACAAGTACGACCTCCACGAGAACCTCGATTCGCGGGCGGCGCTGCTGTGGCGACGCTTCTCCGAGCACGTCTGGCTCGACTCGGACTCGGGGAACCCGTGGGCCGACAGCATCGACCCGAGCGACCCCGTCAACACCCCGCGCAAGCTGAACACGAACGACCGCAAGGTCCAGAGCTCGTTCGCGGACGCGGTCAGCGACCTGCGGGGCGCGGGCATCCCGTTCGACGCCCGCGTGCGCGACTACGCGTACGTCGTGCGGGACGGGGAGCGCATCCCGATCCACGGCGGCCCGGGGGTGGGGGAGTTCAACGTGATGACCGAGCCGTTCGACCCGCAGCGCGGCTACCCCGACGTGAAGCACGGCTCGAGCAACGTCTTCGTGGCGCGCCTCACCGGGCGCTGTCCCGACGTCCACACGATCCAGACGTACTCGCAGTCGCCGGACCCGACCTCGCCGTACTACGCGGACCAGACCAGGATGTACTCCGCAAAGCGGTGGATCAGGTTCCGCTTCTGCAAGCGCGACATCCTGGCCGATCCCGCGCTGACGATCACGCGGCTCGAGGCCGGCTCTTCGTCCCATTCCCGGGGGCGCGGCGACTGAGACAGACCGGGTACTGTTTCTAGGGATGCGGAGCTGCGGCGGGCGATCTCTCCCCTTCCTGATGGCTGCCCTGCTCGCGCTCGGTGTCGGGGCCGGGCGAGCGGCCGCGGCCCAGCCGCAGCCGCCGACCAACTTCGAGGACCCGGCGATCGAGATCGACGACCTCTTCACGATGAACGTCGCCGTGCCCGCGGCCAACCCGAGCCTCTACAGGTCGCTGTTCATCTCGCCACTGCAGCCCGTGGGCCCGACGGCCGACACGGCCCAGGCCCAGCGGCCGCTCGTCGACTTCATGATCCACAGCGTGAACGGCAATGGCGATGGCACGGGCGGGAGCTACGAGAACTGGGTCGACCTGCGGGGCAGCTACTGCGGGCAGTTCGGGTGGTTCAACCGCGCGACCGCCGTCGATTCACTCGCGCTCTACGTCGCATCCAGGGCCAGCGGCTATCCGAAGATCCTCGCCGACAAGATCTCGATCGCCAAGACGGCGACGGGCTGGAAGGCGCAGACGGTCCAGGGCGGCAAGCCGCTCGTGACGCTCGAGTGGCGGCGCGACGACGCGCGCGTAGCGCAGATGCTGCAGGCGAACCCGTGGTACGCGTACTGGACGGCGGGTCACGGGCGCGCCTACGACGCGCCGATCTGGGCCTTCGAGCCCTATCCCAACCAGGGTCCGTACGTGAAGTGGATCCTCACGCGGCCCGACCCGAAGACGCCGCAGCGGTGGACGAGCCAGGTCGGGGTGGTGCGCGTGACGGTCGCTCAGGGCGCCAACCCGACCCTCACCGAGGGCAACTGGATGGGGCTTGTGCCGAAGACGATCGAGGTGCCGGGCATGGTCGAGCACTACCAGGGGAAGGGCTACTTCACGGCGCACCGCGACACGTGCCCGAACCCCGGCGCCGCTCCACCGCCGCGCAAGGGCTCGACGCCGAAGTGCCTCAGAGTGGCTGTTCACATACACCGCCACTCGATCGGTCCCGTCGATCTCGGGGAGTCGCGCAAGCGCCTGCGCCGCACCCTCGGCGCGCCGCTCGGCACGCGCGGTCGCGCGCTCGGCTGGTGCCTGCGCGGCGGGGGCGTCCTGATGGCGGGGCTTGACTCCAAGCACAGGGTGCGCGCGGTCGCCACCACCCGGGTGCCGAAGCGGCTTCGGACCGCGCAACACGAGGCTGAGCGGCTCGGTCGCCACCTGTTCCGCGCCGGCGCTTACCGCGTCTACGGCGTCGCGCACGGCCGAGTGCGCTTCGTTGTCGTGGCCGACTCCGCGACGATGCGGAGCAAGAGCTCGATCCGCCGCGCGGTGCACGAGCTCGGCCTGTAGGGCCGGTCGCCGGCATCCGGCGTCGCAAGGCCGGCCGCGAAGCTATGCTCCCGGGTGCGACACAGATGCGGAAATGTCTTTTGCCAGCGAGCGCCCTTGCCGGCATCGTGATCGCGGTGGCGTCCTCGGGCGCAGCCGCGCAGCAGGGCGGCGGGGGGTCGAGCTACACGATCCCGATGGAGGTGCGACAGCTGACGGCGGTCAGCGAGCTTCGGTCCGATCGCCATAAGCGCGCCCTCTCGATCTACAGGCAGCTGATCCCGCACGGCTACTCCATGCCGTCTCACCCGCTCGTCGAGATGCACATCGTGGACGTCTCAGTCCCCCAGT
>JAFAQQ010000059.1 GCA_019246335.1 Actinomycetota bacterium | reverse complement strand
GATCCGGCTGCGCTCGGGCGTGCAGGATCTTCGGATACCCCCCGGAGCGCTCTTCCGCCCCTACCTCATCAGGCTCAGGTCGCCGGCTCCGATCGGCGCGGCGCTGCGCGCGGCGCCGAGTGGCGGGCGCGTCCTGTCGAGCGGCGCCTTCGGTCGCGGAAGCCACGAGGGCGTGCGGCTCGACGTGCGCGGCCCGAGCTGGCTCGTCCTTGGCGAGAGCTACAACCCGGGGTGGACCGCGGAGTGCGACGGGCGCTCGCTCGGCGCCCCGCACGTGGTCGACGGCTTCGCGAACGGGTGGCAGGTCGGGCCCGGCTGCCGCCGCGCGTCCTTCTACTTCGCCCCGCAGCGGACCATGACAGCGGGCTACCTGGTCGGCGCGCTGGCATGCCTCGTCCTCCTGCTCGTGGTCGTCCTGCGGCGGCCGCGCCGGGACAGGACGGCGGCTCCACCCGTGTCCCGGCCGCCGCCGATCGCGGTCGACGACCGGCCGTGGAGGGAGCCCGTCGCCCGCGCCCTGGCGGGCGGGGCGGCCGCCGCTCTCGTATTCGGGTTCGTATTCGCTCTGCGGGCCGGCGCCGTGGCGGGACCGGTGGTCGCCGTCCTCCTGTGGAGGGGCATATCGGCCCGGGCGCTGATCGTCTCCGCGGGCGTCCTGCTGGCCGTCGTCGTGCCGCTGCTGTATGTCCTGTTCCCGGGAACGAACCACGGCGGCTACGACACCGACTACGCGTTCGAGCATCTGGGCGCGCACTGGGTCGCGGTCGCGGCGTTCGCGCTACTGGTGCTCGGCCTGGCGCGAACGATCGTGGGCGCGATGCGCGAGCGGGCTGCGCCGGAACGAGCGGTGGGGCGCGCCGGGACGTAGGCGCGCGGGCTGGAACCGCGACGGAACGATTTTGCCTGTTCCGCATAGGCGCCGGGCCGATGCGGCGATTGCCCGAACGCGGCAGCTCCGCAGAGGCGCCGACCGGAATCGAACCGGTGTTCAGGGCTTTGCAGGCCCTTGCCTAACCACTCGGCCACGGCGCCGTGGCAATCGGGAGCGTAGCGCCGGTTTCGGGCCTAAAGCCGGACGCGATCGGGGCCGAATCCAGGGCTATACTCGCGCACCGCGCGGATGTAGCTCAGTTGGCTAGAGCGTCGCCTTGCCATGGCGAAGGTCGTGGGTTCGAATCCCATCATCCGCTTTTCTTGAGCCTGCAGAGTTGAGGGTCAATTTGTGGTCGCTATAGCGACCTAAAACGTCCCCTCAGCGACGGATCGCGCGTCCACCCGCCCTCCGACGCGCCCCATAAACGCCGGAAGCCGCCCGCCCCCCTCACGGCATCGCCCGGTCGAGCTCCGCGTTCACGAGCTCGTCCGCCCGCTCGTTCTGCTCGCGGCGCACGCTGCGCACGGACCAGCGGTCGAAGGTGCGTAGCTCGCGCATCGCCTGGAGGAACAAGGGCTTCAGGCCGGCGCTCTTCACCTTGTACTCGCCGCCGATCTGCCGGGCGACGAGCTCGGAGTCGTTCACGACGTCGACCTCCCGCGCGCCGAGCCGGCGGGCGAGCTCGAGCCCGAGCAGCACCGCCCGGTACTCGGCCACGTTGTTCGTGGCGTCCCCGAGGTAGGCGCTGGACTCTGCAAGCTCATCCCCGTCGGGACTGGTGGCGACCGCGGCCGCGGCGGCCGGCCCGGGGTTGCCCCGCGCGCCGCCGTCGACATGGACCACGACGCTTTGCAGCTCGGCCGTCAGTCGCCCGGGTGCAGCGGTGGGAACGTCCCTGGAATCCGCCGGTGGCGGCGGTCGCGGATCTGGCGGCGCTCGTCGTGGCCGGTGTTGCCGCTTGCTCTGCGGCGGTCTGGGCCCTCGCGTCGATCGACGATGACCTGCACATTGGGGTCGTCCTTGTAGTACTCGGAGAGCTTGTCGTAGAGCTCGTCGGCGAGCGCCTGCGGGATGACGCAGTAGATCACGGGCGGGAGGGTATCCCGGGGGGCCTAGACAGACCGTACGCCGAGGGCCAGCCGCCCGTCGGCGTCGGCGCTCGCGTTCCACTCCTTGGCCCAGTCGGCGAGCTCGTCCAGCTCCTCGCCCTTCCCGGCCAGCGTCACCGGCTCGTGCTCGTCCCCGAGGTCAACGCGGAAGTGGTACCAGGAGAGCTCCCACGCGACGACCACCGAGACCTCGCTGGGCAGGTCGGTGTCGGGAGACGCGCTGACGAACGGCTCGCCGAGCGTCCGCGCGATCCCCGCGATGGTGCGCGGGTGCTCGGACGAGTTGAAGACCTCGATCGCGCGCTCGACCTTCACCTGCGCATTGGTGGGGACGGCGCGGACGTGGCGCGGGTCCTTCAGCCGGAAGGCGTTCGCCTCCCGGTCGTGCGCGTCGGCGAAGATCTCGGGCTCGCCGTTTGGCGCGACCTCGTCATCGATCGGAGACGCCCCGGCGGCGGGAGCCGCGCCGGCGCCGTCGAGCACAGGGACCTCCGGGTGGTGGCGGCGGTGGGCCCGCCGCTCTCGCAGGCGGTTCAGGAACGAGCCGCGCTGCTCGGGCCGGTGCGCGCTCGCCGGCAGCTCGTCGTGCGCGGACTCGCGGATCCAGCCCTGCGCGAATGCGCGGTCGGTGCAGAGCTCGCACACGAGCATCCGCCTCCCCGCCCCGACGAGGTACGGCTCCGCGCGCTCTCCCTTCAGCATCGTCCGGCCGCAGACGTCGCAGACGATCTCCTCGAGAGCCGGTCGCAGCTCCTTCTTCATCGCGGGCCGATGCTACCGCTGCCCGCCGTCGTCGGCCCCGAGGTTTACGCCGCTATTTGCGCGATGACGGGCGGGTGCTGCGTCGAACGCCTAAGCCCTGACCGCCTCCGCCTCCTCCTTCGCCGACGCGATGACCTTCTGGGCGAGGTGAGCCGGCACCTCCTCGTAGCGCGCGAACTCCATCGCGTAATCGCCCTGGCCGCCCGTGATCGAGCGCAGGTCGGGGGCGTAGCTCAGCATCTCCGACATCGGCGCCTCCGCTTGCACCTCGGTCATCGATCCCTTCGGCTCCATGCCGAGCGGGCGGCCCCTGCGGCCGTTCAGATCCCCGATCACGTCGCCCACCGAGGCCTCCGGCACGGTCACCGTCACGGTCATGATCGGCTCGAGCAGGGTGGGCGAGGCCTGCTCGGCCGCCTGCTTGAACGCCATCGAGCCGGCGATCTTGAACGCCATCTCCGACGAATCGACGGAGTGATATGAACCGTCGTAGAGCCGCACCCTCACGTCCTTCACCGGATAGCCGGCCACAACTCCCTCCGTCATCGCCTCGCGGATCCCCTTCTCGACCGCCGGGATGAATCCGGACGGGATCACCCCGCCCTTGATCTGGTTCACGAACTCGAAGCCCTCCCCCTGGGGCAGGGGCTCGATCTCGATGTGGCAGTCGCCGAACTGGCCGCGCCCTCCGGTCTGCTTCTTGTAGCGGCCCTGAGCCTTGGCCGAGGCCTTGATCGTCTCCTGATACGGCACGCGCGGCGGCTTGAGGTTCACCTCGGCGCCGAACCGCTCCCTCATGCGCTCGACGATCACCTCCACGTGAACCTGGGAGAGGCCCGCGACGATCTGCTCGCCGGTCTGCGCGTCGCGGTGGAGGTCGATCGTCGGGTCCTCCTCCTGAAGCCGGCGCAGCGCTGTGAAGACCTTGTCCTCGTCGCCCTTGTTCCTGGGCTCGATCGCGAACGCCATGACCGGCGAGGGCAGCGGCGGCAGCGCCAGCGCCCAGTCGCCGTCCTGGTCGGCCAGCACGTCCCCGGCGCGCGTTTCCTTTAGCTTCGCCACCGCGCCGATGTCGCCGGGGCCGAACTCGTCCGAGTGGCCCATCTCCTTTCCCTGGGGCACTAGCAGCTGGCCGATCCGTTCCTTCGAATGGGCGCGCGTATTCACCATCTGGGAGTCGTGCTTCACCGTCCCCTGGTAGGCCCGGAAGAGGTTGATGCGGCCGGCGAACGGATCGGCCAGCGTCTTGAACACGAAGGCCACCGCCGGCTTGGCGGGATCGGGCTCGAGCGTCTCCTCCCCGGCCTCCACGGCCCCGCGCATGACCGGGGACGGCAGGTCCTCGACGAACGCGTCCAGCAGCCGGTTCGTGGCGAGGTTCTTGGTCGCGACGCCGCAGGTCACCGGGAAGAGGTGGCCCTCGGTGACGCCCTTCTTCAGCGTGGTGACGAGCTCTTCGTGCGAGATCTCCTCCCCCTCGAGATAACGCTCCATCAGCTCGTCCGAGTTCTCGGCGACCTCGTCCATCAGCTTCTCGCGGTACTCCTGCGCCTGGTCCTGGAGCTCCCCCGGGATCTCGATCGGCCGGCCGTTGTCGCGCGCGGCGCCGTCGTACTCGAAGGCCTTCATGTCGATCAGGTCGATGACGCCGCGGACCTCGTGCTCGGACCCGATCGGGATCTCGGTGGCGACGACGTGCGGCCCGAAGGCGGACTTGAGCGAGTCGAGCGAGCGGAAGAAGTCGGCGCGCTCGCGGTCGAGCATGTTGATGAAGACGAGGCGGGCGAGTCCGAGGTCGGCTGCGCGCTGCCAGAGGCGGTCGGTGTTCACCTCAACGCCCATGACGGCGTTGACGACGAACACGGCGCCCTCGCAGACGCGCAGGGCGGCGAGCGCGTCCGCCACGAAGCTTGGCTCGCCGGGCGTATCGATCAGGTTGATCTTGCGGTCCTGCCACTCGAACGACGCAAGGCTCGAGGAGATCGACATCTCGCGCGACTTCTCGTCCGGCGCCGCATCCGAGACCGTGGTGCCGTCGGCCACCGAGCCAAGGCGGTTGACCGCGCCCGCCTGGAACAGGATCGCCTCGTTCAGCGAGGTCTTCCCGCTGCCCCGGTGGCCCACCAGGGCCACGTTGCGGATCTTGTCGGCCTCCGTCCTCGGCATCGCCTCTCCTCTCCTCAGGTCGAGGGAGGGACCTTAAACGTCACGGGGGCGCGCCGCGCCCTACTGCTGGGCTTCCGCCTGGAGCGCCGACTTCAGCCGCAGCACCGCCTTCGTGTGCAGCTGCGACACGCGCGACTCGGTGACCCCGAGCACCTCGCCGATCTCGCGGAGCGTGAGGTTCTCGTAGTAGTACAGGGCGACCACCAGCTTCTCCCGCTCCGGCAGCCGCGCGATCGCGTCGGCGAGGCGGTCCTTCGTCTCCGTGACGTCCATCGCGTGAGCGGGGTCGACCGCGTCAGGGTCCTGGATCGTGTCGAGGAGCGAAACCTGGTCGCCCGAGGCATCCGACAGCGTCCAGAGCTCGTCTAGCGCGACGACGGACGAGTTGGAGATCCGCGTCAGCGCATCCTGGAAGTCGTCCATCGACATCTCGAGCTCGGCCGCAACCTCCGCGTCGGTCGGCGCGCGGTGCAGCTCGTGCTCGAGCTTGGCGCTCGCCTTCTCGATCTCGCGCGCCTTCGCCCTGACCGACCGCGGCACCCAGTCGAGCGAGCGGAGCTCGTCGATGATCGAGCCCTTGATGCGGGTCATGGCGAAGGTCTCGAACTTGATCTCGCGACTCGGGTCGAAGCGCTCGATGGCCGAGATCAAGCCGAGAAGGCCGTAGGAGATGAGGTCGGCCTCCTCCACGTGGGCGGGCAGACCGCTCGACATCCGACCGGCCACGTACTTCACGAGGGGCGAGAACGCCAGGACGAGCTGCTCGCGCGCCCGCGGGTCGCCGGACTCCTTGTAGCGCCGCCAGAGCTCCTTCAGCTCGACGGCCTTGACGTTCGTCTCCAATGCCATGGATCGGTGTCTACGCCCGAGGATGGGCCTTCGCGTACGCCCTTCGGAGCCGTCCCGACTCTATCCGAGTGTAGGTCTGGGTCGTACTGATGCTGGCGTGCCCCAGAAGCTCCTGGATCGCGCGCAGGTCCGCGCCGCCCTCGAGCAGATGGGTGGCGTACGAGTGGCGCAGCGTGTGCGGGGAGATCCCCGCGCCCCCCATCGCCCGATCGACGCAGGTCCGCAGGCGGCGGCGGACGTCCGAGGTCGACAGGCGACGGCCGCGGCGGGACAGGAAGAGTGCCGGATCCGGCCGCTCGCCCCCGGACGCGCGGCCAGCCAGGGCATCGCGCGCGCGGGACAGGTACAGCTCCAGGGCCCGCCAGGCCGCCTCGCCGGCCGGGATCACACGCGTGCGCCCGCCCTTCCCGCTCACGCGGAGCTCCTCGGCGTCGGGGTCGAGGTCGACCACGTCGAGGTTCACGATCTCCTCGGCCCGCAGCCCCGCGGCGTACACAAGCTCGAACATCGCCCGGTCGCGGAGCTTCAGGGGCTCGCCCGTCGGGATCGAGTCGAGCAGGCCGCTGACCTCGTCGGGCCGCAGGACGCGCGGCAGGTACTGGTCGCGCTTCGGCGTCGCCACCAGGTCGGCCGGGCTCGCTTCGATCTCACCGCGCTCGAGCAGGTGCCTGTAGAAGCTGCGAATCGAAGCGAGCTTGCGCGCGATGCTCGATCGCGAAAGCCCGCGCTCGGACAGGACCCCGGCGAACCTGCGAAGCATGCGCGGGTCGAGCTCGCGCGGCCCGAGCCCGTGCGCCTGCGCCCAGTCGGCGAGCTGCCCGAGGTCGAGCGCGTAGGCGCGCCTCGTCCGCTCCGCCATCCCGCGCGCCCGGAGGGCCCCATCGAAGCTGCGCAGGTCACGGGCCCAACTAGATTGCGTCGTGATGGGGGTGTTCTTCATCGACGTTCAGCGGGGGAGAGTGGCGACCGGGCGGCAGCTTGTCGACGCCCGCCTGGCGCGGCAGGACGAGCCGCCGCCGCGCCCCTGGCACAGGATCGACGGCCCCAGCGACGCCTCCACGCTCTGGTACGCGGTCATGCGCAAGCGAACGCGAGGGATCTTCATCGGCACCCTCTGCATTCGACACACCGAGCGCCATGCCTCTCTCGGGGCCGCGGGCTGGGACGAGGTTCCGGTCGAGGAGATCGGCGGCGGCCTCGAGCTCCCGACGGGACCTGGCTAGATCACGTAGATGACGCTGCCGTACGGCGTTCGGTCGTAGAGGTCGATCACGTCGGGGATCGCCATGCGGATGCACCCGTGCGAGGCCGCGGTCCCGAGCGAACCGAGGTCATCCGTGCCGTGGATGCCCGCCCCGTCAGTGATCCCGATCCACCTGGCCTTGAGCGGGTCCTGCGGCCCCGGAGGAATGACCTGCCCCGCGAGGTTGCCCGCCCACGAGCTGTTCGGCACGTGCCACGCGGGGTCGACCTCCTTGTCGTGGACGACGTACCGCCCGGCGGGAGTCTCGAGTCCCTGACGCCCCACGGCGATCGTGTAGGTGCGCGCGACCTTCAGCCGCTTGTAGAGGGTGAGCTGGAAGGCGCCGCGGTTCACCTCGATGACGGTCGGGTACCTCGCCGCGAGCTGGGCCGTCGTGACGCGCGGGTGGAGAGCCGTGTAGGGCACCGCCACCTCCCTGCTCGCGTTGACCTTCGCGAGCGCGGTCTCCACGCGCTGTCGCAGACGGTCCTCGTCGACGCGGCGACCGTCGCGGGCTTCGACCTTGCGCAGGCTCCCGCCCGAGATCCCGATGTTCGCGTCCTGCGGCGCGAGGTCGACGGACTGGGCGACCTGGTGGACGAACGAGTCCACCTCGGAGTGCGAGAAGGTCACGGACGCCGGCACGTTCGCCCTCACGTGGCCGCCCAGGATGCCGCGCAGCGTTCGGGTCACCACGTTGCCGCCACGACTGCGATCGAGCGCGTCCCGCACCATGCCGTCCACGTCCAGCCGCGTCTGCGCGCGCTGCGCGTCGAGGTCGAAGCGACGGTCGCGGAAGACGACCGTGACGCCTCGCTGGACCACCGGGGTCAGCTCGCGGCTCAGCTTGGCCTTCGCCGCCGATGTGCTCATGCCGCCGATGGCGATCCCGCCGGCCTGCACCCCGCGAGCGATCTGGTGGTCGTGTGCGGCGTCGTACGCGTACGAGCCGACCGCCCCCAGCATGAGGATGGCGATGACGACGATCGATACGAGAAACGAGCGCTGCCGCATGGCGGCTCTCGTCAGTTTAGGACTCGCGATGTACAAGGATCGGCCCCTCAGCAGCGCATTTTCGCGCGTACGGGGTCTCTTCCTGCGCAGTTCCCCCGGGCCTTGCGGCTCGCGCCCGCTGGGCGACGGCCGCCGCGCGGCCCTAGCCGCTGTGCGCGGACTCGCGCTGGGCGAGCTCGCCGTCGATCGCGGCGAGGACGCGCGGGCGCGCCAGCTCCGAGCGCTCGTGGTCGCGGAGCGCGAGCAGGTCCGCGCTCTCCAGCGAGTGGATGAGCGAGACGACGTCCTCGGGGTCGAGGTCGTCGTAGCGCTCGACGGGCGCCTGCTCGGCGGCGGCTGCGGGCGCGCCGCCGCCGGCCGCCGCCGCGGGCGCGATGTCGTCCCCGGCCGCCCGCACGTCCTGCTGGCCGGACGGCTGCGCCTCGTCGTCACCCGGCTCCTGTACGCGTGCGGCGCGGGCGAGGACCTCGGCCTGATCGGCTGGTGACCCGGCCTCGGGCGCGCCCACGCGCTCGCCGTAGGCGTCGTGGAGCCGCCTGAGCTCGGCGAGCTCGTTGGACGAGAGCCGTGGCTGGCTGCGGTAGGCCGGATTGCGGACGTGCGGGCTCCACCGCAGGAAGTCCTCGACCTCGCGCTCGTAGCGGTACGGCTCCTGGACGCCGCGGACGATCGGGTGCAGGCGCAGGTGCTCCGCGAGCGCGATCACGGTCTCCCGCGTCGTGTAGCGGTACTCAAAACCGGTTGCCTTGAGCTTGCGGTTGTCAAGGCCGCGGCCGAACCTCAGCTGGCCGAGCATCTCCGGGGGGATCCGCAGCCCGAGCCGCCTCAGCGCGGCGGCGCCCGCGCCGGTGGCCCACGGGGGCAGCAGCGGCGCCCAGCGCCTTCCGAGCAGGTCTATCACCTCGGTCAGGGCCAGGACGCCGTCGGCCGCGACGTTGTAGATCCCCGGAAGGTCGTTGCCGACGGTGTGGTGGAGCGCCGCCACCACGTCGTCCTCGTGCACGAACTGGTAGCGCGGGTCGAAGCCGAGGATGGTCGGCACGAGGGGCAGCGAGAACAGCGTCGTGTGGGAGGTGCGGACGTCCGGGCCGAGCACGTTGGCGAAGCGCATGATCGACGTGGCGACCTGCGGGTTCTTCTCAGCGAAGTCGCGCACGCTCGCCTCGGCCTCGACGATGTCCTTCTCGATCGCTGTCTGCGGTGGGTGCGGCCGTGCCATCGCCTCGGTGAAGAACGCCGGGTCGTCCTGGGCCGTGCCGTAGTAGTGGGCCGACGACTTGAAGACGAACCGCTTCACCGTCGAGTGGCTGCACGCGGCGAGGATGTTCATCGTCCCGATGACGTTGTTCTCGTGCGCCTTGCGAGGCGACGTCGTGACCGAGTCGACGACCAGGCGACTGTCGACCACGGTGTCGATCTCCGCGGCCTCGACGATCCTTCTGAGCAGGGCGTGCTGAGTGCCGACGCGGACGAACTCGGTGCGGTCGAGCTCGCGAGTCGGGTCGCGGTTGTCCACCCCGATGATCGCCTCCACCCGCTCGTCCTGCTCGAGCGCCTGGGCCAGGCGTCCGCCCCAGTAGGTCGAGAGGCCGGTGATGAGTACGCGGCGCGTGGGCATACGGCTGTCGTTCCCGGTGGCGGCCGCGACCTATCCGAACCAGACCGACTTGCGCGACTTGACCATGTCCCAGACGTTCTCCTGGATCCGCGCGCGCACCTCGTGTGCCACGGTCTGGACGAGCGACTTGTCCTCGTGGAGGCCCTCGGCCTCGAACGGGAGCGGCTCGAGGAAGCGAATCTTGAACTTGGCGGGGAGGTAGCCGAGCATCCCGAACAGCCCGAAGTGCGGGAACGTCGGCGTGATCGGAAAGTAGGTGAACCCGGTCAGGCGGCTCATGAAGTTGACATGGGCGAAGATCGGCGCGGCCTCCTCGGCGCCCACGACGCACACGGGAACGATCGGGACCCGCGCCCGCATGGCGGCCTCAACGAACCCGCCGCGCCCGAAGCGACGCAGCCGGTAGCGGTCCTTGTACAGCTTCTCGGTGCCCTTGCGGCCCTCCGGGAACACGAGCACGAGCTGCTGCTCGTCGTACAGCAGCCGCTGGACGTTCGCCGGGTGGGCCGCCACGCAGCCGATCTTCGGGACCAGCATCGAGAAGCCGGGATAGCCCTTGAAGAAATGCTCGACGGTCACGTACAGCTGCCGGGGATGAGCGTGCTCCTCCTTGATCGACTTGGCGATCATCGGCGCGTCGGGCGGGAGGGCGCCTGAGTGGTTGGAAACGAGCAGCGCACCGCCCGTGGGCGGGACGTTCTCGATTCCCTCGACGTCGCACCGGAACCAGTGGCTGTAGAAGAAGTCGACGAGGGTCCGGTCGAGCAATCCCTCGACGCGCTCCGACCGGCCCCAGTCGTTGACCTGCCGCTCGGGCTCGACGCCCGGCAGGTGAGGCCGAAGGTCGTCGGTGCGCCGTGCAGGCAGCGCGCTCGGAGGGGCGCCGAGCTCGGCAGCCCCTGGGTCCTGGACGCGCAGGCTGGTCCTGCTCGCTTCGGCCACGCCGCGATTGTGGCAGGGATCGCCCGGCGGGCGTGCTGAGGTCGCGCAGGAGACGGGCGGGGGTCGTGCGCCCGCGCTCGCGCGCGCCGGGTACCGTACAGGCGGATGCCGGTTCTTCCATCGAGAGCCCGGCCCGCGATGCCGTGGACCGCGCGCCGCGCGGGCGACGATTACGGCGCCCACGGAGACCCGGACTGGCGGTCGATCGACTGGCGCGAGCACCTGCGGTCGACCGAGATCGAGGGGCGCCCTGCGCGCTACGTGGACCTCGGCTCGGGCGACGGCCCGCCGATCGTCTTCGTCCACGGCCTCGCCGGCTGCTGGCAGAACTGGCTCGAGAACCTCCCGTTCTTCGCGCGCGCGCGGCGGGTGATCGCACCCGACCTGCCCGGCTTCGGCGGGTCGGAGATGCCCGCGGAGGAGATCTCGATCTCCGGCTACGGCCGCTTCGTCGAGGCGCTCTGCGCGCAGCTCGACCTCGGTGAGGTGGCGATCGTCGGCAACTCGATGGGCGGCTTCGTGAGCGCGGAGGTGGCGATTCAGTTCCCCCAGCGGGTCGAGCGGCTCGTCCTCGTGTCGGCGGCGGGCATCACGAGCACCAGCCTGCGGCAGGGGCCGGTGATGACGTGGGGACGGGTCGCCGCTGTCGCGGGCGCCAGGTCCGCGGCCGAGAAGCGGATGGCCGTGCTGCGGCCGCGGCTGCGGTACGCGACGTTTTCCCCGATCGTGCGCCACCCCCGCCTGATCTCGGCCGAGATGCTGTGGGAGATGTCGCAGGGCGCCGGGCGCCCGGGGTTCATGCCCGCGCTCCGCGCGCACCTGGACTACGACTTCCGCGACCGGCTGCCGGACATCCGCTGCCCGACCCTCATCGTCTGGGGATCCGACGACATGATCATCCCCTCGCACGACGCCGACGAGTACGAGCGCTCGATCCGGGGTGCGCGGAAGGTCGTCTTCGAAGACACCGGCCACGTGCCGATGATCGAGCGGCCGCCGACGTTCAACGAGTGCTTGCTGGAGTTCGTGCGCGAGCCGAGGCGCGAGCAGACCGCCGACGTAGGCGAGCCGGCGGCGGGCGTCGGCTCGTAGCGGCACGGTCCCGCGGGGAGGGACCGGTCGTCCAGACCTACCAGCTATAGCTGGCACGGATGGACTAGCGGCGCGGAGGGGAAGCCCGCGTCAGCTGGTGACGGCGCCCTCGGCCGCTGAGCCCACGTGGCGCGCGTACTTGGCCAGTACCCCGTTGCGGACCTGCGTGGGCGGCGGGCGGTACGCCGCCACGCGCTGCGCTATCTCCCCGTCCGGAAGGTCGACGTCCAGGCGGCGGGCCTCGACGTCGAAGACGATCTCGTCGCCGTCGCGGATCGCGGCGATCGGGCCTCCGCGCGGCGCCTCGGGTGCGACGTGTCCGGCCATCAGGCCGTGCGTGGCGCCCGAGAACCGCCCGTCGGTCAGCAGTGCGACGGATTCGCCCAGTCCCTCGCCAACGAGCGCGGCCGTGACGCCGAGCATCTCACGCATCCCGGGACCGCCGGACGGCCCCTCGTTGCGGATGACGACGACGTCGCCCGGCTGGACCTGCTTCGCCTTGACCGCCGCGAACGCCTCCTCCTCCCCCTCGAACACCCGGGCGGGCCCGCGCTGCTGAAGGCGCTCGAGGCCTGAGAGCTTTACGACGCAGCCGTCCGGGGCCAGGTTGCCGCGCAGGATCGCCAGGCCGCCCGTCGGCTTGATCGGATTCGTGAGCGCGCGCACCACCTCCTGGCCGTCGGCCTCCTCGGCATCCGCGGCCTCCTCGGCGATGGTGCGTCCGGTCACGGTGGGCGCATCGCGGTGGAGGACGTCGGCGTCGAGCAGACGCTTCGCCACCAGCGCGACGCCGCCCGCGCGAAAGAGGTCGGTGGCCACGAAGCGCCCGCCCGGCTTGAGGTCCGCGAGCAGGGGCGTCCGCTCGCTGATCCGGTCGAAGTCGTCGATCTCGAGCGGGACATCGGCGTCTCGCGCCAGCGCGAGCAGATGGAGCACCGCGTTGGTCGACCCGCCGGTCGCGGCCACGCACGCGATCGCGTTCTCGAGCGACTCGCGGGTGATGATCGAGCTGGGCCGGACGTCGTCCTCGACCAGCCGCATCACGAGGGCCCCGCAGTCCTCCGCGGCCTGACCCTTCTTGCCGTCCTCCGCGGGGACCATGGAGGTCCCCATCGCGGAGATGCCGAGCATCTCGAATGCGGTGGCCATCGTATTCGCGGTGAACTGGCCCCCGCACGCCCCGGCGCCGGGTGAGGCGACCGCCTCGAGCTCCGCCAGCTCGTCGTCCGTCATGTCGCCGGCGGCGTGCGCCCCCACCGCCTCGAAGACGTCCTGGATCGTCACGTCGTGGTCGTGGAACCGGCCGGGCGCGATCGAGCCTCCGTAGAGCATCAGGCTCGGCACGTCGAGGCGGGCGAGCGCCATCACGCAGCCGGGGATCGTCTTGTCGCAGCCCGACAGCGCGACCACGCCGTCGAAGAGATGGCCGCGCGCGACGAGCTCGATGGAGTCCGCGATCACCTCGCGGCTGACGAGCGAGGTCTTCATCCCGTCCGTGCCCATGGTGATCCCGTCGGACACCGCGATCGTGTTGAACTCCATCGGCGTTCCCCCCTCGGCCCGCACGCCGTCCTTGACGCGCTCCGCGAGCCGGCGCAGGTGGAAGTTGCACGGCATCGTCTCCGTCCAGGTGTTGGCGATGCCGATGATCGGCCGCGCGAGGTCTTCGTCGCCGAAGCCGATGCCCTTGAGGTACGCGCGAGCGGGGGCCCGGTCAGGGCCCTCGAGGATCGCGCGGCTGCGCAGCCTGCGCTGCGCGCTCACCGGGGCGCTACGGGCGCGTCTGGCCCGCGGCGGAGGCGCTCCCACTCCCGCAGGCGCCACAGGTCGCGTCGCACGCGCGCCGGGTCGATCTGACGGCCGGGCAGGTGCATGTTGGCGTCCGATATCAGGCGACGCTCGTCGGCCGTCAGAGCCATCCACTTGGCCAGGACGTCGTCGGAGTCAGGGAGCCGGGTGTCGGAGATCGCGTCGACCAGGTCCGGGAACTCGACGCAGTACTCGCTCAGGAGCCTCCCGGTTCGCGGCACGTACGCGACGATGGGCTTGTGGGGGTAGATCAGGTAGGCGTAGGCGCACTCGCGGTCTCGATCGGGAGCGCCGCGCGCGCCCGATCGCGCGAGCCCGCCCGCCGACGGGCTGAGGCCTCCGGCGCCCTGGCCCGTGAGGCCTCCGGCGCCCTGGCCCGCGGCCCCGCCGCCGCCCCGGCTGCGGAACCTTCGCCGCGACGCCGAGAGCCCGCCGGGGCCTTCGGCGTGGAGGTGGCCGGCCACCCGGATGAACCCGAGATCGCGGTACATCGACCACTCCTCGTCGTTCACGCACGAGCGGAGGAGCTCCCGCGCGCGCTGCTCGGCACGGCGTTCGCGCCCGGGGTCGCGCAGCTCCCGACGTTCCGCTCGCCGCCGCGCGCGGCGGTCGCGACGTGAGCGCCGGTCGCGACGTGAGCGCGCGGCGCGGAGGGCGATCGGTGCGGCGAGCGCCGCGGCCAGCAGCATGAGCACCAGCAGGGCCAGCAACACGTCGGGCTCGCTTACCCGCCTGCCGCGCGGGGGAAGAAGATGACGCGATCGGCGCCTTCGGGGATGTCGTTGTAGGCCTTCACGAGGAGGGCCTCGCGGCGCCCGCTGCCGGGCCGGGTCGTCGGGACCGCCGCCCACATCCCCTCGTCGAGCTGGCGGCGGAACTCCGCGATCAAGGTCTCCGCGTCCTCGCTCAGACGCGGATCTCCCTCGGCTAGGAGTACCTCACCATGCCCCGGCTTCATGCGCAGGAACCTGATCCCTCGCTCCTTCCGATTGCCTCTTGGTGCACCGCCCCGGCGGGCGGTCGATTATGTCAGACGGCACACGGCGGTTCGGGTTCGTCGAACGGGGATCGTTGGGGTGCGTCCGATGCCTCGGGCTGCGATCGGCCGCCCGTCCGGGCTATGCGGGAATCGGCGACCGACTCGTGCGGTCGGATGCTTCGTTTGCGGTCAGCCA